>JBBQMG010000148.1:0-9500 GCA_038328705.1 Acidimicrobiales bacterium | reverse complement strand
CAGGAAAAGCTGGGCAACGTGGTCGCCATGCGCGACGTCAACCTCGATGTCGCGCCGGGTGAGGTGTTCGTGGTGATGGGGCTCTCGGGCAGCGGCAAGAGCACGCTGATTCGGTGTCTGACCCGCCTCATCGAGCCCACTGCGGGCCAGGTCATCATCGATGGCGAAGACGTCACCGCTGCCAATGACGATGCGCTGCTGGAGATCCGTCGCCACAAGGTGTCGATGGTGTTCCAACACTTCGGTCTGCTGCCACACCGCACACTGCTCGACAATGTCGCGTTCGGGCTCGAACTGCGCGGCATGAACAAGTCGCAGCGCCGTGAGACCGCAGCCCACACGCTCGAGTTGGTCGGACTTCCCAACATGGAGACGTACAAGCCGCACCAGCTCAGTGGCGGCCAGCAGCAGCGCGTCGGTCTGGCGCGTGCGCTTGCAACCAACCCGGACATCATGTTGTTCGACGAGCCCTTCTCCGCGCTCGATCCGTTGATCCGCCGAGAGATGCAGGACGAGATCGTCCGGCTGCGCCGTGAGCTGCGCAAGACGATGGTGTTCATCACGCACGACCTGTCGGAGGCACTTCGCCTCGGCGACAGGATTGCCATCATGCGCAATGGTCGCTTCGTGCAGGTCGGTACCCCCACGGAGGTGGTGCTCGAACCGGCCGACGACTACGTCGCCAACTTCGTTCGCGACGTGCCGCGCAGCCACGTCGTTCCTGTCGACGCGGTGATGTCGGCGCCCAGCGAGGGTCCGTTCGCCGGCGATGTTCAGAGCGGCTCGAAAGTTCGCGAAGCCGTCAATCTCGTCGCACGCAGCGAGCTGCCGGTTCGTGTCGTCCAGGATGGTCGCAACGTGGGAACCCTCGATCGAGTCGGTGTGCTGTCGGTCATGGCCACTGAGGACATCTGATGGCAGTCTCGGTGGAGACACTGCCCACCCTGGAGTCCGACGAGTCTGTTCGGGCGCGCCGACAGCAGCGCACGATCGGTCTTGCGATCTTTGCGGCTCTCTCGGTGGGCGCGCTCGTCGCAGCACACGACGTGCCGGACTGGATGGACTCGGGCATCCAGAAGTGGGCGCAGGACAGGTACAAGTGGTCGGTCGTGAATCGGCAGTCCTCGAAGATCTTCACCTGGGTGTTCAATCCGATTGCCGATGTGTTGACATGGGCCGTGGAGAACACCGAGTCGCTCCTGCTGGCGCTGCGGTGGCCAGGCGTCGTCGCGCTGGTCGGCGTCATTGGCTGGCGAACAGGTGGCATGCGCGCCGCAATCGCCGGCGCAGTGGCGCTCTTCGGTGTGGGGGTGATTGCCGATTGGGATCTGGCGATGCGGACCCTGGCCATCATGATCGTCGCAGTGGTGATTGCCCTGCTGATCGGCATTCCACTCGGAATCCTCACGTCTCGATCCGACCGCGTCGAGCGCGTGGTACGAGTGCTGCTTGACACTGCGCAAGTGATGCCGATCTTTGTCTACTTCAGCCCGGCGACGCTCTTCTTCGGTATCCAATTCCCGCCGGCAGTGGTGGTCACCGTCATCTACGCCCTGCCTCCTGCAGTCCGGCTCACCAACCTCGGGCTGCGCCAGGTTCCGGTGGTGGTCAACGAGGTCGGCGAGTCGTTCGGCGCCACGACGTTGCAGCAGCTGTTCAAGGTGCAGCTACCGATGGCGCGACGCACCATCCTGCTCGGCCTGAATCAGGTGATCATGATGGCATTCGCCGTGGTCGTGCTGGCGTCGCTGCTCGGTACTGGAGACCTTGGGCGAGAGGTGTTGGCGGCCCTGCAGAAGCTGGAGGTCGGCAAGGCTTTTGCCGCTGGCCTCGGCATTGTCCTGATGGCGGTTGCGCTCGACCGAATCAGCACCGGCGAGAAGTCCAAGCGACATTCGCGGCTGGCGACAAAGCTGCCGACGGTGTCCAGCCGCACCGCTGCGATGATCGCAGTTGCGGTCCCGGTCCTCACCGTCGTTGTCGCCCGGCTCTTCGACGCTTCGGTGTTTCCGACCAGCCTGCACTACGACCTTGCGACGGTGATCGACGATGCCGTGCAGTGGGTGCAGGACAATCTGCGCAAGGGCGTACCTGTCATTGGTGGCACACAGGCCATCAGCGACTTCATCACGATGCACTTGCTCGACCCGCTGCGCGACTTCCTGCTGTGGCTGCCGTGGCTGCTCGTGATCGTGCTGGCGGCGCTGGCCGGTTGGCTGAGCAAGGGGTGGCGGTTGTCCGTGACGATTGCACTTTGCCTGGGCCTCATCGCCACCATGGGCTACGACAACAAGACACTGCTGTGGGATCGCGCAATGGACACGCTCAGCCAGGTGCTGGTGGCAATTTTCATCAGCATCGCAATCGCGCTGCCGCTGGGGATGTGGGCGGGCCGGTCGGACCGTGTGGAACGCGCGCTCCGGCCGTTCTTGGATGGCGCGCAAGTGCTGCCTCAGTTCGTGTACCTGTTGCCGGTGGTCTTTCTCTTCTCCATCGGTCGTGCAGCCGGCGTTGTCGCCTGCGTGATTTACGCCGTTCCTCCGTGCATCCGATTGACGTCGCTCGGTATGCGTGAGGTGCCGTTCGCTCCGCGCGAGGCGGCAATCTCGTTCGGCGCCACCGGGCGACAGGAGATGCGCAACGTGCAACTGCCACTTGCCCGCAAGGCGATCCTGCTGGGCATCAACCAGACCATGATGATGGTGCTGGCAACGGTCATCATCGCGGCCCTCATCGGCGCTGGTGGGCTTGGGCTGCTCGCCTATCGAGCGACGGCAAAGGCGCAGATCGACTTTGGCCTTGGAACGGCGGGTGGCTTGAGTATTGTGCTGCTGGCGATCATGCTGGACCGTCTCACGCAAGCATGGGGTACACGTTCCGATAACGACCGTGGTGCCTGAGATGCGCTACGACTCTGAACAAGTCTTCTCACAGGACGAATACTCAACAAAGGGGAGCACATGACATCCATCCGCAGAAAGGGACGCCTCGCCATCGCGGGCGTCTTGATCGCATCCGCCCTCGCGGCGTGTGGCGACGACAGTAAATCCTCCAATGGCGGTGGTGGCGGTGGCACGACGTCGGGGCCGGCCATCACACTGGCGGTCAACCCATGGACGGGCTCTGCCGTCAACGCGTATGTCGCCAAGGCTGTCATCGAGGCCAACCTCGGCGCTCCCGTCGAGATCATCGACATCGACGAGAACGCCAGCTGGGTTGGTCTCGACGATGGCACCATCGATGCCAATCTCGAGATCTGGCCATCGGGTCACGCCGCCGACTACGAGACGTACATCACCGGCAAGAAGACCGTGGTCGACCTCGGCAAGCTGGGCCCGCAAGCCAAGATCGGTTGGTACGTGCCGAAGTTCGTCATCGATGCGCACCCCGAACTGGCGACGTGGGAAGGCTTCAAGGACCCGGAATTGGCGAAGTTGTTTGCAACCGCCGAGTCCGGCGACCTGGGGCAGTTCACAATGGGTGACCCCAGCTACGTGACGTACGACGAACAGATCATCCAGAACCTCGGCCTGCCGCTGAAGTACGTGGTGGCTGGTTCCGAAGCTGCGTTACTGACCGCCATCGACCAGTCGATTGCCGACCAGAAGCCACTGCTGATGCAGTTCTGGAAGCCGCACTGGAAGCAAGCAAAAGTCGACCTGGTCGAGGTCGCACTACCGCCCATCACGCCCGAGTGCGAGGCTTCGTTGGCCGCAGCCGACGGCAAGTACGCCTGCGACTATCCCGTTGACGAGCTCTACAAGGCCGCCAACGCGGGCTTGGCAGCCAAGAACCCGGCGGTGTTCAAGGTGCTGTCAGCACTGCAGCTCACTACCGACCAACAGAGCGAGATCGGCAGCTACATCGACGGCGACGGCATGACGCCGGACGCCGCCGCCAAGAAGTGGGTCGACGCCAACCCCGATGTGTGGAAGGCCTGGCTCGCCTGAGCAACGTCGTTCCATGACCTGACGCGGCGGCGGCAGGGTGGTGCTCCGGCGCCATCGTGCCGCCGCTGCTTCGCGTCTGATGCCGGGTTCCGCCCCGCACACATCAGTCGATGGCGCGCAACCAGTCAGCGAACTGCGTTGCCTCTGCGCTGAGGTTGGTGCGTGAGGACGGCCGCACGAGGAAGTGCGCTTCCGTCATCTGTACGACAGCACCCGGCAGCGAGGTGAGCCGGCCATCGGCGAGGTGGCGGGCAACGAATCGGCTCGGCAGCAGCGCGCTGTAGCTACCACTCAGTGCGAGTTCGATCGCAGCAAGGGAGGTGTCGACGGTGATGTCGCCATTCGCCAGCGGCGGGGCGACGGAGCCGAACAGCTCGAGCCACAGGTTCTCCATCCCGAGCACGTGCGCGCGTGGATGGGCGGCGAGCACCGTGGCGTCGGCCACCGGGCCGACACGTTCTGCATAGCTTGGTGCCCACACGGCGGTCGCCGTCTCGCTGTGCAATAGGTCCGCCTGGTGGCCCGGCCAAGTGCCGCTGCCGAAGCGAACATCGAGGTCGACGTCCTCGGGGGCGAGTGCATCGGCCCAGATGGCCGAGACGAGCCGAACATCGACGTCTGGGTGCGCCACTGTGAACTCGTTGAGACGCGGCGCGACGAATGCAACGGCGTAGGAGATCGGCACCCGCGCCGTCAGCCGGCGCGACGGCCGAACCGAACCGAACAGACCGGCGGTGGAGATGGCGAGCTCATCAAATGCCTGGCGCACACTCGGCATGTAAGCCCGGCCATGATCGGTGAGGTCGATGCGCCGTGCGTGCCGTGTGAACAGCACGACACCCAGTTGGCGTTCGAGCGAGCGGACGCGGTGGCTGACGGCCGACGAGGTCAGGTGCAGCTCGCCGGCGGCGCCCACGAAGCTGCCGTGTCGAGCCGCAGCCTCGAACGCTTCGAGGTCGATCAGTGCAGGGATGGGCGAACGCACGACTCGAGCGTAGCCAGCTGAGCACGAACAGAACGATGGCTCAGGGTCTCAACACTTCGCTTGTCGATGGCTCGTGGTGGCGTGATACTGATGGATGGGCTCACCACTGGTGAGCGAACCACTGGGGGAGCAACATGGCGGAGAGTTCAATGTCAGTGGGGTACGTCGGACTGGGCAACCTCGGCGTGCACCTGGCCAGCAGCCTGCTGCGCGCGGGCCACTCGCTCACCATCACCGACCTGCAGCGCGACGCTGCTGGCCCGCTCTTGGCTGCAGGGGCGACGTGGGCACCGAACGCACGCGAGGTTGCCGCCGCGAGTGATGTGGTCTTCACGTGCCTCCCGTCGCCCTCCGCGGTCAACGCTGTCGTGACCGGGCCGGATGGAGTGCTCGCTGGTTCACGTGCCGGGGCAACCTGGATCGACAACAGCACCAACGACCGCGACGAGACTCTGCGGCTGGCAGAGCTCGCTGGCACGCAGGGCATTCGAGTACTGGAGGCACCAGTCACCGGAGGCGTCCACAAGGCGGCGGCCGGCGAGATCACCGTGCTGGTCGGGGGCGAGGAAGCCCTCTTCGAGGAGCACCGTCAGTTGCTGACCGCCATCGGCGACCCGGTGCTCTACATGGGCCCGCTGGGCAGCGCAGCCGTCATCAAGGTGATCACGAACATGCTTGCCTTCATCAATCTGGTCTCCGTTGGTGAGGCATTGATGCTGGCCAAGCGCGGTGGGCTCGACCTGGCCAAGTCGTTCGAGGCCATTCTGAACAGCAGCGGCAACAGCTTCGTGCACGAGACCGAAGGCCAGGTAATTCTCAACGGCAGCTACAACATCGGCTTCACGATGGACCTGGCGTGCAAGGACCTCGGCTTCGCCACCCAGTTCGGTCGCGAGTTCGGTGTGCCGCTGGACCTTGCCGGCCTGACCGAGCAGACGTTCATCCGCGCGCGTAGTCAATACGGTGGAAGCGCCTGGAGCAGCCAGGTTGTGAAACTGTTGGAGGACGCACTGGGCACGGATCTTCGTGCTCCTGGCTTTCCGGAGGTTCTGCAATGAACACCACCGAACTCGAGACCCGCCGCCACCTGGCTGCGGCTTTTCGCTGGGCCGCTCGCCTCGACATGCACGAGGCCACCGCCAACCACTTCAGCGCTGCAGTGTCCGACGACGGCAGTCAGTTCCTGCTGAACCCGCGCGGTCGACACTTCTCGCGAGTCTGTGCCAGTGATCTGCTATTGCTGGATGCCGCTGCCACCGGTAGCGAGGCCATTCACCCGGCTGCTGATCCGACGGCGTGGTACCTCCATGCGCACCTCCATCAGCTGGTGCCGCGTGCCCGGGTGATCCTGCACACGCACATGCCGTACACGACCACGCTGACCTGCCTGCGCGACTTCGAGTTTCTGCCGCTCGATCAGAATGCGTGTCGCTTCTATGGGCGCGTCGCCTACGACCGTGACTATTCGGGCATGGCACTCGACGACAACGAGGGTGCACGGGTGGCGCGTCTGCTGGGTGACGACAAGAGTGTGCTGTTCCTTGCGAACCACGGCGTGCTGGTGGTTGGCGCCACCGTGGCCGAGGCCTTCGACGAGCTGTACTACCTGGAGAAGGCAGCCCAACTGCAGGTGCTGGCATTGTCCACCGGGCAAGCGCTGCAGCTGGTTCCCCACGAGACAGCGGCGCTTGCGTGCAAGCAATGGCAGGAGTATCCGCAGGCGGCGGAGCTGCACTTAGCGGAGCTGCTGGCCATCCTCGATGCCGATTCTTCGGACTACGCCTCGTGAGCGATCTGGTCTCGGCGAACGTAGTCGATACATCGGTCGAACTGACCTGGGCCGATGGCCGCACCAGTTCGCTGCTGTCGCTGTGGTTGCGCGACAACGCCCCCGAGCTGATGCACGCGACGACTCGTCATCGCGTCGTCGAAACCTCGACGATTCCAGACGACGTGCACCCGTCCATCTGTGAGGTGCACGACGGGGCACTCCACCTCACCTGGGCACGCGATGGCCAGCAATCGGTGTATTCGGCTGCGTGGCTGTTGGAGAACGACTATTCGAACGGCGCGACCTACGCAGCCGCTCAGCCGACACTGTGGGCCGGCAACTCAGTCGCTGAGATCCCACGTGCCAGCTGGCCACAGCTGTTGACCGACGACGTTGCCCGACGCGAATTTCTTCGCGGGTTCTGCTCCTACGGTCTCGCGCTGTTGTCCGACGTGTCCAACCAGCCGGGCAGTGTGCTGCATGTCGCGAACGAGCTGGGTGAGGTTCGCTCGACCAGTTGGGGCACCGTCTTCGACGTCGTCTCGATGATCGATGCCAACTCGGTGGCCTACACCAACCTGCCGTTGGTGGTGCACACCGACGAGGCCTACCGCGACCCGGCTCCCACCGTGCAGTTGCAGCACTTCCTGCGCAACGACACCAGCGGCGGTTCGGCGACGCTGACCGACGGCTTCAAGGTGGCCGCCGACATGCGCCGCAAACAACCGGCGATGTTTCAGCTCCTCACCGAACACACGCTGCATTTCCATTTCGCCGACGCCAATGCGGAATTGGCGGCCAGCGGCCCTGTCATCACTCTCAGCCCCGAGGGTGAGGTGACGGCGATTCGCTATTCGAACCACTCCGTGCGCCCGTTCCGCCTGCCCGCTCACGTCGTCGGCCCGTACTACGAGGCCTATCGCACCTTCGGTCGCATGCGCGAGAGCGAGCAGTACCAATTGCGCCTCGACATGCAGGCGGGCGAGATGTACATCGTCGACAACCGACGCGTGATGCACGGTCGCTCCGGCTTCTCCAGTGGGGGTGCCCGCCACCTGCAGAGCTGCTACATCGAACGCGACGAACTGTTGAGCCGCTTGGCGCTTCTCGAGCGCCGCCAAGAACAAGAGCACGCATAGCTGGCGAGCGAGCAGCCGTCGTCCCGACCCTAGGAAAGGAAGCGCTAGGATCCGGACATGGACAACGACATGGACAACGACAGCGACAACGGCAACGGCGTTTCGCGCCGCAACCTGCTTGCCGGAATCGGGGCCGTGGCCGCCGGAGCCGGTGCGTTCGCCCTGCCCACCACCGTGTCCGCCGGCGCACCGCCCATCGTCGCCGTGAACCTGCACCCCGAGACCCTCGGCGCCGCGCTGCCCAGCCTCACGTACCTGCCCATCGACGGTTTCGACTTCCAACCCGACACGAACTATGCCGCGAACGGTCGTTATGCCTCCGACGCCGACGGAGTCGGGACCAACCTGGCCGGCGAGCTCGCCGCCAGTATCCCCCTCCCAGTCGGCTCGGTCATCCGGCAGATCAACATCGGCTACCGCGGTACACCGATTCTCAACGTCTTCCAACGGCAGCTCGACAAGCCGTTCGCCGGGACGCGCGCCACTACCCTGCAGACGAATTCGATGAGCCTCGTCACCGTAGGTGGGTATGGCAATCAAACCGTCGACCTGCCCACCCCGGTCACCATCGTCGCCAACTCGACGTACTCGCTTCGGTTCTATGTCAGCCCGGGTTCAACGATCTTCGGCGTGACGATCGGTTACACGCCGTCGACGCAATCGTTCGTTCCGTTCGCTGGAACGAACCCGCGGCTCTACGATTCGCGGCCGCCCTCGGCCGACGGCAAGCTCAAGCCTGGTGAGGATCGCGTCATCTCGCTCGGCTCCGTGGGCGCACACAGTGCTGTTCTCAACCTCACGGTCACGGGCACCGAAGGAGCCGGCGGCTACGTCGGCGCCTACTCGGCGGCCATCTCACCGTGGCCCGGAAACTCCAGCATCAACTGGTTCGGCGCCGGCCAGAACCTTGCCAACGGTGTCATCTGCGCCGTCGATGGCACCGGCAAGATCAAGCTCCATGGTGGCGACAACAACACACACGTGATCGTCGACATCATCGGCTATCTCGTCTAGCGCTTTCACCGTACTTTCGTACCTGCGGCGCGCGTCAGCCGACGCGCAACACGATCTTGCCAATGTGTTGCTTCGTCAGGAAGAGCTTCTGCGCCTCCACGATCTCGTCGAGCGCGAACTCGGCGGCGACCAGCGGCTTCACGTCGCCGCGCTCGACGCTGCGAACCAGCCCGTCGAATACGCCCTCGCCCAAGACGGTGCAGCCGAACATCGTGATGTCGTTCAGGTAGAGGGTGCGTAGGTCCAACGCAACGTCCGGACCGGCGATGGCGCCGGCGGTGGTATAGCGGCCACCGGGCCGCAGCGCACTGAGCAGCGACGGCCACGTGGGCCCACCGACCACGTCGATGACGACGTCGAAGGCGGCGGTGCCGAAGGTTGCGATGAGGTCGCAGTCGCGATCGGCCACCTCCACCGCCCCGAGCGCGCGGACCGCTGCTTGTTTGGCCGAACCGGCGAGCGCTGTGACCGTTGAGCCGCGGCCCACCGCCAACTGAACGGCAGCCGAACCAACACCACCGGACGCACCGGTGACCAAGACCCGATCTGCAGCGGACACGCCGGCACGCACGAGCATGTTCTCTGCAGTGGAGTACGAACACGGGAACGATGCAAGTTCAATGTCCGTCAGCGCAGACTCG
>JBBQMG010000147.1:0-9574 GCA_038328705.1 Acidimicrobiales bacterium | reverse complement strand
GAACGGGGCGCCGGTAGTCTGGCGCCGTGACCGACGCCATCGCCCCCGACGCCACCGCCCTCGACGCCATCGTTGCCGACAACCCGTACCGCTTGCCGCGCAGTGTGGTGCCACACCGCTACACGCTGGCGCTGCAGCCGGACCTGGCCGCAGCCACCTTCGTGGGCCATGTCATCATCGACGCCACCGTCAACGAGGCGGTCGCCAAGATCGTGCTCAACGCCATCGAACTCGACATCACCGAGGTCAAGGTCGGCGGCGAGGGGGCAACGTTCGAACTGCACGCCGATACCGAACGACTGGTCATCAACAGCGCCCCGGCACTGGGCACCACCACCATCGAAATCACATTCACGGGCACGCTCAACGACAAGCTGCACGGCTGGTACCGCAGCACGTACATCGACGCCGACGGCAACGAGCAGGTCATCGCCACTTCCCAGATGCAAGCCACCGATTGCCGTCGCGCATTCCCGTGCTTCGACGAGCCGGACTTCAAGTCCATCTTCGACGTCACGCTCATCATCGAGCCACATCTGATGGCCATCTCCAACGGACCGGAGATCGAGCGCACCACGTTCGAAGACGGCAGCGGCACCGACACCGGCAAGGTCGCTGTCCGCTTCGGCGAGACGATGCCGATGAGCACCTACCTCGTAGCGTTCGTGGTCGGTCTCCTCGAGGCCACGGAGCCGATACTGGTACCTCGCGCCGGAGCGGTCGACGATTTCATCCCGCTGCGCATCGTCCACGTGCCCGGCAAGGGCCACCTCACGGCGTTCGGCCTCGACATCGGCGCTCACTCGCTGAGCTGGTACCAGAACTACTACGGCATCCCCTATCCCACCGACAAGTGCGACATGTTGGCGCTGCCCGACTTCGCCGCTGGCGCGATGGAGAACCTGGGCGCCATCACCTACCGCGAGAGCCTGCTGCTGGCCGACCCCGCCACCGCCACACAGTTCGAGTTACAGAACCTGGCTGACGTCGTTGCGCACGAGATGGCACACATGTGGTTCGGCGACCTCGTAACGATGAAGTGGTGGAACGGCATCTGGCTGAACGAAGCCTTCGCCACCTTCATGGAAATCGCCTGCTGCGACGCCTACCGCCCCGATTGGTTGCGGTGGACGACGTTCAGCCTCGAGCGCAGTGCAGCGTTCGAAGTCGATTCGCTGGCCAGCACTCGCACCGTAGAGTTCTTTGTCGAGGCGCCTGCCGACTGCGACGGCATGTTCGACGTACTCACCTATCAAAAGGGCGGCTCGCTGCTGCGCATGCTCGAGCAATATCTCGGCGAGTCAGCGTTCCAGAGCGGCGTCAGCCACTACCTGTCAAAGCACGAGTACGCCAACACCGAGACAGGCGATCTCTGGGACGCCATCGAGGACGCCAACCCGGGAACTCCGGTGCGTGCCTTGATGGACAGCTGGATCTGGCAGGCGGGCTACCCGCTGATCTCGGCCCGCCTCGACGGCAGCGAACTGGTGCTCAGCCAGCAACGGTTCGCGTACGGCGAAACCGACGACCCGACGCTGTTCGTGGTGCCCGTGCACCTGCGCATCGACGGTGAGGAGTCGAAGGTGCTGGTCGACGGTTTCGACCTGCGCGTCGCGCTGCCGTCGGCAGAGAGCAGCGTGGTCGTCAACGCCGGCGGCCACGGCTACATGCGCGTTGCGTACGACGCGTCGTTGCGCGGCCGCATCGTCGGTCAACTCGACGAGCTCACCACCATCGACCGTTACAACCTGATCGACGACGCGTGGAACGAAGTCGTCGCCGGCCGTCTGGACGCGATCGACTTCGTGGAGTTCGTGGAAAGCTTCGGCGCCAACCGTGAGCTGGCCGTGTGGCAGGCAATTGCGATCGGCCTGCGCGGAGTCGGTCGCCTGCTGGAAGGCTCCGCCTATGAGGCGTTCCAGCAGAGAGTGGCGGCACTCGTGTCACCAGCGGTGGACGGTCTCGGCTGGGTGCCGGTGGCCGACGAGGGCGACCTCATCGCCAAGCTGCGCGGCCTGCTGGTGGGCGTACTCGCTGTGCTGGGCAACGACACCGACGCGCTCGCTCGGTGCCGTACCATCCTGCAGGCATACGACCGTGGAGAGATCGTCGACCCGGAGCTGGTGTCGGCGGCCACCAACGCTGTCGCCGCCAACGGCACCGACACCGACTACGACGAGTTCGTCGCCAAGTTCCGGAATCCCACGACGCCCCAGGAGCAACTGCGCTACCTCTACGCGTTGGCCGAGTTCCCCGAAGCCGCCCAGATCGAGCGCACGGTTGCGCTTGCATTCTCCGGTGAGGTCCGCACCCAGAACGCCCCGTTCCTGCTCAACCGTTGCATCTCCAACCGCCGCCACGGCGCGGCCACGTGGCAGGCGCTGCGTCAGCAGTGGGACGTCGCCAACGAGAGGTTCCCCGGCAACACCATCTCGCGCATGATCGACCCGGTGAAGCTGCTGACCTCACCCGAGGTGGTCGCCGACGTGCAGAGCTTCTTCAGCGAGCACCCGATTGCGCAGGCGAAGAAGGGCCTGGAGCAGATCTTGGAGCGCCAGCGCGTCAATGCCGCGCTACGCGCCAGCCAAGCCGACGTGCTCGCGTCGGCGCTGCTGGGCTGACGTGTACCAGCCGCCGGATTTCGTTGCAGATGCTGACGCGGCCGCGGCGCTGATCGATGAGTTCGCTCTTGCGCAACTGATCGTGGCCACACCCGATGGGCTCCGGGCCACAGCGGTGCCGCTGATTCGTCGCGGCGCTTCGTTGGTCGGCCACCTTGCGCGGCCCAACAGGATCTGGCAGCACGAAGGGCCGGCACTGGCCATTTTCACGGGCCCGCAGGCGTACGTCAGTCCCAACTGGTACCCGAGCAAGCACGTCGACGGCAAGGTGGTGCCGACGTGGAACTACGAGACCGTGCAGGTGTATGGCCGACTGATCGCGCACGACGACGCTACGTGGAAGCACGAGCTCGTCAGCCAGATGACCGACACGTTCGAAGCAGGGCAGCCACGGCCGTGGCAAACCACCGATGCGCCATCGGACTACATCGCCACGGCGTTGCGCGGCATTGTCGGCATCGAGCTGGTCGACTTGCGCATCGAGGGCAAGCGCAAGCTCAGCCAGAACCGCCCCGTCGCTGACCGTGGAGGTGTCATTGCTGCGCTGTCCGACGGCGACCCTACGCAACGCGCGGTAGCCGCGCGAATGACCGTCCCCGACCCAGGCGCTTGAGCACAGAGCCCTGCTCAGGCCAGGCTCAGCCGTTCGCCCATCCTCGGCCGCACCGCGGTCCAGTCCAGCTCACGTTCGATTCGCCGGGCGAGCGCTGCCGACGCGGAACTCTCGCCGTGCACCACGAACACGCCTTTGGGTTCACTGCTGGCGGTCCGCAACCAGTCCATCAGCTCGTTCGCATCGGCGTGCACGGAGAAGCCGGTGAGGTCGCACACTTCGGCCCTCACTTTCACGTACTGGCCGTGAATCTTCAGGCTGGTTGCGCCTTCCAGCAACTGGCGACCGCGGGTGCCTTCCGCCTGGAAACCCACTAGCGCCACCGTGTTCTCGCGCCCTGGCAACAACCGTGCGAGGTGGTGCACGACGCGACCACCGCTGGCCATGCCCGCTCCGGCGATGATGACCGCCGGCCCCGGACGATTTCGAAGCTGCTTCGAGCCTTGCGTGTCGAAAATCTCCTCCAAACCATGGAGGTCGAGGATGTCGGGCCGACCGTGGAATTCACCGCGAACGTCGTCCGCCGCGTTGGACAGCGCGGCTCGGTAGATCTTCAGGCCGGCCAACGCCATCGGGCTGTCGACGTAGATCGGGATGCGCGGCAACCTGCGCTCACGCGCAAGGTTGTGCAGGTGGAACAGCAGCACCTCCGTGCGATCGACCGCAAACGCGGGGATCACCACGACGCCACCGCGATCAGCTGTCCGGGTGATCACGTCAGCGAGCTGTGCGGCCGAGTCCTCCTGGTCGTGCTGGCGATCACCATACGTCGACTCCACCATCACCCAATCGGTGTCGCCGATCGGAGTGGGTGGCGCGAGAAACGGGTGGCGTGCTCGGCCGAGATCGCCGCTGGCCACCATCGACGTACCACCACCTGTCGTACCGCCCGCTGCAGCGTCACCCAGCCGGACCGTGGCAGTCGCCGAGCCGAGGATGTGACCGGCTGGCTGCAAGGTGACATCGATGCCGGATGCGGCCGTGAACGAGACACCGAACGCAACCGGGTGCAAGAGGTCGAGCGCAGCCCAGGCATCGTCCTCGGTGTACAGGGCAAGGGCCGGCGAGTGCTTCGAATAGCCGCGCTTGTTTGCGTAGCCCGCCTCTTCCTCCAGCAACCGCGCGCTGTCGGGCAGCACCACCGACATCAGCTTGCCGGTGTCGTAGGTGCAGTACACGGGCCCACGGAAGCCCTGCTTGAACAGTCGCGGCAGGTAGCCGCAGTGATCGAGATGCGCGTGGGTGATCACGATTGCGCCGAGATGGGTTGGGTCGAAAGGGAATGGCACCCAGTTTCGTTGGCGGAGCTCCTTCACGCCTTGGAAGAGACCGCAGTCCAACAACACTGCCGACCCGCCGGCTTCGAGCAGATGACGGCTGCCGGTCACGGTGCCGACACCACCCAAGGAGGTCAGGCTGGCAGGGACCTTTTGTTCACTGGTCATGGCTGCAGTAGACACCCCCGTCCGCGGAGCCGCCAGAGCCGAACGTCAACTCCTGCAACGCGGCGAGGTCGGTGCGGCTGGCAGGGCGTGCCAGACTCGGGTGCATGAGCGCACTCACCATTGATCGCATCGCCGGCGCATTGGGCGCCGAGGTCTCGGGGCTGGATCTCGCCCGCGAACTGACCGACGGTGAAGTCGACGCGCTGCGCGCAGCGGCCGTGAACCACAAAGTCGTTTTTCTACGCGACCAGCCGTACGCCACCGAACACCTGGTGCGTCTCACCGAGCAACTCGGCGGGCATGGCCACACGCCGTTCCTCGAGCCGATGCCGGACCACCCTGGCGTGGTGCGTGTGGTCCGTGAGGCGAACGAGGGTGGCTTCAACTTCGGTGGTGCGTGGCACAGCGACTGGAGCTTCCAGCCAGCACCACCAGCCTTCACGCTGCTGTGGTCGGTCGATGTTCCCGCCGTCGGCGGCGACACGATGTGGAGCAATCAGCAGCTGGCCTTCGAGACGCTCAGCGACGGCCTGCGCAACACGCTGGACGGGTTGGATGTGGTGCACAGTGCCGGCTGGGCGTACAGCGCCGACGGTGTACTCGCGCGCAGCGCGCAGGGTCGGTCCATGCAGATCACCACGACCGACGACGCACTCGCCGAGCACTCCCACCCGGCTGTGCCCACGCACCCCGAAAGCGGTGCCAAGACGCTGTTCGTCAACTCGACGTACTCCGTGCGCTTCGATGGCTGGTCAGCTGCCGACAGTTCGCCGTTGCTACAGCAGCTCTACACGCACAGTACGCGCGACGCATTCACCTGCCGCTTCCGCTGGACGCCCAACACGCTCGCGATCTGGGACAACCGCAGCACGCAACACAACGCGCTGAACGACTACCGCGGCACCCGCCGCGAGCTCCATCGCACCACAGTTGCCGGCACCGCGCCGACGCGGTAGGCGGCAGCCGCGGTACTGCTGGATGCACCCCGAATCGCGCACCCCGGCAACTCTGCAATACTTCGTCGGCTCCGCAACAGGAGGGCATCAACGAGGGGTAGCAGATGGAAAGCGAATCGAACGCGAGCGTCGAACACACCGAGCAGACCGAATCGGGACGATCGAGACGAGGGCTGATCGCTGGTGCCGTCGGTCTGGCGACAGCGTTGGTGTTGAGCGATGCCGAGAGCGCTTCCGCGGGCATCGACGGCGATGTTGTCCTCGGAGGCACAAATACCACAATCTTGAACACGACCATCACCAACACGAACCCAATTGGCGCGACTGCTCTCATCTTGCACTGCGACAGTTCCAGCTACGGATCCGGCCTCGTGGCAACCGGGTCGGCCTACGGGATCTCCGGCACCGGCAGCACCTACGCCGGAGTGGCCGGCGACAGCGCTACAGCCGGCGCCACCGGCGTCATCGGGCAGTCTCGCTCAACGTCGGGGCAGGGCAGCGGGGTCTTCGGCTCATCGGGGTCGCCGAACGGTCGGGGCGTCTCCGGCCAGAGCCCCGGCGTCGGCGTGTACGGTGTCGCCTTCACTATTGGTGGATTCGAAGCACCTCTTCCCGCCGGCGCCATTGGCGTCCTGGGCAGCGCGCCCGAACCTGTCGGCATCGGCGGTGTTTTTCGCGGCGGCAGCGCAGCGCTACGCCTGCTGCCCGCCACCGCTGCGGGCGCACCCACAGCCGGCACCCACCAGGTGGGCGAGCTCTCCGTCAGCAGCGACGGCAATCTCTACTTCTGCAGGGTTGCAGGTGCACCGGGCACCTGGGTGCAACTCGGAGCACCGGCACCGGCACCAACGTCAGCCCCACGGCTGGTCCTCTTACCGACCCCGGAACGTTTCGTCGACACGCGGGCCGGTTTGGGTGGCGTGAGCGGGCCGCTGCCGGCCCAGGGCACGACGCTGTTCACAATGACTGGCCGAAACGGCGACAGCGGCAACCCCGCGCTGCGGATTCCTGACAACGCAACCGCCCTCGTCGGCAACCTCACGGTTCTCGGCTCGACGCCATCGCTCGGATACCTCACCATGTGGCCAGGCGGTGTGCAGCCGACGGTGTCGAACATCAACTTCGGGCCGAGCGCTGCGACCGGCGCCGTCGCCAACAGTTTCCTCGTCGGCCTCAGTCCCAGCAATGGCCATGGCACGCTGAAGGTCTTCAACAGCGTCCCCTGCGACTACCTCATTGATGTAACCGCCTACTACGTCTGACACGCTGGCGCTGGAATCGCTAGGCGAGTTTCTCCACCTCGAGCTCGCCGGCGGTGTTCGAGGCGCGCAGGACCTTCTTGTCGAACTTGCCGACGCTGGTCTTGGGAACCTCGGTGATGAACGTCCAGCGCTCGGGCACGCAGAACTTGGCGGTGCGCTCGGTGAGCCAGGCGCGCAGTTCTTCGGCGGTCGCCACGGTGTCGGGCTTGAGCACGACGCAAGCCATCGGGCGCTCGTCCCAACGGTCGTCGGGTACGCCGATGACCGCGGCCTCGAGGATGGCCGGGTGGCCCATCAGCGTGTTCTCCAAGTCGACAGAGGAGACCCACTCGCCGCCGGACTTGATGACGTCCTTGGCGCGATCGCTGATCATCACGTAACCATTGGGCAGCACGCTGGCGACATCGCCGGTGCGCAGCCATCCGTCGTGAAACTTCTCCGGATCGTCCACGTGGTAGTAGCTGGCCGTGATCCACGAGCCGCGCACCTCGATCTCACCGAGGGCCTCGCCGTCCCACGGTTGCACGTCCCCGTTGTCGTCCGTGATGCGCAGTTCGACACCCGGGATGACGCGGCCGGTCTTGACCCGCCAATCGGTTTCGCTGCCGTCGCCCATCTCCTTGGGCGGGTGGCCGATGGCGCAGACGGGGCTGGTCTCGGTCATGCCCCAACCCTGCACGATCGGCACTCCGAACGTCGCGCGGTAGCCATCGATCAGGCCACGCGGCACGGCCGAGCCGCCGCACATCACCAGACGGAAACTGGACATGTCGGTGTCGGGCGCGTTGTGCAGCAGATCGTTGAGCACCGTTGGCACGGCACCTGTCAGCGTCGGCTTGGTGTCGGCGATGATGCGTGCGATGGGGGCCGCCTGCAGGAACTGCTGCGGGAAGACGAGGTCGGCGCCGATCATCCATGCCGCGTACGGCGTGCCCCACGCGTTGGCATGGAACATGGGCACGATCACCAGCATGCGGTCGCGCTCGCACAGGGCGATGTTGGCGGTGGAGGTGACCAGCAGCGAGTGCATGTACGTACTGCGGTGGCTGTACATGACGCCCTTCGGATTGCCCGTGGTGCCGCTCGTGTAACACATGGCCGCACCCGTGTTCTCGCTGACCTCCGGGTAGTCGTAGCCACCCTGCTCGGCTGCCAACAGCTCGTCGTAGTCCAGTAAGCCGGTGCCCAGCGACGAGGCATCGCCCGGGCCTTTGACGATGATGTGCTGCACGGTGGTCAGCTGATCGCGAACTCGAGCGAGCAACGGGGCGATGGATGCGTCGACGATGATGACGCGATCTTCTGCGTGGTTGATCACGTAGGCGAGTTGCTCGGGGAACAAGCGAATGTTGAGTGTGTGAAGCACGGCACCCATGCAGGGAATCGCAAGGTAGGCCTCCATGTGGGTCTGGTTGTTCCACATGAACGTGCCGACGCGATCACCCGGCTGCACGCCGAGGCGAGCGAGAGCAGAAGCCAGCCGATCGGCACGATCGGCGACCTGGCCGAACGTGCTCTCCACGTACGCTGCGTCGCCTTCCTGGCCGGTGAACGTGATGATCTTGCTGTTGGCGTGCACCTGCCTGCCGTACTTGAAGATGGGCAGCAGGGTGAGTTGGTAGTCGTCCATCATCGTGCTCGACATGGTGCTGATCATCGTCAAAGTCCCCTCGTTCGCGCTGTCGTTTCTCACGACGTCCGGCCGTCGTGAAGAATAGGCGACCGTGAACGAAATTGCCGAACGAACCTCGACCAGACAACAGACGATCGTCACCCTCGACCTGGAGGGCGTGCTCGTGCCCGAAATCTGGATCGCCGTTGCCGAACGGACCGGTATCGAGGCGCTCCGTCGGACCACCCGTGACGAACCGGACTACGACGTACTGATGAAAGGTCGCCTGGCTCTGCTGGCGGAACACGGGCTGCTGATGAGCACGATCACCGATGTGATCGCCGGATTGGAGCCGATGGAAGGCGCCCGCGCCTTTCTCGATGAGCTGCGCGAGCGCACGCAGGTGATCATCCTCAGTGACACGTTCGAGCAGTTCGCCGCCCCGCTGATGCGTCACCTCGGGATGCCCGCAATCCTGTGCCATCAGCTGATCGTCAGTGACGATCGCATTGTCGACTACGCCCTGCGAATGGCCGACCAGAAGCGCCACGCGGTCAACGCACTGCGCGGCCTGAACTACCGGGTGGTGGCCGCCGGCGACTCGTACAACGACGCCGCCATGTTGGGCGCTGCACACGCCGGCTTCTGGTTCCACGCCCCCGACACCATCACCGCCCAGTTCCCCCAGTTCCTCCCGAACGACTCGTACGAGGAACTTTTCGCCAACATCACCGCCGCGCTGTAGACCGCCTTCGGCCGGAGGTGACAGCGTGACGCGTCAGACGGTCGCGAACATGATGGGTGGGCTGCCATAGTCGGCTTCGGCATACACGACGATGTTCGGGTCTGCTGACGGCACCACGAAACACGTCGTTCCAGCGACGCTGCCACCCGCAAAGACATCGCTGTACCTGTCGACTTCTCCGGGAAACACACCACAATTGGTCCCCAGCTCGACGTTGCCGTCGCCAACAGCCTTGGTAGTGACCTGGTAGGCCGCAGCCGAGCCGCTTCCCGAGTAGGAGTAGGCGACGTCGATGCCCACGAAACGGAAACCATCCGGGG
>JBBQMG010000146.1:0-9589 GCA_038328705.1 Acidimicrobiales bacterium | reverse complement strand
AGCAGCGTTGCAACTCGCACGATGGACGCGTTGTACGCGCAGGTTCCCGATGTTGCGAGAGGGAGGGCCATCTCTGCGAACGAGCTTCGCTTCCAGCTCTCCAACGTCACGGGCGCGGTGCTGGCCGTGATGTTGACACCTAGCCCGAGAGTCGGAATCTTCGTGGTAGCCATCGTTTTGCTGGTCAGCGGTATCTCATTTGCTTCACAGGGCAGCTCGTCGTGGCGCCGCGGGGCTAGCGCACTGCTGCTCGGCTCCCCCAACTACTCCCCTACGTCGCAGCTTCCGCGAGCACTCTTCGATGAAGCTCGGGTGCAGGCCCAGCAGGGGGCACGTCGGCTATCTATCGTCACCAGTCACGCAGCAATTCGCTCGGCGCTCGCGCAGCGAGTGATCGAACCCCCTGAGGCGTGGGCGGACCTCGCCGTGAAAGGCGACGAGGTGCTGTCAGGCACACCAGCTACCACAACCCTGGTTGATCAGATGCTGGCCGCGGCGCAGCAGGCGGTGGAACGCTTCGAGGCAGCACCCGACGACGCTAGGCCTCGTCTGGAGTGATCGTTTCGTAGGTCACCGACTTGTCGTCGATGATCCAGTCCTCCCCACTTCTACGCATCACGAAGTGGTGCGTGGCCAGATTCGTGTCGTCGATGTACTGGTCCACTTCGACATCGACATCCGATGCATCGTTCGGCACGGGACCAAAGGCCAGGAGGATGCCGTCATCGCGGACGACCAACACTCCAGCCTCATCTTCCACGAGCGCCTCCGAACGGGCGTCGATGAAGCGCACTTCGGCGACGTCCTCCACAGCCGTGACAACGTCGGCCTGCACGTCGACGCTGATCGACGAGCCTTCGCCACGGGGCTCGACGAATACCTTCAGGGCCGGCTCGCCTTCAGGCTGCGTGGCGAAAGAACGGATGACGGTGGCGTACACATCGCTGGCCCGCGCCTTGCTGGGCGACAGGTTCGTACAGCTCGCGACGAATGAACACAGCCCCACCATGACGGCGATGGATCGGGCGGCGCGCATGGTGCGACCGTACCATCAGCCCGTGCTGCGGACTCCGGCGCCGCCATCGATGACATAGGTCTCGCCGGTGATCCACGAGGCTGCGTCGGACGCAAGGAACACGGCCAAGTTGGCGATGTCCTGCGGGTCGCCCAGGCGCTGCAGCGGCAATTGTGCGGCCAAGCGATCACCGAAGTTCTCCACCAGGAATGCCGCAAAGTCGGTCTGCACCAGGCCCGGCGCAATGCCCACGACGCGCGTCGGGCCCAGCTCGCCCGCCAACTGGCGGGTCATGTGGATCAGCGCAGCTTTCGTCAGGTTGTACACGCCCAATCCGGCCTCAGCGCGTAAGCCACCCACCGACGCGATGTTGATGATGACGCCGGGTGTGTCCTTCATCGCCTGTTCCCACGCCGCTTGACACCAGAACAGTGGCCCACGCAGGTTGACGCCGAAAGTCTTGTCGAAGCGCCCTTCGTCAACCCCCAGGGTCGGCCCGTAGTACGGGTTGGTGGCCGCGTTGTTGACGATGATGTCGAGACCACCGAATCCCTCGATCGTCGCCGCCACGCACTCCCCCGCCGATGCAACGTCGCCGGCATTGGCGGCGAAGACCGCGACATCGGCACCTGGTGTCAGCGCGACGATCTCTGCGGCAGCTTCGTGCAATGCATCGAGCTTTCGCGAGGTCAACATCACCTTCGCGCCCGAGGCCGCCATGGTGGTTGCGATCGCTTTGCCGATGCCGCGCGACGCACCGGTGACCAGCGCAACTCTGCCTTCCAACGAGATCTGCATGGCCGCGGACGTTACACCTGTGACGCCTGACCGGCGGTGGCTCGACGAACCATCAGACAGTTCCACCGACAGAACCTGTAGTCTTTGTGCGCTGTGACACCGTTGTCACAGAGGTCGAGTGCAGCGGTTGTTGGCCATGTCCAACGCGGTGTGAGTGCATCCACGGCCACCCCTACACAGAGAGCCATTCCAATTTCAATGTCGTCCCCTCACGACGCGCGTTCGTTCGCGTCCCTCGGCGTTCCCACGCCCATCATCAATGCCCTTGCCGCTGATGGCGTCACGGCACCGTTCCCCATTCAGGCAGTCACGCTCGTTGACTCTCTCGCCGGCAAAGACCTTCTTGGTCGCGGCAAGACCGGCAGTGGCAAGACCATCGCCTTTGCCATCCCGCTCGTCGCCGCACTGGCCAAGAGCGGCGAGAAGGCCCGTCCGGGTTCGCCCCGCGGCCTCGTGCTGGTCCCCACCCGCGAACTGGCCAACCAGGTCGCAGCCACCATCGCTCCCCTCGCCAAGGCCATGGGCCTGCGCCACACCGTCATCTACGGCGGCGTTGGCTTCGGCAACCAGACCGGCGCACTGAAGGCCGGCGTCGACATCGTCGTTGCTTGCCCGGGCCGCCTCGAAGACCTCATGAAGCAGGGCCATTGCCGCCTTGACCGCATCGAGGTCACCGTGCTCGACGAGGCCGACCACATGGCCGACATGGGCTTCCTGCCCGGCGTCAAGCGCATCATGGACCGCACCCCGCGCACTGGCCAGCGTCTGCTGTTCAGCGCGACGCTCGACAACGACGTGAAGGTGCTGATCGATCGCTACCTGGTCAACCCGGTGAACCACGCGCTCGACCCGGCCGACTCTCCCGTCGAGGCAATGACCCACCACCTCGTCGAGGCCGCGCTGACCGACAAGCTCGGCGTGGCCACTCGCCTCGCCGCTGGTGCGGACCGCAGCCTGCTGTTCACCCGAACCAAACACGGCGCCAAGAAGCTGGTCAAGCAGCTCGGCCAGTCGGGCATCCCGGCCGTCGAGTTGCACGGCAACCTGTCGCAGAACGCTCGCGAACGGAACCTGGCCGACTTCTCGTCCGGTCAGGTCAAGGTGTTGGTTGCTACCGACATCGCCGCCCGTGGCATTCACGTGGACGACATCCGCCTCGTGGTCCACGTCGACCCGCCGGCCGAGCACAAGGCATTCCTGCATCGCTCGGGCCGTACCGCCCGCGCCGGTGCCGAAGGCATTGTCGTCACCATCGCCACGCCGGACCAACGCAAAGAGGTCCGGTCGATGATGCGCTCAGCTCGTATCGAGCCCATCGTCACCGACGCGGTGCATGCCAACCATCCGATTCTCGAAGCACTCGCCGGACCGGCACAGCCGGCACGTCGCATCTCCGTTGCTCAGGCAGCGCCGATGGCCGAGCGTGGGCCGCGTCAGGGCCAGGGCCAACGTGCCGGCAGCCATCGTCAGGGCAGTGGACAGAGCCAGCGCTCGGGTCAGGGCTCACGCTCCGGCCAGGGCCAGTCGCAACGTTCGGGCGCCTCGCGTTCGACCGCCCCTGCCACCACCGACGCCGGTCGCCCGGCTCGCGTCACCCAGGACGGTCGCCCCGCCTCACGCCCGGCGACCAACCAGCGCGGCCGCAGTCGCCGCGCCCCAGCCAGCCGCTGACCCTTCCCCACATTCCCCGTTTGTGCACTTTCGGTCGCATGCCGAGCGAAAGTGCACAAACGCAATGGGGCCTCGGGGAGGTGCAAGGATTCCGAGCATGCGTCTTCGCCAGCCCCGAATCCAGCCCGTCACCGAAGCAGAGTGGACCGACGATTCACGACCGGTGCTTGCGGCCAATTCGGCCCGCGGCCCGGTCTTGAACGTTTTTGCCACCATCGCTCGCCACCCGAAGCTGCTCAAGCGCTGGGTCGTGTTTGCGAACCATGTGCTCAACGGCAGCACGCTGCCGGCACGCGAGCGCGAGCTGGTGATTCTGCGTACTGGCTTCCTCTGCCGCTCGGGCTACGAGTGGGCGCAGCACGCTGACATCGGCCGGGCGATCGGTCTCACCGACGCGGAGATCGTACGAATCACGCATGGATCGGGCGGCGACGGCTGGACCGACGGCGACCGCGCCCTGCTGCGTGCGACCGAGCAATTGGTGGCTGAACACTTCATCGACGACGCCACCTGGGCCGAGCTGGCAACGGTGTGGAACGAGCAGCAACTGATGGACCTTGTGTTCGCCGTTGGGCAATACACTCTCGTGTCGATGGCGCTCAACAGTTTCGGCGTGCAGCTCGAGGACTCGACCGAGCGGTTTCCTGCGGACCAGTTCGTCGACGGGCTATTTCCTCAGAGGGAGTGACAGCACCCCGATGTTGAGGCCACGGATCGACAGCTGGCAACCCACAGCAAGTACCGTGCAACCGCTATGACCTTCCATTTCGCCACTCGCACCGCAGGGCTTCGGTCGTCCGCCATTCGCGACCTGCTGAAGGTCACCGAAATGCCTGACATGTTGTCGCTGGCCGGCGGGCTACCGACACCCGACAGCTTTCCTCTGGCCGACCTGCGCCGCGAGGCCGACCGGCTCCTCGGCGAGTACGGCCCGCGGGTCGTGCAGTACAGCGCCACCGATGGCGTGATCGAGCTGCGCCAATGGATCGCCGACCAGTACACGGTCGAGCTCGGTCGTCCGGTATCGGTCGATGGTGAAATCATCGTCACGCACGGCTCTCAGCAGGCGCTCGATCTGCTCGCCAAAGTGCTGATCGACCCAGAAGATGTCGTGGTCTCCGAGTCGCCCGCCTACCTCGGCGCGGTACAGGCACTCGAGCTGTTTCAGCCTCGCTTCGAAGTGATCCCCGGCGACAAGGACGGCATGCAGGTCGAGACGCTCGCCGAGCGACTGGCTGCCGGCCTGAAGCCGAAGTTGGTCTATGTGGTGCCCAACTTCCACAACCCTTCCGGCGCCACCATGTCACTGGCACGGCGTCAGCAGCTGGCCGCACTGGCCGATCAGTACGAGCTCCTCATCATCGAGGACGACCCGTACGGCGCGATTCGTTTCGAGGGCACTCCGCTGCCACCGATCGCCAGCTTCACCGAGCGTGTCGTGTACCTCAGTACGTTTTCCAAGATCGTTGCCCCCGGCTTCCGAGTCGGGTGGATGATCGGGCCGCCGGAAGTGATGGCATGGGTTGCGCGAGCGAAGCAGGCAGCCGACCTGCACACCTCCAGTTTTGCGCAGTTGCTGCTGGCCAATGTGGTCAGTGAGCCGGGCTGGCTGGACCAGCAGAAGGCACGCATCGTCCCCATGTACCGCGACCGGTGCGCTGCTCTCGCTGACGCGTTGGAGAGCACCCTCGGCGACCGCATTTCATTCCACAGGCCCGATGGCGGCATGTTCCTGTGGACCGAGTTCAGCGGCATTCCCGATACCACCAAGCTGCTGGCCGCAGCGGTGAAGGAGGGCGTCGCGTTCGTGCCCGGCAACGCCTTCACCATCGATCAGCTGCCCGACGCCAAGGCCCGCTTCTCGTACTCGACGTTGTCGCCCCCACAACTGGTGACGGCTGTCGAGCGCCTTGCCCGCGGCGTGGCCGCTCTCGGCTGACCTTGCGGTCATACAGGCCGGGCCTCGATGGGCTTCGGGCGATCGCCGTGGCCTTGGTCCTGGTGTTCCACCTTGGCCATCTGGCAGGTGGAATCCTCGGCGTCGACGCGTTCTTCGTCGTCTCCGGATGGCTGATCACGTGGAAGCTGCTGAACGACATCGACACCGGCAAGACCGTCGACCTTCGCCGGTTCTGGGCGTCGCGAGCACGCCGGCTGATGCCGGCCAGCCTGCTCGTGATCGCGTTCGTCGCAATTGTCTGGCCGCTGGTCGGCATCGCCGTGCCGTCGCTGCGCCACGACATTCTGTGGTCGTTGGCGTGGTCGTCGAACTGGGGCACCATCACCGGCGGCGGCGACTACTGGGCACGCTTCTCCAACCCTTCACCGCTCAGCCACTTCTGGTCGCTCGCCATCGAAGAGCAGTACTACCTCGTCTGGCCGGCAGTCATCTGGTTGGTCGCTCGGCGGAGTCGACACCGCCGCTGGCCGGTCGGTGTGATCGCAGCCGTCGGCGCAGCGGCCTCGATTGCCTTCATGGTCGTCTGGTTCGACCCACTCTCGCCGACGAGTACCTACATGAACACCGGCGCTCGTGCGCACAGCCTGCTGATCGGCGCAGCCGCGGCAGCCTTCACGCGGCAACTGCCAGATGGATCGTTGCGCTGCGGTCGAACGGCACGCCGGCTTGCACCCCTCGCGGTGGTGATCGCGACCGCACTCGTGGTCCGCGCCGAGGACAACTCGACCTGGCTGTTCCGGTGGGGCTTTCCACTGTTCGCCGTTGTGATGACGGTCGTCGTGGTCGCCGCGGCCGACGGTATGGGCGAGCGACTGTTGGGAAGCCGGCCGCTGCGATGGATCGGCGATCGCAGCTATGGGCTCTACCTGTGGCACTGGCCCATCTTTCTGTTGCTGACCGCCGATCGTGTGCACCTGCGCGGAGCGTGGCTGGACATCGCACGGGTGTTGTTGTCGGTAGCGGCCGCTCACCTGTCGCTGCGCTATCTGGAAGAACCGATCCGCAATCGACGGTGGCTTCATGTACGCGCTGCCCCGATTGCCTTGGCGCTGTCGATGCTCGGGATCGTCGCCCTCGCACTCGTCGTTGTTCCACACGCCATCGCTGGGCCGTCCGCAACAGTGGTCACGCTGCCACCGGTGGCGTCGCCATCCACGACCGACACGGTGGGCACCACGCCCGACACTCTCGCTCCCTCGGGCACCGCAAACACCGCTGACACCATCGACACCGTTGCGGCCATCGATACCACCGCTGTCCCAGCCGCGCCGGTGGGGCCGGTGCGGGTGCTGGTTGCAGGCGACAGCACAGCGGTCCAGTTGGGCAATGCGCTGGTCCTCTACGCAGGGGAACACCCCGATGAGATCGTCGCGGGCAGCGCAGCATTCCCCGGCTGCGGTCTGTCGGCCAGCGACGACGGCCGCCTGCACCAGTTCACCAACGAGCAGGGCCGGCCCGATGCGGTGTCGTTGGAGGGGTGCCCCAGCGAGTGGGCTGCCATTGTGCAGCGTGTACCAGTGGAGCAGATCGACATCGTGTTGGTCAACATCGGGGCCTGGGATGCCGTCGACATGCTGCTCACCGACGGACGGGTGGTGTCGGTCGCCGACCCCGTTGGCCGGGCGTTGATCACCGAGGCGTACCGGGCGTTCGTCGACAAAGTCCAGCGCGCCGGCGCCGCCGTGGTCTGGGTGACCCCACCAGATGCAGACCTCCAATGGGGCAGAGTCGATTCGCCTCTCGACGACCCGGCGCGTTGGGCCGCGCTGCGAGAGATCATCCAGTCGCTATCGGTCGAGCAGATCGATCTTCCAGTCTGGCTGGCTGCGCGTGGCCTCACCGGCCCAGAAGGCCGGCCGGACGGTGTGCACCTGGGCGACGACGTCAACACCGAATTCGTGGCAACACTCGTCACTCCGACGTTGGTGCGCCTGCACGAAACGCGCGGCTAGCGCTCTGACCACGAACGTTCGCGCATTGTGGGGCGCCATTTCTGGACCGTTTGACACCAAGTCCGCCACCCGAGACGGAATGCACCCATTTGTGTGCGCAAGGACTTTCTGGGCAGCGATGGTCTCATAGCTCGTTCTGGGTGTGGTCAGTTCCGCAGTCCGGGACGCAGCACGCCCAGAAGAGCCGGCAGCAGCAGTCGGCAGGACGCGACCTACCAACCCATGCGGTCAGAGCACTAGCGCGGGAAGATGGTTCCCATGTTCATGATCCCGTTGGGGTCGAAGACACGCTTGAGTGCTTCCAACATCGGGTAGGACGAGCCGTACTCCGCCTTCACCCATGGTGTACGGGCCTTGCCGATGCCGTGGTGATGCACTATCGAGCCGCCGGCTCGCAGCGTCTCCTCGCAGATGATCGAGATGATCGGCAGGTAGTACTTGTCGTTCTCGTCCTGCGGCTCGCAATCGATGAGCTCGTAGAAGTAGTTGAAGTACATGTTGGTGCCGTTGATGTAACTGTGCGAGGAGTGCCCGCCGAGTAGCGTGATGCCATTCATCTCCCTGCGGATACGCGGCAGCACGGCTTCGTAGATGTCGTTGATCGTGCTCCAGTCGGCAGAGATCTCCGTCGTGCGATTCACATTGCGCGTGGTGCGAATTCGCTCGTCTTCGCGAGCAACCTTGTCGGGGCCCCACACCAGGTCGTCGAACCATTCGGAAATCAGCTGGCTGTCGACCGCCGTGCACTGTGGGTAACGGCCCACGATCTCGGCGATGCCCTCGGCGGTGGCCTTGCTGATGCCCGCATTCCCCTCGGTCATGAACAGCACGATGCAATCGTCGGCGGCTGCGAAGTGTGAGAAGTGCAGCTGGCCGTCCTCGGGGTCGTACAGGCGAGCGACACTTGGCTTGTAGCCGGCAACCATCACCTCGCGCAGTACCTCGAACCCGGTCTTCATGCTCTTCAGCGTCCAGCCGAGGAAGATGTTGTTCTCCGGCAAATACGGGAACAGCTTCACCGTCACCTCGGTGATGAAACACAGCGCGCCTTCGTTGCCGATCACGATGTGGCGAATGTCGGGCCCTGCCGCCCTGCGTGGCACGTTCTTGATCCGCGACACCTGACCACCGGGGAACACCACTTCGCAGCCAACCACCATGTCCTCGATGCCCCCGTACAGCGTGGAGAACTGGCCGATGCTACGAGTCGCTACCAGCCCACCCATGCTCGCAATCGGCTTCGATTGCGGGGAGTGACCCGTAGTCAGCCCGACGGCACGGACGGCGTCTTCCAGAGTTTGCAGGGGCACCCCGCATTGCGCCGTGGCCTGCATATTGTACTCGTCGATCGAGATGATCTTGTTCATCAATCCACCGTCGACGACGATCGAGTTCTCCACCGACGTCTCCAAGCCGCCTTCGGTGGCAGTGCCACCGGTGCGCGCCACCACGTTCACGCCATGCTCGTCGGCGAAGGCCAACACCCTGGCGACCTCCTCGGTGTCGGTCACCATCGCCACCGCCGCTGGAAGCGGCATGGTGTACACACCGAAGATGTTCTGCAGCTTGCGGAAATTGTCGATACTGCGCTGCTGCAGCAGGTGGTGGTCGGTGAGGACTTGGTCGCTTCCCAGAATCTGCTGCAGGTGCTCGACGATGGCTTCGCGGGTGAGAGACATTGCGACGGTCCTTTGGGTGCTCAGTGGAAGATAGGGTACGCGCGCTCGAAAAGCGCGTCGGTGTGGTTGCGGATGTCGTGGTAGACGGTCGCTGCCATTCGTGCGTACACCACGCCATTCGCAGTGTCAGGCATGAACGACTCGAGCGCCTTTGCCATGGCAGCCGCAGCCGAGTCGATGTCGGGGTAGATGCCCGCTGCGGCGGCAGCACACATCGCTGCACCGAGGCTGGCACCACCACCGTCGGTGCAGCGCGACGCTGGGATGCCGAAGACGTCGGCGAAGATACTCATGAACAACGGGCTGTTGGCTCCACCGCCGGAGATCACGATCTCGTCCAGAACGATGTCCAGCTCGCCGCACATTGCATCCACGTGGTGCTTCATGGTCAGCGCGATTGCCTCCATGATCGAGCGGTAGAGGTGCCCGCGCGTGTGACGAGCGTCGAAGCCGAGCATCATCCCTTTTCGGAATGGCTTGTCGGTGGTTGCCAGCCAATCGAGCACCGTCATCA
>JBBQMG010000145.1:0-9889 GCA_038328705.1 Acidimicrobiales bacterium | reverse complement strand
GGGTGCGTTCCGGCGGTTGGAGTCGGCCGTCAAGCGCTTCTTCGACGACGAGCGGCTGGTGCGGATGTTCAGCTTCCAGGCGCTCTACGCGGGCTTGGCGCCTCAGCAAGCGCTCGCGATCTACGCCGTAATCACCTACATGGATTCGGTCAACGGCGTGTTCACCGCAAGAGGCGGGATGCACGCCATCCCGGTGGCAATCGAAGCCGCGGCCACCGCTGCCGGCGTG
This sequence comes from Acidimicrobiales bacterium, assembly GCA_038328705.1. Classification (GTDB taxonomy): domain Bacteria; phylum Actinomycetota; class Acidimicrobiia; order Acidimicrobiales; family Ilumatobacteraceae; genus UBA668. The sequence continues at coordinate 9,660 of JBBQMG010000145.1, read as the reverse complement.
AAGTTCGCGTACGGGAAGCGGGTCGAAAGCATCCTGCTCGCTCACGGGTCCGAGGGTGCCGTGCGTGGCGTGCGCCTGGAGAGCGGGGAAGTGATCGCAACCTCTCGGGTGGTCTGCACCACGGACCTTCCGGTGGCTTACCGCACTCTCGTCCCGGGCATTGCGATGCCGCGGCAGGCACGCAAAGGGATCTATTCGCCATCGGCGCTGGTGTGGCACCTTGGTGTACGCGGCGAGCTGCCCGAGGGCGTCGCCCACCACAACATCCACTTCGGTCGCGACTGGGCCGGTTCGTTCGACGCACTGCTCGACAAAGGCCGTCGGATGCCGGACCCGTCGATCCTCATCACGGTGCCGACGGTCGACGAGCCGTCGATGGCCCCGCCGGATCGTCACGTGTTGTTCGTGTTGGAACCCGTCCCCAACCTCGACGGTCGCATCGACTGGACGACCGAACGGGGTCCCGCACGCGAACGACTGCTCGGCATCCTCGCCCGTGCCGGATATCCCACCGACATCGAGGTCGAGATGCTCGTCGACCCGCTCGACTGGCAGGCCCAGGGGATGGAACGCGGGACGCCGTTCTCGCTGTCGCACCGCTTCTTCCAGACTGGTCCGTTTCGTCCGGCCAACACCACGTCACGCGCTCCCGGGCTGGTGTTCGCCGGTTCGGGAACCGTGCCGGGAGTCGGTGTGCCGATGGTGCTGATCTCCGGCAAGCTGGCCGCGCAACGTGTGGCCGAGATGGACAAGCGATGACGGTGACGCTGGAGCAGTCGTATGCACACTGCCGCACCCTGAACAAGCGATACGGAACGACCTACTACCTGTCGACGTATGCGCTGCCCAGGATCAAGCGGCACCACGTGTGGGCGCTCTATGCGTTCTGCCGCCGTGCCGACGACATCGTCGACGAGTTCAACGACGCACAGCCGGCTGAACGCAGCGCGGCGCTGCACGCGTTCGGTGAACGTTTCTTCGCCGATCTCGAGCGAGGTGGCTCCGACGACCTCGTACTGAAAGCTGTCGTGCACACCGTCCGCGCGTTCGGCCACGACCCCGAGACGTTCCGACGATTCCTCGCCTCGATGGCGATGGACCTGACCATCAGTTCGTACCAGACCTGGGACGACCTGCTCATCTACATGGACGGATCGGCGGCGGTGATCGGCGAGATGATGCTGCCCATTCTCGAGCCCTCCGACTCCAGGGCGTTCACGCACGCCCGCGATCTCGGCCTGGCGTTCCAGCTGACGAACTTCCTGCGCGACGTCGCCGAGGACCTCGACCGAGACCGGATCTACATCCCGCAGGAAGACCTCGATCGATTCGGCGCCGACCCGCGGCGCCGCACCGTCGACGACGCGTGGCGACGCCTGATGCAGTTCGAGATCGAGCGCTGCCGCGAGCTTTACCGCTCGGCCGACCTCGGCATCGCGATGCTCCCGCCCGCGAGTGCACGCTGCGTCGGTGCGGCACGGGCGTTGTACTCGCAGATCCTCGACCGAATCGAGGCCGCCGAGTACGACGTGTTTCGCGAGCGCGCTCGCGTCTCGACACCGCACAAGTTGACCACCGTCACACGCGTGGCGTTGCATCGGAACTGACGTGGTTGCACTGGCCATCGCCGTTGTCGCACTCGTGGCTGCGGCGTGGTCGTTGGGCCATCCGCGCCGTCTCGCCAGCGAAGGGGCGCAGAGCGACGCCGCAAATGTGTCGGTCATCATCCCGGCGAGGAACGAGGCCGTCAATCTGCCGCACCTGCTCGCTTCGTTGGCGGTGAGCACGGTGAAACCCGGCGAGGTGATCGTGGTCGATGACGGGTCCACCGACGACACCGCTGCCATCGCGGATTCGTTCGGGGTGACCGTCGTGGTTGCTCCGCCGCCTCCGATCGGCTGGGTCGGCAAGACATGGGCGTGCCATCTCGGCTCGGTGCAGGCGCGGCAGCCGGTGCTGCTGTTCCTCGACGCGGACACCTGGCTCGCACCTGGTGGCCTCGGCGCGATCGTCGCGCAGCAGCAGCGATCGGGCGGCCTGCTGTCGGTGCAGCCGTACCATCGCATACGGCGTGCATACGAGGGGCTCTCGGTGGTCTTCAACCTCGTCTCGCTGATGGGTTCTGGAGCGTTCGGACTTCGGATGGCTCGACCGATGCGGGTCGCGTTCGGCCCCTGTCTGATGACGAGTGCGGCCGACTACGAGCGCGTCGGTGGCCACGAAGCAGTGCGCAACGAGGTCGTCGAGGACATGGCGCTCGCGGCCAGGTACGCAGACGCGGGCCAGCCGGTGACGTGCCTGCTCGGGGGTGATCTGGTCGCATTCCGGATGTATCCGCTCGGCATCCGCTCGCTCGTCCAGGGTTGGACCAAGAACATCTCGGCCGGAGCTGCTCGCGCGCCCGTCTCGAGCGTGCTCCCGGCGGTGGTCTGGGTGGCGGCCGTCAGCGCCGTGTCGGCGGCCTTCTTCGTCGGGCTCGCCGGCTGGGCATCAGGTGGCGACTTCCCCCTCGTCGCCGCGGTCACCTGGGCTGCCGTCACGGTCCAGATCGCCGCGATGTTGCGACGGGTCGGCTCGTTCGGTGTCGCCACAGCGGTCCTGTTCGCCGTTCCGATAGCGTTCTTCATCGTCGTGTTCGTCCGCTCTGTGGTCGTGACGGCGCTCGGGCGACCGGTCGAGTGGCGGGGACGCGCCGTTCTGGCCCGCGCTGAGCGGGACTCGTGACCTTGCAGCTCGTGCACCTCGGCAACTGGGTGATGGTCGGCCTCGCCATCGTCGCCTGGGGCACCATCCATGCCGGTACCGGTTACCTTGCCCATCGGCTGCCGGCGACGCTCTGCGAACGCGACACGTGGCTGACGACCTTGCGTGGCTGGGAGCGGTCAGGGCGAGTGTGGAGAGTGCTGCGGGTGCACGACTGGAAAGACCGGCTACCGGAGGCGGGCGACTTGTTCGAGGGCGGCGTGTCCAAGCGCTCTCTCCCCGCACTCGACGACGCCGGCTTGCAACAGTTCGCCGCGTCCACCCGGAGAGCTGAGATCGGTCATTGGTCGGCTGCCGCGTGCTCGCCGATCTTCCTCCTCTGGAACCCGCTGTGGATCTCGGGCGTGATGGTCGTCTACGGGCTCGCCGTCAACGCCCCGTTCATCGCCATCCAGCGCTACAACCGGCTGCGAGTCTCGCGTGTGCTCTCGCGCCGCGCCTCTCGGCGAGCGGCCTCAGCGCGCCGGGCCTCCGACACGACAGGGAACAACATTCCGTAGGGCTCGCCACCCAGTGCGTGGTGGATGTGGTGCGAGTCGCGCATCCAGACGAGGTATCGCCGGTCGCGTACGTTCACACCGATTCGCCGGTGGATGAAGACCTCGTGCACGAACGCATACGCGAGGCCGTATGCAGTCACGCCGCCCGCCACCCAGAACAGCGGCACAGAACCCAGCAGCGAGGCGGCCAGAAATGTGCCGAACCCGATCGCCGAGAACACGACGGGGAACAGGTCGTTCGCCTCGAAGCGTGTTGTCGACGGCGAGTGGTGGCTGCGGTGCCACACCATCCCCGGACCGTGCATCAACCACCGGTGGGTCGCGTAACTGACGCCCTCCATGGCCACGAACGCGAGAAGGCCGAGGGCGACCAGCATGACGGCTCTCATGACGGCGGCGCCGTCTCGGTAGTGGCCGGTGCCGAGCGGTCCCACAACAGGATCACCATCGTCAACAGCGCGAAGGCGTAGGCGTACTCCTCGATGAGTATGTCCCACACCGGCCGGATGCCGCTGGTGTTGGCGTCGTTGTAGATGACGATCGGTGCCGACAGCTTCGTCAGCCAGCCGTCGACAACGATCATGAACCCGACCACGATGACCATCGACAACCAGTAGTTGCGGCTACGGAAAATTCCTGAGCGGAAGTGGATGAGCTCGAGCGCGACGACCACGACAGCAGCCGACACACCGAGCACCGGGTAGATCGGCATCAGCGTGCCCGAACCCATCGTTGCAGCGGCGTGGTGCCCGCCAGCATGTTGCGCACGGCCTCGAGAGTCAACAACGTGCAGACCGGAACGGCGACGAAGAAGAGGATCTCCTCGACCACCATTCCACCTGGGAGGGTCCACCCGATCGTGTACTTCGGGTTGAAACCCCAGTCGCCGCGGTTCGTCGCCCACATGTCCCACGCCAGGAAGAACAGCGCAACGGGCAGCACCGAGCGGACCATGCGCTTTGGCTGACGCCACACGCGAGCACCGAACAAGAACTCCAACGGCAGCGTGAGCACCAAGCAAGCGATCATCAGGGCCACATACTGCAGGCGGTCCAACACCCCTCCATTCGTCGCTCAGACTCCTCAAAACTGTGGCCGATTCTAACCGGCGTGGGGCTCCTTGTCGTGGGGGAGAGCGATCGGTGACGTGAGGTCGAGGAAGCGACGAGCGCCAGTTGTAATTGCCTCTCACAAATGGTTAGGGTCGCCTAACTATGAGGACCGCAACACGAACTTTCCTGTCCGTCACGGTGCTGCTCGGCGCGCTGGTTCCTGCCGCGTGCGGTGATGACACCGCAGCGCCGGCGGAGGGCGACGGGAAGACCGTCACCGTGTACACCGGCCGCCACTACGGCATCGAAGCGGTGTTCGACGAGTTCACCGCAGCCACCGGCATCAAAGTGCGCTTCACCACCGGGAAGGACCCCGAGCTCCGTGAGCGCCTGGTCGCTGAGGGTGCGAACACCCCTGCCGACGTGCTGATGACCGCAGACGCCGCGAACGTCGAGCTCGCCGCTGCCGCCGGGGTGCTCGCCCGGGTGGTGAGCGACACGCTCACCAGCGCGATTCCCGCCGAGTTGCGCAGCCCGGACGGCACGTGGTTCGCGCTCAGTCGCCGGGCCCGGGTCATCGTCTCGAGCACCGAACGAGTTGACTCGCCGCCAACGACATACGCCGCCGTCGGCGATCCGGCATGGAAGGGAAAGCTGTGCTTGCGCCCGAGCACGCACCCCTACACGCAGTCGTTGGTGGCCAGCCTCATCGCTGCTGAGGGTGAGGCGGCCGCCGAGGCAATGGTGTCGTCGTGGGTCGACAACGACCCGCTGTTCATCGACAGCGACACCGACATCTACAAGGCCATCGCCGCCGGCGAGTGCGACGTGGCCATCGCCAACACCTATTACCTCGGTCGGTTGCAGACCGAGGACCCGGCGTTCCCGGTCGCCATCACGTGGCCCGAACAGGACGGCCGCGGCGCCCACGTCAACGTCAGCACTGCGGGCATCACGACGAACGCTCCGAACCCAACGGGCGCACTGACACTGCTGGAGTGGTTGGCCACCGACGGGCAGAAGACCTTCAGCGATGCGAACTTCGAGTACCCCGCCGACCCGGCGGTACAGCCCACCGAAGTTGTCGCCGCCTGGGGTCCGTTCAAGGGTGACACGGCCGTGATCGTGCGCCTCGGCGAGTTCCAGCCTGCAGCCGTCGCACTGTTGAGCCGCGTCGGCTACGAATGATCGCGTGGCGGCCGGGGCGCGGCCCCGGATGGGCGCTGCTCGTCGTTGTCTCGGTCGTGATGGCCGCCCCTGTGGCAGTGATCGTGTGGTCGATCGCCGACCCCAGCACCGAGGTGTGGCGAGAGCTGTGGCAGACCCGTCTGCCCGGCATGCTCGTCGATACGGTCACGCTCGTCACGATTGTTGTCACCGGCGCCGTGGTCGTCGGAACGGGCCTTGCCTGGCTGGTCAGTGCCTATGAGTTCCGTGGGCGTCGGCTGCTGAGCTGGTTACTGATGACGCCAATTGCGATTCCCGGCTACGTGCTCGGGTTCGTGTGGCTCGACACGCTTCAGGAGCCGCTCGGCGCTCGGGCGGTGCGCAGCATCTGGCTGTGCGCGGCGGTGCTGATCGTCTCGCTGTACCCGTACGTCTACGTGTTCGCCTGGTCCGCGTTTCGTGAGCAGTCGCCCCGAACCATCCTCGTCGCTCGCACTCTCGGACGCTCGTCGTTCGCGGCGTGGTGGCGCGTCGTCGTCCCCATGGCACGGCCGTCGATAGCTGCCGGTGCTGCGCTCGTCGCGATGGAGGTGCTCACCGACGTCGGCACGGTGCGTCTGTTCAACGTCTCGACCGTCGCCGATGGTGTTCTGCGTGTCTGGTTCGGCACCGGTGACCGCGACGCTGCGGCCGAGCTCGCGGTGGTCCTCGTCGTTGCCGCGATGAGTCTGATCCTCGTCGAACGGGCGCTGCGCGGCCGGGCTCGCTACACGCAGTCCGGTGTGCGCAGCGGGTCGGTCGCCCGTCCCGTCACCGGGCTACGGGCAATAGTGGTCAACGTCGTGGGCTGGGGTGTGCTGTCGATTGCGGTCGTTGTGCCGGTCGTGCGGCTCGCTCGGTGGGCACTGCGGGCGCAGCAGCTCGGCCAGACCCAGACCATCTCCGGTGACCTCGGTTTCCACGTCGTGTCGTCACTGAAGGTCGCTGGCTTCGCGACCATTGCCTGCCTCGTCATCGGTACGACGATGGTGTTCATCGGGCGTGAACGGGGCAGTTGGGGCGCGGCGCTCGGCCGCGTTGCGAGCCTCGGCTACGCCGTGCCCGGACCGGTCGTTGCGATCGGTGTCGTTGTTGCCCTCGCTGCGGTCGACCGCCAGGGGTGGTGGCCAGGTGATGTGTTGCTGGTCGGCTCGCTGGCGGGCCTCGTGTACGCCATGGTCGTGCGGTTCCTCGCCGTCGCGCACCAGGGCATCGGCGCAAGTGTCGGCAAGGTGTCGCCGAGTGCTGTCGCGTCGGCACGCACGCTGGGGGCCGGACGGCTGCGCGTCGCCACTCGGGTCGAGCTGCCTCTGGCTCGCGCCGGCATCATCGCGGCTGCGACGCTCGTCGCGATCGACTCGTTGAAGGAGCTTCCGGTCACTCTGCTCCTGCGCCCCTTCGGGGTCGAGCCACTTCCTGTGTGGGTCTGGCAGGCGACGTCGGAAAGCTTGTGGGTGCAGGCCTCTGTGCCGTCGCTGATGATCGTCGCGATCGGCATGCCACTTGTCGCCGCGCTGCTGTGGTCGGTCGAACGCGGCGCCGAGGTGGTGTCGTGACCGCTGACGTGACCGCTGACGTGACCGCTGCCGTGACCGCTGCCGTCGGGCTCGTCTCGGTGACTCGTCGCATCGGCGCTCGCCGCGTCGTCAGCGATGTCACGCTGGAAGTACGTGACAGAGAACTGCTCGCGCTCGTCGGACCCAGTGGGTGTGGCAAGTCGACTTTGCTGCGGCTGATCGCCGGACTCGAACGGCCGAACAGCGGCACGATCACCCTCGGCGGACTCGACGTCACCGATGTCGCTCCCGAACGCCGCCGTGTTGGGCTGGTCTTCCAAGAGCACGCACTGTTCCCGCACATGACGGTCGGTCGCAACGTTGCCTTCGGTCTGCGACGCTTCGACCGGCGCCGCCGAGCGGAACGGATCGATGAGATGCTCGAGCTCGTCCGCCTCCCCGGCACATCGAGTCGTTACCCGCACGAGCTCTCCGGCGGTGAGCAGCAGCGGGTTGCACTGGCTCGCGCGTTGGCCCCTGACCCGGCCGCTGTGCTGCTCGACGAGCCCTTCGCCAACCTCGACGCGTCGCTGCGCGACGAACTTCGCGCCGACATCGTCGCCGCGTTGCGCGAGCGCGGCGCGACCGCGTTGTTGGTCACTCACGATCGTGATGAGGCGCTCGCGCTCGGCGACCGCGTTGCGGTCATGCGTGACGGCGCCATCGTGCAGGTGGACCGCCCTGAGGTGGTGTGGTCCGCGCCGCACGACGAGTTCGTCGCCGGGTTCCTCGGCCCCATGTCGTTGCTACCGTCGGGTGACGGCGAGTTCGAGATTGTCCGACCTCATCAGCTCGAACTCGTCAGTGGCGGTACCGACCAGGTGGTCGAGCGTGAGTTCCGCGGCGCGGTGTGGCGGCACACGATCATTCGCGCTGACGGCACGCAATTGATCGTGGATGCCGAGCCAGGTCGAGACTTCGAGGTCGGTGCAAGGTGCACGGTAGCTGCCCGCCCCGGCCATCGGCTCGCCCGACTCGCCCGTTCCTGAGCGCGTCCTTGACCGCTGTTCGGAACATGGCAACCGTTGCATGTTATGCGGTGCAGTGGTAGGGTCACAGCTCTGAAGGGGAGTATCCCGACACGGAACTGCCGCCATCACGGACCGCCCATCGGTCTCGGCAGCCCGGCTCCATCGAGTGGGAGAGACCTTCGATCGAACGCTCGGCGTTCATCGAAAGGTCCACGATGATGAGAGTCGCCTTTTCCAACAGGGCAAAGCAGGTAGCGGTTGGCACCAAGCGGATGTTGGTCGTGATAGCCGGCTTCGTGGTGCTCGGCGCCGGCCTGACGATGCTCGTTCTTCCGGGGCCGGGCATCGTCGTCGTGGCTGCCGGGCTGGTCATCCTGGCGACCGAACTCGAGTGGGCAGGACGGCTGCTCGACCGCATCCGAGATCGGGCTGCGACCGCGACGGCCCAACTGCAGAGCCGACGCACCGTTCAAGCAGCGCTGGCGATCTCAGCGTGTGCGCTGATCACCGGCGGGGCGGCAGCCGCGGTGATCGCGGCAGAACATCGAGCGCTCGGGCTGGGGGTGCTCTTCGCGGGGGTCTGCTCGCTCGCTGTGCTGGTCCCAGCCACCCAACGCTGGCTCAACCAGCCCCGCAACCCGCGACGACAACCACCAGCGACTGAACCGTTCCCAGATCCCAACCCGGAATTCGTACGTCCCACCCGAAAGGAATCGGCGTCATGAACAAAGCCCTGCTCACCGAACTTCAGCGACAGCGCTGTTACCCGAGCATCACCGTGCTGATCAACACCACCCCTGGCTCGCTACTGATTCCCAACGACGTCGATACCGCGTTCCGTTTCGCCTGCGAGGCCGACAACCGCCTCGACGGCGATGTCAGCGATCGTCTCAGGACCGCACTGATCTCTCGTCTCGCTGACCTGATCACAGGGCAGACCAACCAGCCGTCAGCTCGCGCGTTGGCGCTGTGTGTGTCACCGGACTACACGGCGGCCGTTCGCCTCGGGCGAACTGTCGATCAGCGCCTGATCATCGACGACACCTTCGCGACTCGCGACCTCGTCGCCGATCTCAACCGGACCGCACAGTATCGAGTGGTCACTGTCAGCGAGCGAATCACCCGACTTCTCATCGGGGACCGTCAACGACTCGTCGAACAACTCGACGACACCTGGCCGCTGACCCGCAGCGACGACGACAACGCGGCCGCCTGGAGCCGAAACGTCGGCCGCCACCTCCGTCACGAACACGGCCATCATCCTCTGCCCACTGTCGTCGCGGGAGTACAACGGTCCGTCCGACAGATCGTCGCACCTGAGTTGTTCGAGACCATCGGATTCATCCCGGGCAACCACGACCGCAGCAGCTGGATGGACCTCCACTCTGCCGCCTGGCCACTGGTCACCGATTGGCTCCGCAACGACCACCGCCGCGCCATGGCGCGACTCGACCAGGCAATGTCGACCAGTCGCTACGCCGGCGGCATCCACGAGATCTGGCCGCTCGCCAACGAAGGGCGCATCGATACGTTGATCGTCGAGGAGGACTACGCCGTGCCGGCACGCATCGACCAGAACAGCCAGCTCCATCCGGCCGACGACCCGGACCAC
>JBBQMG010000144.1:0-10278 GCA_038328705.1 Acidimicrobiales bacterium | reverse complement strand
TCGACGAGCCGCGCAAACGTGGCGTCGTAGGCCGTGATCATCGTGATTCGCTCGCCCAGCGCCTTCATGCGTGGGAGATCGGGGACCGAGATTTTCATGCGGTCCGGCAGCGAGCTGGTCATGAAGCTGAGGGCCTCCTTCGACCGGGGTGCCATTCACCCTGACGAACCATGCAACCTAGCCAATCGCCTGACTGTTTCGAAAGCGCGCAGTATCTTGCATGGCAACGGTCACAGGCCCGCGGGAAATGCCGAGGGGCACACATCACGGTATGCCGGTGCGTCGGAGTTGCCGACGGCTTTCACGATCGCGTTGGTGCACGCTGCGGCGAAGCACTCTGCACCTGCCTCCAGCGCCGCGTTCAACCAGCGAATCCGAGCCCGCACCGGTGGCTCGCCGTCGACGGAGGAGTCGATCATCGAACCCAAGTCGTCGCGGCCGGTGGACACACCGAAGATGGAGTCGCCGTCCAGCATGGAGTGCACCGGGCGAATTGCGCGGGCGAGCCCATCGTGGGCGACGGACGCCAGCTTGTTGCACTCAGCCTTGGAAAGTGCAGCCGTCGTGGCGACCACGCCGATGGTGGTGTTGAGAGGGTGCGTCGCTGCGTCGAGGTGCGCCTGCAGGGCCTGTCGCTCGGCTGAGGAGGGTGCTCGAAGTCGGGTGGCGCCGGCCATCCATGGCAGCCCAGTCAACGGATCGATCACCGTGCCCGCCGAGTTGACGACTGCCAAGGCCGACACGACCACGCCATTGGGCAGAACGGTGCTGGCGGTGCCCACGCCACCCTGCAGCCCGCGGGCGCGGGCGCCGGTACCTGCCCCGATGGCTCCGTTGGCGAACGGGCGGGCGCGGGCGGCGGCCGCAGCGCGATGACCGAACGATTCGTCTGGCCGGTTGCCAAAGCTGCCACCGCGGCCGAGGTCGAAAATGACGGCAGCAGGGACGATCGGGACGACATGTGAAGCAGCGAGGCCGACCTTGAAGCCGACACTGCGCTCTTCCAGATACGCCATCACGCCATGCGCGGCGGCCAGCCCGTAGGCACTGCCGCCAGTGAGGCAAATGGCGTGCACCGTCTGCATGGTCGCAGTCGGGTGCAGTAAGTCGGTCTCGCGCGTTCCCGGCCCGCCACCGCGGACCTCGACACTGCCCACCGTGTCATCTGGCAGCAGCACCACCGTCGTGCCGGTACGCCAACCACGACCCACCCGTTGCGCATTCCCCACGCGCACGCCGGGCACGTCAGTGAGGCAACCGTCGCCGCTGCGCAGCGGCGCGCTCATGCGTGCATTGTGGAAGGCATGACCTGCTCGTCGCCGCCATCGTGCGGGCCGGTGAGGGTGCGCCACACGCCAAGGCCGACGATGTACAGCGGGCATGCGACCAGGAAGACCTTGCCGATGGGGTTGCTCGCCGGCAGGTCTGCCGTCATCAGTAGCACAGCCGCCAGCCAGACCACCGTGACGGTGATGGTGAGGGGCCGGAATTTGCGCACCTGCATCGGGTGCAGGAACTTCCAGTTCGTCAACTGCGTCAGCGCCAACAGGATGCACGCAATGGCCGTCGGCCACGGCTTCATGTCCAGCAGGAACAGTGTCGGCACGATCATGTTCCACTCGCACGGGAAACCGTTGAAGTAGTGATCGTGAGTCATCTGGTCGGTACGCGACATCCACAGCGCCGACATCAGCATCACGAAGGAGGCGATGATCGCGCCCCACGGATTGTGCGGCAGCATGTTGAACCGCAGCATGAACAACACCGGAATGACGATGCAGGTCACGAAGTCGATGATCAGGTCGAGCGTGTAACCGTCGATACGCGGCACGTGCGTCTTGACCTCGTACTTGCGGGCGGCCAGCCCATCGAGGCCGTCGACCACCATGGCAATTGCGAGCCAGAGGATGGCGATCTTGTAGTTCTGATCACTGACGGCCATCAGGCCGAACATGCCGCACAACGCGCCGAGGGCCGTGAAGGAGTGGACGAACCAGCCTTTTGCGACCGGGTGCCGGAGGGCAGCGGTTTCGGTGGAGGTGGGGGCACTCATGGGGGTGCGCAAATCTTACCCCTTGTGGCCGATAGCTTCGCCGCATGCGTGATCAGCTCCGTGCCGTCGGCTACCGCATTGGCGGCGAGTGGGTTCGCCGAGGGTGGGCGTTGGCCAGCCGAGTCGGGTCGATCGGGCCAGGTGACCGTGCCGGGAAACTGTTCGGCCGCTTTGGCGCCGGCAGCATCATCTGCTTTCCGTACAACACGATGTTCAACGAGCACTACATCCACATCGGTGAGGGCACGATGATCGGCCCGCAGGTCACGCTGTCGGCGGGCATGGTGCCTGGGCAGGCCTGCCTGTCCGACCCGGTGGTACGCATCGGCGACCGCTGCCTGATCGGCAAGGGCAGCGGCATTGTCGGCCACTTCGGCATCGACATCGGTAACGATGTGTGGACCGGCCACCACGTCTACATCACGGATCAGAACCACGGCTACGAGGACATCAGTCGGCCAATCTCGCAACAGACGCAGCCCGAGCGGGCAGTGACGATCGGTGATGGCTCCTGGCTGGGCTTCGGCACCGTCGTGCTGCCCGGCTCCAACATCGGCAAACACGTCACCATCGGTGCCAACTCGGTGGTCACCGGCGACATCCCTGACTACACCGTCGCAGTTGGCGCGCCGGCGAAAGTGATTCGCCGCTACGTCGAAGGCGAGGGCTGGGTGCGGGTGCCGTAGTCGGCCGGCTGTGAACGTCAGGTATGAACGTCAGGTATGAACGTCAGGTTTGGACGTCGCCGCCGAGCTCACCGGGGGGTGAACACTCTGGAACGGCGTTGCCCTTGACCCCGGCGGTGAAGTCGAGGACCACATTCGACACAGGGCCACCACCAACCGCCGTTTCGTTGTACGGCTCGAGCTCGAAGGAACGCAAACCTGCGGTGTACCGACGGCGGTCCGACAGCACGATGCGATAGTTCTCCACGAAGAACGCCACCCGCGTGGCGTCCTTGTCGTTGTCAACAGGGATCGCGGCAAGGTCGGTGACCATCTGATCCAGGATGTCGGTGGCGTTGTCGACGATGTCGGCGCGCTGGAGCATCTGTTCGTTGGTCGGGTTGGCGAGGTAGCCGCCACTCGTATCGGCCAACGCCTCGCGTTCGAGCGATGCGGCTACACAAACTTGCTGTGCGGCGACGCGCCAGCTCTTGTCCTGAACCTGGTACACCCCCTCATTCGTCGCAAAGACGAAGTAGTACACCCACATCGAGGCGACGATGGCACAACACAGGACGATGACGAGCTTCACCGGCGTGCGAGTGCGCGGCGCCCTGATGGGCTCTTGGGCGTAGGGGATGTTCACGTGGATGCTTTCGGTCGGTAGCTGAGGGCAAGTTGGGTGAGCGCGCCGCCGATTCCGACGACGCCGGCAATGGCGGTGCCGCACCAACCGGGGAACTCGATTCCGAGGGCGTTGTCCAGTGACCAGCGGCCGCCGCCGATCACCGAGACGGCGAAGGCGGCAACCGCGATGGACGCGCAGTATTCCCACCCTTGGTCGGGCTTGAAGATGAAGAAGCCGACCTTCCAGTGGGCGACCACGATGGCGACGATCATCAGGCCGATGATGCCCGCGCCGGCAAACGGGGTGATCAATCCGGCTGCGAACAGCAAGCCGGCGCCGATCTCGGTGGTGGCAGCCAGCCGCGCCTGCCAGATGGGCCACTTCATTCCGATGACGCCGAACCAGCTGGCGGTTCCGGCCAACCTGCCCCCGCCGAACACCTTGTTGTAGCCGTGGTAGGCCAAGAAGACGCCGAAGACCACCCGCAAGATCAGCAAGCCAAGGTCGAGTTGCGGCATGCGACCACGCTACGGCGTGACCGACTGCGTGCCATATTCGACCGCCGTTCGTCACATGCGGCTGGTAGAACGGACGTCATGGGGGAGGGAACGAACATTCCGAACGACCGCGGGCGCCTGCGCCAAGCGTTCCAACTGGTTCGGGCCCTCGTTCGCCATCACAAGAAGACGTTCTTCACCGCCGTGGCGGGTGCGTCGGTGTTCGCCGCCTGCACGGTTTTGTCGGCAATAGTCGTGCGGCTCATCATCGACGAGGTCATCAACCCTCGCTTCAACGAGGGTTCTGTCGGTGTCCGCAAGGTCGTGCTGGTACTGGGTGCGCTGATCGTCATCGGCTTCGTACGGGCCGCTGGCGTCATCGTTCGCCGGACGTGGGCCGGGCGCACCACTTGGCGGGTCACCGAGACCATCACCACCGACGTGATCGACCGCTTGACCGAGCAGCCGGCGCCGTGGCACCGCAGCCAGAGCACGGGCGACCTGATCACACGCGCCGGCGTCGACGCGGAGGCCGCAACAGCCGTGCTCGGGCCGCTTCCCTTTGCTTCCGGTGTGGTCGTGTTGGTCGGGTTGTCCAGCGTGTGGATGCTGCTCACCGACCTTCCATTGGGCCTCGCCGCCGTTGCCGTCTTCCCGGGGCTGATCGCGCTCAACGTCGGTTATCAACGGCGTGTCGACCACTTCTACAACACGGCGCAGGACGAACTCGGCAAGCTGAGCGCAGCGGTGCACGAGAGCTTCGACGGCGTTGCCGTGGTCAAGTCGTTCGGCGCCGAGGGGCGTGAAACCGACCGTCTGTCGGTGATCGCCAGCAGGCTGCGCGAGGCGCGCCTCGGTGCTGTGCACCTGCGCAGTACCTTCGAGGCGTTGCTGGATGGTGTGCCCACCGTCGTCAACATCTTGCTGCTGGTAGGCGGTGCCTACCGGGTCCGTTCGGGCGACATGACGGTCGGTGAACTGACCAGCTTCATCTATCTGTTCACCTTGCTCGTCTTCCCGCTACGGCTCATCGGCTTCACCCTCTCTGAGGTGCCGCACTCGCTGGCGGGGTGGAACCGTATTCGCGAGCTGCTCGACCAGCCGGTTGTCGCCGACCCTGCCCTCACGCTGCGCCAAGGCGCCGACAACAGCGTCGTCCTGCACGACGTGCATTTCAGCCACGATGGCGAGCGCGATGTGCTGCACGGCATCTCGGCCAACATCGAGGGTGGCCGAACTGTGGCCGTGGTGGGCGCCACCGGCGCTGGCAAGACCACACTGCTGCACCTCATTGCCGGGCTGATCGCACCTGATTCGGGGACCATCACGGTGCCCGCCGGCGGGAGCCGGCTGGTGTTCCAAGAGCCGTTCTTGCTGGCCGGCTCCGTGCGCGAAAACGTCGCGCTCGGTATCGATGTGCCGCCGGATGCAATCGAGGCGGCGCTGGCGGTCGCCGAAGCGCAGTTCGTCCATGAACTGCCATCCGGTCTGGACACGCAGCTCGGTGAGCGCGGCGTCGGCCTTTCCGGTGGCCAGCGTCAGCGTCTGGCGCTCGCCCGGGCGCTGGTGCGCCAGCCGGCCGTGCTGTTGCTGGACGACACCACCTCGGCGCTCGACCCCACTACCGAGGCCAAGGTGCTGTTCAACCTGCGAGCAGCGCTCACGCAGACCACCGTTGTGGCCATCGCCAGCCGACCATCCACCATTGCGTTGGCGGACGACGTGCTCTACCTCGACAACGGCGAGGTCGTGGCTCACGGTCGCCACGAAGAACTGATGCAGGAGGTGCCGGCGTACCGACAGCTGATCGAGGCGTTCGAACACGACCGGGAGGCGATGGAGGCCGACCTGTTGCAGATGTCCACACCACTTCAGTGGACGGCCGCGACCGAGGGAGAGCAGTCGTGACCGAGCCGATCAGCCGTTGGACGGCCGTCGAAACGATTGGCCGCGGCGTGAAGGCGGCACCCGCGCTGCGTACCGGGTTCGGCCTCACGCTTGCGTTCGCGATGGTCGGCGCCGGCGGTCGGGTTGTCATCCCCATCCTCGTGCAGCAGGCCATCGACCGCGGGTTGGGGCCCGAGGGCGTGAAGGTCGGCACCGTCACGACCATGGCAGTGATTGCCTTCTTCGTCATCGTCCTGGCCACCTGGTCGCAGCGTACGGCCGTGGCGCGGCTGGGTCGGCGTAGCGAAGAGGCGCTGTACGGCCTTCGTGTTCGTCTGTTCGAACACATCCACCGCCTCAGCATCGCCGACCACAGCGAAGAGCGAAAGGGAGCACTGGTCGCGCGCGTCACCAGCGACGTGGAGACACTTGCCCAGTTCTTCCAATGGGGCGGCCTTGCCTGGTTGCTCGACGGCACGCTGATGCTGCTCGTCGCGGGCGTCATGTTGGCGTACGACTGGGTGTTGGCCATTGTTGCGTTCATCGTCGCCGCCCCGTTGGGCTACGTGCTGCGCCGCGTGCAGAGCCACCTCTCGCGCGCATACGACGTCGCTCGGGGTCGCAACGCTGAGGTGATGACGCAGATCAGCGAGCTGGTGTCTGGCGCCGAGACGCTGCGGGCCTACGACGCCGGCCAACACTTCGCGGCGCAGGTGGAAGAGGCCAGCCACGAACGGTCGAACTCCTTCATTCGCGCCGGCACGATCGGCGCGTTCCTGTTTCCTTCGGGAGAAGTTTTCAGCGTGTTCACGGTCGCAGCGGTGGTCGGCGTCGGCATCTTCCGTGGGCCTGACAGTGGATTGACGGCGGGTGCCATGGTCGGCTTCCTGTTCCTGACCTACAAGTTCCTCGAGCCCATCGCCGAATTCACCGAAGTACTCGACCAGACGCAGACCGCCGTGGCCGGCATGCGGCGAGTGCTCGGAGTACTGGAGATACCCATCGGCCCGCCCGAACCAGACGTGCCCGTCAAGCTGCCGGCCGGGTCACTGGCCGTCACCCTCGATCGCGTCGACTTCAGCTATCGATCGCGTGGTGACGACGACGAGCCGCCGGTGTTGTTGTGCGTCTCGGCTCATATTCCCGCCGGCCAGCAGGTAGCGGTGGTGGGTGAGACAGGTTCTGGCAAGACCACCCTTGGTCGGTTGATCGCTCGCCTCGCCGACCCCACCGCCGGCACCGTGCTGGTCGGCGGGGTGTCGCTGACCAGGGTGGCCAACGAAGACCTGCGCACCCGGCTCACCGTCGTGCCACAAGAGCCGTTTCTCTTCGAAGGCAGCATCGCGGCCAACTTGTCGTTCGCCCGCCCGAAGTTGTCCGTCGCTGACCTCGAGGCCGCGATTGACGACCTCGACCTGCGCGACTGGCTCGACACGTTGCCCGATGGCATCGACACCGAGGTTGGTCAACGCGGCACGCAGTTGTCCGCCGGCGAGCGTCAGCTGGTGGCGCTGATCCGTGCGTCGCTGATCGACCCGGCGGTGCTCGTGCTCGACGAGGCGACCTCGTCGGTCGATGCGCTCACCGAGGTACGACTGTCGCGAGCGCTGGAGAAATTGGCCTCGGGCCGTACCACGATAGCTATTGCGCACCGCCTCTCCACTGCCGCCCGTGCCGATAGGGTGCTGGTACTCGACCACGGCCGGCTGGTGCAAGACGGTTCCCACAACGATCTGGTGCAGCAGGACGGTGCCTACGCCCGCATGTACGAGGCCTGGGTCACGTCGACCTCGGCCATGTAGGGCTAGCTAGGGGAGAGGTGCGAAGGGCTGCGGCCCTCTGACAGAGTCGACTCGGCACTCGACGGCGGTCGCGTCTGGGAAACCAGTTGCTTGGAACGTCGCCGTCTCGCCAGGTGCCACCGACCGCACCGCGATCTGGTCGGAATCCTTCACCGCACCGTCGCTGCGATAGCTGACGCTCACCGTGTAGGTATGGGTACGGGTGTCCTCGTTGGTGATGGAACCATCGAGAACGGTCACGCTGCCGGTCGTCACGCAACTGTCGATACTCACCGAATGGGGCCCCGCCTCCAAGAACGAATTGACCTCGCGCATCACTGTGCGGGTCAGCAGGAAGCCGACGGCTGACGAGCCGAGTGCGGCGACGGCCAGCACGATGCCGGCGATGGCGTACCCGCGCCCACGCGCTGGTTGGCGTCGCTCGCGTTGCAGTGCCATGACGCCGAAGATGAACGCCGCGACGGCACCACCGATGGCGATCACGAAGATGAAAGGAATCCAGCCGCACACGAAGGAACCGAACGCCACCCAGAACGAGGCAACCGCAAAGGCTCGCGAGGGGCCGCGCTCGAACTGAGGCGCCGAGCCCCAACCTGGGTGGCCGCCACCTGGCGCCTGCGATGACTCGAGCTGGTCGACGAACCGCTGCCCGTCGACGGACACATCGGCCGTCCACCGTTGGCCGTTGTAGTAGCGGAACTCGAAGCGCCCCGTCGGGTCAGGGTGCCAGCCTGGCGGCCATGTCATCGGTTCCACACCGCGACGCTATCGGTGCCGGTGCCACGCTGAAGTGGGCTGGCACTAGCTGCAATGTAGCACCTTCTCGCGGAAGACTCGGGGGCTGTAGGCGGTGAGCACCACGTCGGTGTTCGCTCGTACCGAGGCCGAGCGAGGGAACCCGAGAAACGGCCCGAGCTCGCCGAAGTACTGGTCGGGGCCGAGTTGGAACAAAAGCTCCTCACCACCGTCGGCCAGGACCCGGATCACATCGACGCTCCACCCATGTGAGTCAACTGACGCCCCGTTGCCCAGCGAGGGCGCTACCGCGCACCAAACCCTGCCAGAGAATCCCGCACGACGAGCTGCGTTCGATCGAGACGCCGTACCATCGTCAGTGCCATGGAACTCGTCCTCATCCGCCACGGCGAACCCGAATGGGTTCGTGACGGGCTCAACGTTGTCAATCCACCACTGACCGAGCGCGGCCAGATGCAGGCAGAGCGCGTCGGCGCCGAGTTGGGCGGTGAGCACTTCGATGAGATCATCGTCTCGCCGCTACTACGCGCTCGCCAGACGGCCGCCCCTCTACTGGCCGCCCTTGGCAGGGTCGAGGCAATCGAACCTTTTCTCGAGGAGATCCGCGAGCCCAACTGGCATGGAACCCCGTTCGAAATGGCCCGCGCCGCGTACGACGAGGACCGTGAGCGTCCGGCAGAGGAGCGTTGGGCGGGCCTTAGCGGCGGTGGTGAGCCACCACGCGAGTTCGTCGAGCGCGTGCGCTCCGGTGCCGAGAGCTACTGGGAGTCACGTGGGATGCGGCGTGCCAAGCACACGCTGCCGATGTGGCACCTTGATGGCCCCGACCGGCGTGTTGCCGTGGTCGCGCATGCGGGCACCAACGGTGTGCTGCTGTGTCACCTGCTGGGCTTGGACCCCGTTCCGTGGGAGTGGGACCGATTCGTGACCCAACACGCATCCATCACACGACTGTCGACGATGAGGATGCGCGACGGCTACACATTCGCGTTGAATCGTCTCAGCGACGTCGAGCACCTGCCCCGCGACGCTCGCACGCTCTGATCCACGTGTGCGCTACCAGGCGCACTGCAGACGCTTGATGCCGTTGATGAAGTTGCTCTGCAGGTAGTCGGGTTCGCCGACGGTGTGCAGCGTGGGCATACGGCGGCGGATCTCGTCGAACATCACCGTGATCTCGCGGCGTGCCAGGTTGGCCCCGAGGCAGAAGTGTGGGCCGCCGGAGCCGAACCCCACCTGTGCGGGCTGCAGCGAGCGCAGCACGTCGAACTCGTGCGGGTTGGTGAACACCTTGTCGTCGCGGTTCGCCGAGTTGTACCACATCACCAACTTCTGGCCGGTCTCGATCTTCTGGCCGCCGACGACGGTGTCTTCCAACGCGGTGCGTCGGAAGTGAACAACTGGCGTCGAGTAGCGCACGATCTCGTCGACGGCGGTGCGGCTATTCGCGTCGAAGTTGTCGAACCACAGCGCGCGCTGGTCGGGATTGGTGGTGAGCAGGTGCATGCCGTGGCTGATGGCGTTGCGCGTGGTCTCGTTGCCGGCCACCACGAGCAGGATGAAGAACGAACCGAACTCTTGCGCGGTGAGCCGCTCGCCGTCCACCTCGGCGTGCATCATGATCGACGTGAGATCGTCGCGGGGGTTGGCCAGCCGGTCCTCGCCGAGAGCCTGCGCATATTGGAACATGCCCATCCCGGCGGCGAACAGGTCCTCGAAGCTGGTGGTGAACTCAGGGTCGCCGACACCGAGGATTGTGTTCGTCCAGCGGAAAACCTGCTCTTCGTCGGCGTCCGGGATGCCCATCATCTCGCAGATGATCTGCAGCGGCATCGGGGCAGCAACCTCGTGGACGAAGTCGCACGTGCGGTCGGGGAACTGCTCGAGCAGGCGGTCGACCACGCCTGCGGCCTTGATCTTCACGTACTCCTCGACGCGTGCGATCTCCTTGGGCGTGAAGCCCTTCGAGACAATGCTGCGCAGGCGGAAG
>JBBQMG010000143.1:0-10350 GCA_038328705.1 Acidimicrobiales bacterium | reverse complement strand
CGGTCAACACATGGGCGATCTCGTCACGATCGTGCGACGACAACGGTGTTCCTGGCATCCTGGGTTCTCCAACGGTCGGGGGACGGTGACAGCCCCGGCATCATGCCGGGAACCGTGCACCGACCGTTGGAACTGGCCGTGCGCCTGTAGGTGATCTCTTCGCATCGGCCCCGCCGCCTCGAAAGCATGCTCCCCACCATTTCCTTACTGATGGGTGGGGCCACTACTTGGCCAGAGTTTATCGACGCGACTGTTTCATAGAGGGCTCCCAATCCACGGGCGGTCGCCAACCCACCAGTAGCGACGACATCGAAACCGTGTGGGGATGTCGATTCAGTTGTTCCAACCAGCCTGCGCGCCGTGGACCACAAGACCGGAGCACTTCGTTCAGCGGCCCTTGAGCGGTCGGTGCCAGCCGATGGAAAGCAAAATCCACGCTCTAGACCCATCTCAGCAAGGAAACGGGACACTGCACGAGCCGGCGCGCAATGTTCTAGGTGCATCAGGATCTCTCCGACCACTCTGCTCCATACGTACTCTGAATACTGTCCCCGTTGCGCGACAGCAGGTGACAAGAGAGCGTCTCGTACGCTGAGCCATCGAACGGTCTTCGGCATGAGCATCGCCTCGAACATTGAGGGTGACGGCAAGTAGAGAGAGTGAGTGAGGAGGTCAGCGAGCGTTACCGGGACCGCTGGACGTAGATCTGGCGGGAGCAGCTCCACGAGTGCGGTGTCGAGCGAACCCCCATGTTGTTCCACGGAGGCGCAGACTGCCATCGCCAAGACAGGCTTGGTAGCACACCAGGCGCCAAAACCCATCCGATTTGTGAACACCTCGCCTGGCAGGCAAACTGCGAGATCTGCAACCGTCCGCTTCTTGTGCGCAAGATACAGCTGGTGTGCCGACGGCCCATCTCTTGGACTAAGCCTTGCGCTAAGGCGTTCCAACAAGTACGCCGCAACGTCTTCGGTGCGACGAACTACCATTAGGCCTCAACGCTGCTCAATAGTTCCCCGTTCTGCACAAGTTCGAACAGCTCGTCAACGGTTCGAACGCTCTTCGCTACTTGTTGGTACTTCGTCGTGGCCTGTGAAAGGTCTTCCGCGGCGAACGCAGTCGATATCCCGCTGGCATCTTGAACCCAAATTGACCACTCGTTGAGGATTTGGTAAACGTTGGGCGCTGCATCCGGCTTCTGCTTCAGCACGAAGAAGGCATAATTGGCTGGAAGTCGCACGGCGAAAGTCTCGAACCAGTCCTTGTAAGCAGTCGCAGAGTCTAAAGTCAGACTCCCCGGAGCCTCCAAGCGAAGCACCAAGTCGCCGACGTCCTTCGGCATAGTCCCCTTCACGATTTCCAAATGGAGGTCAATGTACGTCAGCTGTGCTGCTATATCTTCTAGCTCGAGGGGCTCCACCGCGGTTGCCTTCACCACCTTTGCAAGGGCGACGAAGTCGGCATACTGCAGCATTTCCGAGAATGACGGTGTTGAAAAAATCCAATCCGCCCGCATGGACAGAGTGCGCCAGAACTGCAGGTCGGCGGCAACCATGGCTTCATCAAGCGGCGGCGGTGCAGCGAGGTCGCTAGGCGGCTGCACTTGTGTGGCCTTTGGATCACCGCTCACTACTGTTCCGTCCGGCGCCACAACGTCCGTTGAAACGGAAGAGGCTTCTATTGGTTGATTTACGGGCGTAATGGCGCGATGGGTCGTGTCATCCCCACAAGCGACGATCAACGTTAGGGCGGTCGCCAGGACCACGATCTTGCCCGGTCGATTGCTATTTGTAATTCGCATTAATCGCATCCACTTCATCGATATGAATGTTGCTGGTGCTTGGCACGCTTGTCCCGCCTGGCGCCAACTCATACGCGGTGCGCATACAAGATGTGCCGTTGTCCACGACGGTACCTGGGCGATGGCGTAAACCGATGGAGTGACCCACCTCGTGGCAGATGTTGTAAGGCGAGATACCAATTCCGGACGGATATCCTGCTCCCGAGTATTGGTTTAAAATAATTAGGGTAAAGCTCGTACAGACTTTTGTCGGGTCTACACCTGATAATGTGCCGTATGCGCACATCGTGCGGCCGTAGTAGCCAGATGCACCCATGTCTTGGTCGAGAATACAGAGGTCTGATCCAGTGCAGTCGGTTGAGTATGCATAGTGAAAGAGGTCGAGATCTGTCGGGCCATACTGCCCGCCGAGTACGTTGATGATGTTCTGACGCGCCGTCGATGTCTCGATGTTCACCGAATGTACACGCCAGTTCTCGTCGTTGGGGGTCAGGTAAACCCCGGAGATCGCATCGCCCATTGATCCAAAGCCCGCAAGACCAAATACTGCGTCCGGCATTGCTAATGCAACCGCTGCAGACAACACTCCCACCGCGTTGCGTACCTTCGTTCCCATTAAACCTCCCTCCCTGGACACGTTTATGATCTCACATGGAGTTCCAGCTGTCAACACGGTCGCCGGCACGGCGTTGGCGAGGATCACTGGAATACACGATCTGCAGCCGTTCACTAGTTCCGCAACGGGTGCTGGAGCGATTCCGCAGATCGGCAAGCATCTTCGCGTCGCCCGCATCCGACTTCGCGCCGCCAACATTGTGACGATCCCGGTAGCGAGACGCAGCCAGCAGGTTGATCGCAAAGATTTGACAGTCGGTAGCGACCAGAGGGGTGACACACAACCCTCGATCGGCTTCGATCCTCACAACCCCCTCACCTGGATCGACCACGTGGTCGGCAACGAGCTCGTGGAACGTGCGGATCCCGTCCACTCCTTCGGGTAGTCGGCGGCTCGCGAGTTTGAGGCCGTCCTCGTTCACCAGATGGACGTCGTGGTAGTCCTCAGCCTCATCGACACCAATCGTCTCCCATGAACACTGTCATTCGTTCTCCTTCGGTCGATGTGCATCGAGTCAGAGAACCCCCGGCAACGACCTAATGGAGTGCTCAAGGCACGACACCCCATGAGTGCTACAGGCATTCCCACCAACTGGCCGGGGCACGGTCTAACCCTAGGAATCAGAGCTCCAGGAGAGGAAAGTGCTCACCGGCCAGCGGCTCGGCACCAGCCACTCCAGCCGGTCCACTCCCATTAGGAGTAGCTCGCTCAGCGTACGGATGCTCAACGAAGTTCCTCTAGAACTACATTCGGCTGAAAATGACGGCTGTCGTCCCGTAGGTGAGATGCCCGATAGTCCATCGCCACGGCTCAGGGACAACGGCCCCATGGCAGCGCGAGTCCTGCTCGACAGCGCCGAGAATCGCAAATGGGTTCATTCCATGAAAAAAGTTGTTCGACTCGATTGCTGCCGACAATTCGGATCGGAGCGAGCTGCCAACGATTTGGTCGTTCAAAAGGGAAGGAAGAGTCGCAGAGCTCACTGCATCCACCACGATGAGCCCCGTCCCTCCGCTTTGAAGTGCGATTGCCATCTGGTTGATATGCGCACGCCTAATCGCCTGAAGCAGCGAAACAAAGTGAGAGTGGCGCTCGCCGACGCATGAGACAACGTGCATGTTCAATTGACTGAGAACGCCTGCGGATAGAACCGCTGCGAACTCTCCAACGGGAAGCGGCAGAACGTGGGACTCTATATCTGCCAACACCCGTGCGACGTCGTGCTGGGGGGTCCATCGGAACCGATTGAGCTCATCGCTGACCCCTGTGAGGTCTAGGCGGTGCAGCTTGACCCGATTGCGGTGGCTCAGCGGCAGTTGGTCTGCGACACCACGCTGCATTGCGCCTGCATCGATGTCGACCAGATGAATTTCGGCGAATTGTCGAACGAGCGCAGCCAGATCAACGTCAGTACAGGCTCCTGCGCCAAGGACGAGCAGTCTGCCTGAGTTTGTGGGCGCGCTGCATTGCACTAGGCGGGTCAGCCGGTGGGCAACTACTTGCCGACCTGGCCCCGCAGGAGTGGACGAAGGACCTACTCGAACAGCTCTGGAGCACCGTCGCCAAGCTCCGCACCAACCACACGGTGCACCGATGCCTCTCGACAGAGGCACTGGTGCGTTACGCCGACGGGCAGGTGGGGATCGTCAACTTCAGATCTTCCGAGCTGGGGGTGCACGAAAGCGAACTCGCAGTCGATGTCGCGGAAGTGCTCGCCGCAACTGCCTGCATCGTCGGGGTCGACATGGCGGTGCTCGCCGCCACATCCGCCCTCGGCACCAGCGCCGTCGCTTCCGCACTCCCTCGTCTGCAACCACTCGCCCTCACACCGTCAACCCGAGAAGCGGTCAAGAAGGCCGGATGCCTCAACGAGCTGACCGCCCAAGTTCGCAGCCGAACCGGTGGCGCCGACGTTCCGCGCCAGAAGCTTCAGCGCATCGAGCCCAGGACCCTGCTCCTGCTGGCAATGACCGCCGCCGCACTCTGGGCGCTCATCCCTCAACTACTCGACGCCGGTGATGTGTGGGGACTGGTCCGCCACGCGAACGTCGTCTGGTCGCTCGCTGCCCTCGCCATGTCAGCGTTCACCTACGTCGCCGCCGCCGTGGCGTTCGCCGGCTCGATTCCCGGCTGCACACCAGCCGCCGCCAACATCGAGATCCAGCTGGCCAGTTCGTTCGCTTCTCTCGCGTCAACCGTGGCAAGCATGGCCATCAGGGCACAGTTCTTCTACCGACGGGGCCTCACACATGCCGTGGCGGTGACCTCCGTCGCCATCAACACCATCGCCGGAATCGTGGCACACCTCGCCATCCTCGCGGCCTTCATCGTCCTGGGTGGCAAGCGGGCCCTTGACGACTTCCACGCACCATCAGTCACGACGATGCTGCTGACCATCGCCGGCCTGCTCACCATCGCCGCGATGCTGTCACTGCTCAGGCCTGTGCGGGCCCTCGTCAGGCAACGGGTCATGCCCCAGGTGCGAGCGGCTCGACGCGGTCTCCTCGACGTGGCCGGAAATTCCACGAAGATGACTCAGCTGTTCGGTGGGTCGGCCGCCCTCACCGTTGGATACATCCTCACGCTGGCCGCATCGGTCCAGGCGTTCGGTTCTGAGCTCTCCTTCGTCACGATCGCGCTCGTATACCTGGTCGGCTCCGTGGTGTCGGCCGCAGCGCCAACTCCGGGCGGGCTCGGCGCGGTCGAGGCCGCCCTGATCGCCGGCCTTACTGCTGGCGGAATGAGGGCGGACGTCGCACTCGCTGCTGTGATGCTCTACCGCGTGGTCACGTTCTGGCTCCCCCTGCTACCAGGCTGGCTCGCCTACGGACACCTACAGCGGAACGGATCGATCTGACGTTCGCGGGCCACGGATCGTCGTCGACGACCTTCAGGCGCATCTTCGAAGCCCGACGGTAGGGCCCCGAGACAACAAGGAGAACAGACATGCCAGGAGTAGAGAGATCAACGACTTCTCGTCGCCGGACGAGGTCCGCCGTCTCGAGAACACCACCGTCGAGGTCGCCAAGATCGGCGGGGGCGGGATCGGCCGCTACACCTTCCAGCCCAGCTGGCGCTGGTCCGAGCACATCAAGCCGGTCGTCGGCACCGAGTCGCGCCAGACCGAACACGTAAGGATACGTCGTGTCCGGCAACGTTGCACGTCGAGTGCGACGACTGAACCAGCGGCGAGGTGACCCGCGGCGAGGTGACCTCCGGATCTGTCTACCGGATCGCTCCCGGGCACGACGCCTGGCTCGTCAATGACGAACCTGTCGTCGTGGTCGAGTTCCAGGGTGCAGCCACGTACATCAAGCAGTGAGATCACCAACGCCCGCGTTGGGTTGAATCCCTTCGGTGTCCCGCGTCGCCGGCCCGCGCAACGCTTGCCCAGCACGACTGGCGTTGCGTAGAAATGGCGGGAGGCCCAGCACGGATGACCGGCCCTCGCAACCGCGCTGAGGCTTGGCGTGACCTGATCGGCGAACGAACCGACACCCGTCGTCGGCCCCACCGGTGGCGAACTGATGCACGAGGCCGCTCTGGTGATGCAAACCAAGATGTTCGTCGGGCGTCAAGCCCAGACGACCCACGCCTACCCCACTTGGTCCATGGCCATCTGACAAGCAGCACTGCAGTTCTTCGGCGAGTCCGGCGGCCTGCGAGCCAGACCCGTCAACGCCGCCCCGCCGCAGCACGGGCCACCGCAGCACGGCCCCACGAAGTAGAAAGAGACGATGACGACACCCGAGAACGAGTCGCCACTCACTCTGAAGAGCTTTGCCGACTCGTTCTTCTACGGATCGCGCAGCAACCTCGACTTCAAGTTCCTTGCAGACCTCTCCGACACCGAGGCCGCCGACTTCTTCGAAGGACTGCTCGGCGAACTCAGTCGCACGATCAACGACGGCGACGCAAGCCGGCTCGTCGATCACGCCAGATCATGGCAGCGCCACGCGTACAACGCGCACCTCGACTCGAAGGCTGCCTTCGCCTACGACGACGTTCCATTCAGCATCCTGGCCAAACCTCTCGCAGAGGCCCGGGTTGCGCTGGTGACCTCGAGCGGACACTTCGTCGCCGGCGACGACCCAGAGCCCTTCGGCATCGAGCACATGACCCAGACCGAGGCCGAAGCACGAATCGGCGAGTTCCTCCGCGCCGAGCCCACCCTGTCCCGCATTCCAGTCGACACACCAGCCGATCAGCTTCGTGTGCGCCACGGCGGCTACCCCATCGACGCCACCTTGATCGACCCCAACGTCACCCTCCCACTGCGGGCGATGCGAGAACTCCAACACGATGGCGTCATCGGCGAACTCGCCGCCGACGCGTATTCGTTCGTCGGCGCGACATCGCAGCTCAAATTGCGCGAACGAGTCGCCCCACTCTGGGCCGATGAGCTCCGCGCCGCCCAGGTCGACGCCGTCCTGCTCGTACCCGTTTGACCCGTCTGCCACGTGTCCGTGGGGCACGTCCAGAGAGTGCTCGAAGCGGCAGGGATCCCCACGGTGGGGATCTACATCGCCGCGTTCGCCCACGTGCCGGTACGAATGGGAGTCAGCCGAGCCCTGATCACCGACCATCCGATGGGCCGACCGCTCGGAGCACCCGACGATGCCGTACGTCAGCGCGACGTGGTCGAAGCCGCCCTCGAGCTGCTCACCAGCACGGCAAGACAGACCATCGTCTCGTTCCCGCATCCGTACCGGACGGCCGCCGCGCACCCCTCCGCCTGACGATCCTCAGGACCGCCAGCGGCGAACCTCGGCGACCAATCCGCGCAGCATCCTGTCGGCATCGACAACAGCCCCCGACCGGGCTGTGACCAGCGCACCGAACATCGCGGCCTGCAGCAACACAGCCCTGGTGGAGCCCGTGTGCGGTTCGATCTCACCCGATCGCTCGGCGCGTGTGAGTGCAGCTTCCAACGATCGGCGAACCCGCTCTCGGTGGCGTTGGGTCACCTCACCGATCTCTTGGTCCTGCGTGGCGAACTCGACCATCGTGTTCACGAGCAGGCATCCCGACGGCTGCACATCGGACGAGACTCCGCTACGCACCCACTCCACGAATCGCACGACGTCGTCGATGCCGCGCGAGCCGGCGGCCAACGCCTCGAGCGCCGAGCCGACATGGTGCTCGTAGCGAACCAGCGCCGCCTGGAACATGCCGCGTTTGCTGCCGTACGCCGCGTACAAGCTCGACACGTTGATCCCTGTCGCTGCCACCAGCGCATCGAGGCTCGTCGCCTCGTAGCCGTGCTCCCAGAACACACCCAACGCCCGCTCAGCGATCGCGTCGAGATCAAAGGACCGCGGTCTCCCACGGCTTGTCCCGACGGTCGACTTCAAAGAAGTGCGCATATCTGGAATACAGGTTACAGAACAGCGGGTTCTGAAGTGTGCGATTCACCATTGACATTTCACCCGAACGAGGAGACCACCATGAGCCATTCCGAGTACCAACTCTCACTTCCCGCCCGCACGGACACAGACGACGACCCCGCAGTCGCCGCCCTCCTCGGAAAGGCCAAGGCCGGCATCGGGATGATCCCGAACATGTACGCCAACATGGTCAACGCGCCCGGCCTGCTCGACACCTACTTGACCGGCTATGCGGCGTTCCGCTCTGAGTCGGGCCTCACTGCCGCACAGCAGGAGACCGTGTTCCTCACCATCAGCCGAGCGAACGGTTGCTCGTACTGCGTCACTGCACACTCGACCATCGCCGACATGACCAAGGTACCTACCGAGATCACCGACGCACTCCGTGCCGGCACCACCCTTCCCGATCCGCAACTCGACGCGCTCGCGACGTTCACGCTTGCGATGCTCGACAGCCGGGGCTTGCCAACACGTGCCCAGGTCGATGTCTTTCTCGCGGCCGGCTACACCGAGCAGCAAATCCTCTACGTGGTGCTCGCGCTCGCCGTCAAGACGATCTCCAACTACAGCAACCACCTGTTCCACACTCCAGTCGACGACGCTTTCGCCGCCCGAGCATGGGAGCATTGAGTTGAAGCGCCCTCGACCGGGAATCGAAGATCGGAGTCAGCGGGTTCACACTCCTATGGTGAACACCAACCCACAGCTCGCCGATCCCTCAGCCGGCGGTGGTGAGATCACCGTCTACTGGCGCCCCGGGTGCCCGTTCTGCTCCTCGCTTCGAGGCGGACTGCACCGGGCTGGGCTTCCGTTTCGAGAGGTGAACATCTGGGACGACCCGAAGGCTTCGGCCTTCGTGCGATCCGTCGCCCGCGGGAACGAGACCGTTCCCACCGTCTCCATCGGCAAGGTAAACCTTGTCAACCCGTCCGCGCGACGCGTTCTCGAGGTCGCCGCGAACGAGACCCCTGCGCTGCTGCCATCACCGTCGCCGGCGCAGGGGACTCGCCGGCGCGGCTGGTTCCGTCGACACACTGTCACCGGCACCTGACGTCTCCAGCGAACAGCGGGAAGGAACACTCCGAGACACCGGGTTCCTCATGCACATCGACATCGACAAAAAGGAGCAAGGCCATGGTTCGAGCAGTCTGGAACGGGACAGTGATCGCCGAGAGCGACGAGACCGTCGTCATCGAGGGCAACCACTACTTCCCCGCCGGCGCGGTGCGGCCTGAGTTGCTGCGGCAGAGCACGACCACGACGGTGTGCCCGTGGAAGGGCCGCGCCTCGTACCACACGATCATTGTCGACGGAAAGGAGAACCGCGACGCCGCCTGGTACTACCCCAACCCGAGTAGCGCAGCGTCTGCCGTTGCTGGACGGGTGGCGTTCTGGCACGGGGTCAAGATCGAAGACGACGGCGGCCCGACACAGCGTCGTTCGTTCCTCGACCGGTTCCGGCGCACCGACGTGACCGCCCCCGCCCCAACCCCCACCCACGACGCCGGCTCCGGCTCCGGCGAACATGCCCACTCCGGGCCAGCACCCGTGACCGATCTCGCCGACGCCACGTTCTTCGACTCGCTCGACGGGCACGCGACCATCGTCGACTTCTGGGCGCCGTGGTGCGGACCGTGCAAAGCTTTACACCCGATCTTCGATGACCTCGCCCATCACCACGCCAACGAACAGGTCCACTTTGCACGCGTCAACATCGACGAGAACCCCGGCCTCGCATCAGGCCTCGGGGTGATGAGCATCCCGACACTCGTGTTGTGCGACGTGCACGGCAACGAGGTCGACCGCATCGTCGGTCTTCCCAATCGGCGAACCCTCGACCAGTTCGTCGTCAGAGCAGCCGCAGTCGCGAGCAGCGGATTGAACGCATCATGACGCTCCGCGTCGGCGACCCGCTTCCCGACCTCGAACTCATCGATCACACCGGCCAGGTATGGCGCACCAGCGATCATCGCGGTCGCCCACTCGTATTGGTGCTGCACCGTCACCTTGCTTGACTGCCCTGTCAAGAACATGTGATCGCGGTGCGCGACCATCTCGACCAATTCGGTGACGCATCCATCGTCATCGTCACCTTCGCCGCACCAGAACGACTCGCCGCCCACCGCAACCACCTCGCGATTCCCTTTACCATCGTCACCGACGTCGACCGCCGCCTGTACCGACTGCTCGGCGCCGAGCGAGGAAGCAACCGCCAGATCTGGTCGTTCGGCACGCTGCGCATGTACGCAGGTCTGCTCCTTCGAGGGCGCCATCTCAGAAAGCCCACCGAAGACATCCACCAACTCGGTGCCGATGCAGTCGTCGGACGCGACGGACGACTCCGCTACCTGTCGCTCCCGTCCACGCCCGACGCCCGTCCGCCAGTGTCGGATCTGATCGCCGCCTTGGACTGAACTCGACCCAACCCGTCGAACGATGTCACGGGGCGAAGATCAGCGCCGCCTGAATGGCGTCAGATAGCCGATGCTCGCGACGACGTAGGGAATGACGTAGTTCGCTACCGTCCGCACCCAGGTCGCCAACGA
>JBBQMG010000142.1:0-10370 GCA_038328705.1 Acidimicrobiales bacterium | reverse complement strand
CTCGACGAGGTACTTCATGTCCTTCAACGACTGGTCGTCGACGCCGCCGATGATCTGATGGAACGCGTAGTCGATGCTGCAGTTGCCGTCAGCCTTGCGGTGCCATTCGGCCAAACCTTCGTGCACGTTCTCGCCGTAACGTTGCACGGCCATGTCGATGATGGTGGTGGTGCCACCCCAGGCCGCGGCGTTGCTGCCGGTTTCGAACGTGTCGCTGGCGAAGGTGCCACCAAATGGAAGCTCCATGTGCGTGTGCACGTCGATACCACCGGGGATGACGTACTTACCCGCCGCGTCGATGATGTGGTCGACGCCCTCCTCGGTGAAGTAGCCGGGCGCGCCCATCGCACGGATGCTTTCGCCGTCGATCAGCACGTCTTGGGCGATGACGCCCGTGGTGCTGATGACCTTGCCGTTCTTGATCAGTGTGGTTGCCATCGGAGGTTCCCCTATCGCTCGAACAGGTCGTCGTACGCGTCCGGACGGCGGTCGCGGTAGAACGCCCAACGATCGCGGACTTGCTTGATCTTGTCCATGTCGAGGTCGCGAACGATCAGCTCCGGCTGGTGAGCGTCGCCCACATCACCGACGAACTGGCCTTCCGGATCGACGAAGTAGCTCTGCCCGTAGAAGTCGTTGTCGCCCAGTGGCTCGATACCGACGCGATTGATGGCGCCGACGTAGTACATGTTGGCGACTGCCGATGCCGGCTGCTCCAGCTTCCACAGGTACTGCGACAGCCCGCGGCTGGTGGCCGACGGGTTGAACACGATCTCGGCACCATTGAGGCCCAGCGCCCGCCAGCCTTCGGGAAAGTGGCGGTCGTAGCAGATGTAGACGCCGACCTTGCCGACGGCGGTCTCGAAGATGGGGTAACCGCCATCGCCTGGCGCGAAGTAGAACTTCTCCCAGAAGCCCTTGGTCTGGGGAATGTGCTGCTTTCGGTACTTGCCCAGGTACTTGCCATCAGCGTCGATCACGGCAGCCGTGTTGTAATAGAGCCCGGGCCGCACCACCTCGTACATCGGCAGCACCAGCACCATGCCAGCCTCCTTCGCAATGCTCTGGAAGCGCTGCGTGGTCGGCCCGTCAGGGATCTGCTCGGTGTACTCGTAGTACTCGGCGTCCTGCACCTGGCAGAAGTACGGCCCGTAGAACAACTCCTGGAAACACATCACCTGTGCACCCTGGGCCGCGGCCTCGTGGACGGCCTGCTCGTGCTTGTCGAGCATGGCGTCCTTGGTGCCGGGCCAATCCGTCTGCAGCAGTGCTGCCTTCACAATGTGTGCGGTGCTGTCGGGCATGTGCGGACTCTAATGACACACACCATTGCGCACAATAGTTGTATTGTTACCGGACAATGAACGACCCGTTCAACGGCGCAAGTAACGAACCCTCTGCGAGAGAGCTCAGCAAAGCCATCGCCGGGCGGGTCGCCGACCGCAGCGCGCGCGGCATCGCGGCCGCCGTCGGACGAATGATCTCGGCCGCGGAATTGTCGGTCGGCAGCCGGCTACCGACCGTGCGCGAGCTGTCCAAAGAACTGGGCGTGTCCCCCACCACAGTCAGCGAAGCGTGGCAATCGTTGGCCGCCGTTGGCGCCATCGACGCTCGTGGGCGGCAGGGCACTTTCGTCCGTCAGCCCACGGGCCCCGCGACCCCGCGTCGCTACCGGCGGGTCACCGAAGGCCCGGGGCACTTCGCACTCGACCTCAGCAGCGGCACCCCCGACCCCGCACTCCTCCCCGACCTGCGCCCCGTCATCGCACACGTCAGTCGACAGTCGCTGACCAGTAGCTACCTCGACCAGCCGGTGCTGCCTGAGCTTGCCGCACGGGTACGCGCCGACTGGCCCTTCCCGCCAGAGGGGCTGACCGTGGTGGACGGCGCGCTGGATGCGCTCGACCGGGTTGCCAGCGTGATCGTGCGTCTCGGCGACCGCGTGGTGGTCGAGAACCCAACGTTCCCACCCCTGCTCGATTTGCTCGACTTGCTGGGCGCTGATGTCATCGGCGTCGACATGGACGACGAGGGCATGCTGCCCGCCGGGCTGGCCGACGCGCTCGCTCTCGGAGTGACGGCGGTGTTCCTGCAACCGCGTGCGCACAACCCCACCGGTATCACGCTCACCGAGCAACGCGGCCGGCAGTTGGCTGCTGCGCTGGCCGACAGTGACGCGATCGTGGTGGAGGACGACCACTCGGGCGACATCGCGAGCGGCGCATTGGTCAGCCTGGGCACGTGGCTGCCACATCGCACGGTGCACATTCGCAGCTACTCGAAGAGCCACGGGCCGGACCTGCGGCTGGCTGCGGTCGGCGGTGCCGGCAATGTGGTCAGTGCGGTGGCGAATCGCCGGCTGCTCGGGCCCGGGTGGAGCAGTCGCATCCTGCAGGCGGTGCTGTTGGAGATGCTCGATCATCAGCCGACCATTGATGCGGTCGGCACGGCCCGGGCGGAGTACGCGGCCCGGCGGCTCGCCGTCACCGAAGTGTTGTCCGTTGCCGGCGTCGGGTTCACCGGCACCGACGGAATCAATCTGTGGATGCAGGTCGCCGACGAGCGTTCGGCATTGCTGACGCTGGCCGCTCAGGGCATCGGAGCTGCGCCCGGCGAACCGTTCATGGTGCGCGACGGCGCACCATCGCTGCGCGTCACGGTCGGCCTGATCGACGCGTCGATCGCCACCTATGCAGCCTGCCTCGCCGAGGCAGCGGGCAACCAACCAACCCGCGCCGGCCAGCGCTAGCTGTCGCCTTCCTCAGTCGGGCCGGGTCGGGTCGGGCCGGGTCGGGCCGGGTCGGGCCGGGGCGGGCCGGGTCGGGCCGGGCCGGGTCGGGTCGGGTCGGGTCGGGTCGGGCCGGGTCGGGCCGCCCGCCCGCCACCACCCACCCCCATTTGCGCGCGCAACGAAGTTCTGGGCGTCACCAGTTCCAGTTGTGATTCTGGGCGTGTCTGGTTCCGGCGCCCGGAACCAGACACACCCAGAACCAAAGGCGAGACGACTCGTACCCGGGCTACCCGAGCCTCGACACGTGCATTTCAGTTGATCGACGTGTGGAGCAGTTCGTGGGCCAGCGGGCATTCCGCCGTCAGCGAAGCCTCCTCGAGCGCCACGACGCCGTCGACTGTCGCCAGATGCGAGAAGAGTGCCAGCGGCATCACGTCCGCCTCGGCCAGCCACGGCGCACGGACGTCGCCGAGACGTTCCACCAGTGACAGGAACCCGGCGTCCGGTAAGCAACGACCGACGCCGGAAATCGCCCACACCGGCACCTCGCTGCAGTACGCAACCGAGGCCGCGGCGCGACTGCCGCGGGCCGCGATGAGGTCACTGGACGACGTGGCCAGGACCTCGATGAGGACGAGGTCGGCCGCCAGAACCGCGGCGGCGATGCCACCCGGCTCGATGACCTCCGCCTCCACGTCGGCACGTTCCAAGCGACGCACGAACGAGCCACCTTGATCGTCGGCATCGATGGCGAGCACCCGAATGTCACCTCGTCGAAGAATCGCCTCGCCGACCAGATCGGGCCAGCCAACCACACAGACGGTGAGATCGGCGGGAATTGCGTCGATCAGCACCTCCGGCGTCACGTCGGCGTCGATCTCGTTGGCCAAGCGACGCGCCGTCGAGTACGGGTCGGCGGCCGTCAGCATGTAGGCACACAGCCACCACAGTGGGCCCGAGGTCGGGTGTCGCTCGACAATCCGACGGCAGGCGACGACAAGACCCGCTGGGTCGACGCCCATTCCACGCAGCGCCGATGCGGTCTCGCTGACCAGTACACGTGGGTCGCCACCGCTCGACCGGGCAAGGTACCGCAAGCGCTCGATCGGGTGCACGCACGCGACCCTACCGTGAGCGTCTGAACCTTTCCCGTCCGGCGACGGCTTGCTCGCCTGCACACCCGTCGCTGGGTGAGGTGGGTGGCCGACAGGGCTCTGCGCTAGCTTTGCGCTGTGGCCAGCACCGTTGCTCTCGACATCAAACTCACCACGATCGGCGGCGAGTCGCGTCCGCTCGAAGAGTGGGTGACCACGTTCCACCTGGCCAGCGTCGTGCTCGATCCCTACACCAACGAGAGTTCCTGGATTCTCAAGTCTGCGGCGCGCATCCTCGAGGCCTTTCGGGGCGCCGACGTGCGGGTCAATCTGGTCCTCACCTGCGGTGCCGACGAGGCCAAGCAGTTTCTCGGGCCACTGGCCGATCAGTTCCTGGTCTTCTGCGATCCGGATCGCACGTTCGTGCGTGGCCTCGGCGTTGCCACACTGCCGGCATTCGTGTTCGTACGCGGCGATGGCAGTGTGCAGGCGGCGGCCGAAGGGTGGAGCCCGACGGAGTGGCGCCACGTCGCCAAGACCATCGCCGACAACACCTCCTGGATCGCACCGACGATTCCTGGTGCCGGCGACCCGTCGCCGTTCCACGGCACACCCGCCCTCGGCTGAACCGACAACCCGGTGATACGCGGGCTACCTGATCTGCCCGTCCTCGACGCGTTGCCGACGGTGCTCTCAGCCCTGGCAGACCACGGCTCGGCCATCCTCGTCGCGCCGCCGGGTGCTGGCAAGACGACACTCACCCCACTGATACTGGTCAACGAATCGTGGCTCGCCGGTCAGCGCATCGTCATGTTGGAGCCGCGCCGGCTCGCCACCCGCGCAGCTGCTCAACGAATGGCTTCGCTGTTGGACGAGCAGGTCGGCGAGACGGTGGGCTACCAAACCCGCGACGAGCGCCACATCGGACCACGCACTCGAATCGAAGTGGTGACCGAGGGCGTGCTCACCAGGCGCCTGCAGCACGACCCGTCGCTCGACGGCTACGGGCTGGTGATCTTCGACGAGGTCCACGAACGCAACCTGCCCACCGACGTCGGGTTGGCGCTGCTGCTAGATGCGCGCTCCGGCCTGCGTCCCGACCTGCGGGTGCTGGCGATGTCGGCGACGCCCGACACGAAGGGTTTGCTGCGAGTGCTCGGCGACGACACTCCGGTCGCCGCCAGTGACGGTCGCATGCACCCCGTCGACCTCGTATGGGCGCCGATGGGCAAGCAGGATCGCGTGCAGGAGGCAACGGCCGCGCTGGTGCAACGCGCCTTACGAGAGCAGGCGGGCGACATCCTCGTGTTCCTGCCGGGGATCGGTGAGATCCGTCGCGTGCAGAACCTTCTCGAAGGTGCAGTCCCGACCGACGTCGATGTCTATCCGTTGGCGGGAGCGCTGTCGCTGGCAGAGCAGGACCACGCGCTGGCCCCGTCGCCCGCAGGTCGTCGGCGGGTTGTGCTCTCCACCGACATTGCCGAGTCGTCTCTCACGGTCGACGGGGTTCGAGTGGTGGTCGATGCCGGCCTGGCTCGCGTGCCCCGATTCGATCAGCGCACAGGAATGAGCCGACTGACGACCGTCAGCACCAGCCGCGCCTCTGCCGACCAGCGTGCCGGCCGCGCTGGTCGTACGGAACCGGGAGCGGCGTATCGGTTGTGGAGCAAACTGGAGCACGGCACACGACGGGCGCACCTTGAGCCGGAAATCACCCAGGTCGACCTCGCCGGTCTGGCACTCGAACTCGCTGCTTGGGGTACGCCCGTCGAGCAGTTGCGTTGGGCGGACGTTCCACCACCGCGCACGTTGCAGCAGGCCGTCGAGTTGCTGGTTCGCCTCGACGCACTCGGCGACGATGGTCGCCTGACAGATCGTGGCCGCCGCATGTTGGCGCTGCCGCTGCATCCGCGATTGGCGCGAATGGTCGCAGGTGCCGACACTTCCGACGGATCGCTGGCCTGTGTAGTCGCCGCGTTGCTCGACGAGCGCGATGTGTTCCGTGGCCGGCCCGACGAACTTCCGGCTGACCTTGCGTTGCGCGTCGGCGCCGTCTGCGGGCAGTATCACGACCGGGCAGATTCTCGAGACGTGCAGCGCGTCCGCGTTCGTGCCGCCGACATCGCCCGACGCGCACAGATCCGCTTCGATCTCGATGACGTTCGCTCGGACCGTTGCGGCGTCGTGCTTGCTCTCGCATATCCAGACCGTGTCGCCGTTCGGCGCAGTCAGCCCGGCCAGTTTCAACTTCGCACCGGATCATCGGCATGGACGCCACCCACGGATCCGTTGGCCGACGAGCGCTTCGTCGTGGCCGCCGACCTCGATGGCAAACGAGACAACGCCCGCATACGCATCGGAGCCGCGCTCGATGTCAACGATGTCGTCACGTCGCTCGCCGATCAGATCGAACGCCGCGAGTCGCTGGTGTGGGACAAGCAGCGCGACGACCTGGTGCAGCGCGTCGAGACTCGGCTTGGCGGCATGCTGCTCGACGAGCAGGTGCGCAGTGCCGAGGCCGGCGAAGCGACGACCGCTGCTCTCGTCGAACGAGTGCGGGCAACCCGATTGGCCGCGCTCCACTGGTCGTCATCCGCCGTGCTGCTGCGGGCACGGGTCGCGCTTCTTCGCCACCACTTGGGTGCCGACACCTGGCCCGACTGGAGTGATGCGGCGTTGATCGCCTCGATCGACGAGTGGCTGGCGCCGTACCTGGTCGGCGCAATCGGGTCGGCCGACCTCGCTGCGCTCGATACTGCGATGCTGCTGTCCGCGCAGCTCGACTGGGATACGTCCAGCCAGCTCGGCGAGCTGGCCCCGACACATCTCGACACACCCGCGGGCCGTACCGCACTCATCGACTATTCCCGCGATGTCCCCACGGCCTCGGTGCGCGTCCAGGACCTCTTCGGCCTCAGCGAACACCCGACAATCGCCGGCGGAGTTCCCGTCTCCCTGGAACTGCTCTCCCCCGCCGACCGCCCGATCCAGATCACCAGCAATCTTCCAGGCTTCTGGGCCGGCACCTGGGCCGATGTCCGCAAGGAAATGGCCGGCCGCTACCCGAAGCACCAGTGGCCCATCGACCCCGCGAGCGCCACCCCCAAACGCCTCAAGTAGTCGCCCCACCCACACCCTGCACCCACACCCCTGCACCCACACCCCTGAACGCCCTCGATCGCGCCAGAAACTTGCAACCTGTCGCGGGCACCACCACCAGCGTCGATGACGGGAAGGCGACGGGTTGAGCGAAATGTGGGGGTTGGGTTGCCGATTCGCGCTGCTCGCCATGCCCAGTGAGGGTGTGAGAGACGACCTGAAACTGATCGAGCGGACCCGTACGTCGCATCGCATCGCCGCCGTGTCCGACGTCAAGGCGCTAGGAATTTCGTCCACCCGATGGCGTCGCTGGCAGGACCAGCACGAGTGGTTGCAGATCACCCCTGACCACTTCCGCCACGCTGCCACCGACCTCACTTTCGAGATGACGTTGCACGCCGGCGCTCAATGGTTGGGCAAGCGCGGTGGTCTGCATGCTGCGTCCGCCCTGTTTTGGCTGGGTGTTGAGTTGCCGATGCCGCGGCGCGCCGAGTTCATCGTGTCACGCGCCAACCGGTCGATTCCCAACTGGATAGCGCTGCACACCAGCTCGAGCCTGCGCGAGGACGATGTCATTCGCCATCGAGGCGTGAGAACGACGACTGCGACCCGAGCGTTGATCGACTATGCCGCCACTGGCGTATCCGCCAACGATTTGGAGAAGGCGATCGACAGCGCAATCCGGTTGCGCAGGACGGCGCTGACCAGACTCCGCAAACGGCTCTCGGAGGTTGGAGGGCGGGGTCGAGCCGGCACCCGGTTGATGCGCGAACTCCTTCTCGACTCCGGAGGCGAATCGCACCTCGAGCGACGGTTTCTCAAACTCCTTCGTCAACTGGGCCTTCCCCGGCCTGAGTGCCAGGTGGTACATCGCCGCGGCAACAGAACTGTCGCCCGAGTCGACTTCCAGTTTCTTGACACCAACGTCATCGTCGAGGTGAGCGGTCGTCTCGGCCACACGAGCGACAGCGATCGCCAACGCGACGCCCACCGCCGAAACGCGCTCCAACAATCCGGAATGCAGGTACTTGAGTTCACCACGGCCGACGTCATCGACGGCAAGGACTACGTCCTCACCACCCTCCGCACCTCGCTTCCCGTCGCCCCGTGACGACCAGGCCTGGTGGTCAGAGCCGCGACAGGTTCGTTCGGATGATGGGGCAGCACCTCAACCTGTCGCGGGGCGAACTTCAGGCCTAGTGGTCAGGGCCGCGACAGGTTCGATTCGGACTGGCGGCTACCGAGCGGACGGGTGGGGCTGGGACGGGGGCAACGTGTGGGCGTAGCCTTTGGCTATGGCTGCTGTACCTGAGTTCGAGTTCACTGAACTGTTTTCCCTGCACCTCAACGACACGGGCCACGACGACACGCAATACCGGCTGGTCAGCAAGGATCACGTCCGCACTGTCGAGACGCCACTGGGCACGATGTTGCAGGTCGACCTGGAAGCACTGACTCTCATCACACAGGAGGCGATGCGCGACATCGCGCACTTCCTGCGTTCCGCTCACCTTGCCCAGCTGGCCAAGATTCTCGACGACCCGGAGGCCAGCGACAACGACCGATTCGTCGCGCTCGACTTGCTGAAGAACGCTGCCATCAGCGCCGGCGGCATACTGCCGATGTGCCAGGACACGGGCACCGCGATCGTGAAGGCGAAGAAGGGCAACCTCGTCCACACCGACGGCGGCGACGAAGAGGCCATCGCGCGCGGCGTGTTCAACACCTACCAGACCAGCAACCTGCGCTACAGCCAGATGGCGCCGTTGACCATGTACGAAGAGGTCAACACCGGCAACAACCTTCCGGCCGAGATCAAGATCAGCGCCACCGACGGCGACGCGTACAAGTTCCTATTCCTGGCCAAGGGCGGTGGCAGCGCCAACAAGAGCTACCTCTTCCAAGAGACCAAGGCGCTGCTCAACGAGAAGACGCTGCTGCCCTGGCTGTTCGAGAAGATGAAGACACTGGGCACATCCGCCTGCCCGCCGTATCACTTGGCTGTCGTCATCGGCGGTACAAGCGCCGAGCTGGCCGTGGAGACGGCGAAGCTGGCCAGCGCGCACTACCTCGACACCCTTCCAACGCAGGGCAGCAAGCTGGGCCATGCGTTCCGCGACCTCGACCTGGAGGCCAAGGTGCTCAAGCTCAGTCAGGAGACCGGCATCGGCGCTCAGTTCGGTGGTAAGTACTTCTGCCACGACGTGCGCATCGTGCGCCTCCCGCGCCACGGCGCCAGCTGCCCGGTGGGCATGGCCGTCAGCTGCAGCGCCGACCGCCAAGTACTGGGCAAGATCACGAAGGACGGCATCTTCCTCGAGCAGCTGGAGACCGACCCGGCCCGCTTCCTTCCCGAGGTGACGCACGAGGACCTGGCCGACGCTGAGGTCGTGCAGATCGACCTCAACCGTCCGATGGCCGACGTCCGCGCAGAGCTCTCCAAGTATCCGGTGAAGACCCGCGTGATGCTGACCGGGCCGATGGTCGTCGCTCGCGACATTGCCCACGCGAAGATCAAGGAACGCCTCGATCGTGGCGAGCCGCTGCCGCAGTACATGAAGGACTTCTGCGTGTACTACGCGGGCCCGGCCAAAACCCCCACCGGGATGGCCAGCGGTTCATTCGGCCCCACCACTGCCGGCCGGATGGACAGCTATGTCGACGAGTTCCAGTCAGCGGGCGGCAGCTTCGTGATGCTCGCCAAGGGCAACCGCAGCAGAGCGGTCACGGACGCGTGCAAGACCCATGGCGGCTTCTACCTCGGCAGCATCGGCGGCCCGGCAGCACGCCTGGCGCAGGATTGCATCACCAAGGTCGACATGTTGGAGATGCCCGAGCTGGGCATGGAGGCCGTGTGGAAGATCGAGGTCCATGACTTCCCCGCGTTCATCGTGGTGGACGACAAGGGCAACGACTTCTTCGAGCTGGTCAACAAGCCCTACAACCCAGGCACGACCACGCCCGTGCACCTTCACTGACCAGACCCGAAGTGGTCGTTAGCCTCTAGAAGACCCAGCCATGGTGCGGTTCACTGGACATATACACCAGTGGAAGGTGCCACATGTTCAACAGAACTGGTCGAGTGCCCGTGATCGCAGCACTCATGATCGGCATCGGTCTGATTCTCGCACCCGCGATCTTCCAGATGTTCAGCCGCGCTCCCCTCGGTGGCACGATGATCGAGGACTTCGAGCCATACATGGTCGTGGCGAAGATCGACACTTTCCGCGGCTACATGGACCAGATCGGCGTGGCGGTGGAACAAGCCGCTGACGTACGCACCTCGATGATCGAGAGCGGCACCGTGAGCGCGGCAGAGTTCGACACTCAGTACGTCAGCGTGCAGCAGCTGACGAGCGGATGGGCCGCCATCAATGCTGACCTGACCGACCTGCTCGACCGCATGAACGCCAACATGGACAACTACGCCGCAGTTGCCGCGCTGC
>JBBQMG010000141.1:0-10372 GCA_038328705.1 Acidimicrobiales bacterium | reverse complement strand
GACGACAGTCACCTGCACCGCCCGTGACCCGTACGGGAACGAGTCATCGACGTCGTTCCCGGTCGTGGTGAACCGAATCAACGGCCAGTCGCCCGGGCTGACACCGGCCGGTCAGGTCCTCCCGGTCACCGGCGGCGGATTCGTCCGCAATGGCAGGGTGCGGATCGTGCTGCGGAGCGAACCCGTCGTGCTCGCCGAAACCACCGCCGATTCGCAGGGCAGGGTGTCGCTCACCGTGACGTTGCCGGCCGACACCACGCCGGGCAGCCACACGATCACGATCGAGGGCGAGGCACCCGACGGGATCCCACGGTTGGTGGTCTACACAATTGAAGTCGCCCGACCGTGCACGATCATCGGGACGTCCGGTCGCGACGTGATCGTTGGAACCCAGGGTGACGATGTCATCTGCGCAGGTGGCGGCAACGACGCCGTGTTCTCCCTCCAAGGTGACGATGTCGTCGTCGGCGGTGGCGGCAACGACGTCATCTCCGGCGGAGCCGGTGACGACCACCTCGACGGCGGCGAAGGGTTCGACGTTGTCATCGGCGGCCCCGGAAACGACACCGTGATCGGGGAAGTCCGATGGCGATGAGCCATTCATCGTGTGGTCTTCGACACGCACCCGCGACACGACCCGCCACAGCCCGGTTCGCGTGACGAAGCTAGCACCGAGTGAACGGCCTCGCGGAGTTCCTCGTCGCCGACGTCGTTCACGCCGGTCGCGGTCAACACTGCCGCTGGAGACTGCCCGCCTTCTCGAAAGCGGTTGACGCTCTCGAGCAGTGCCTCGACGTCGAGAGTCCCGTTCGTCACGGCGACACTCTTCCACGTTGGCGTTCTCGGAGGCTGTTGAGCCGACGCGGTGACCGCCCAGATCTGCCGATAGGTGCGCGTTGATGGGCGAGACTTGGAACGACGAAGACCGACCCCGAACTGCGTCACTTCGATGCACTCATCGATGCGCTTGTCGCTGCGGGCAATGTGTTGATCGATGGCGGGTTTGTGCCGAGTCAGTCGGGTTGGGTTTGCCACTTCGCCTCGCCGCTCGATGCGGAGGCTGTCCGAGTGTTCATCGAAGCGGACCCGCATGACGTTGAATTCATTGCCGCAGAGAACGTGGTGCACTGCCATCATTGTTGGGGAGCAGTCATCGGCAAGTAGCGCCGAACTGTAGATATTCCGTGCCGTCGATCCGGCATTCCCGAGCACTTCCGCCTGAGCATTATCGGGTACACACGCACGGATTGATGGCCGACACCGACTCGTGCTGTCTGCCGGTTCGCGATCGGGTCGAGGGGTCGATCCGGCCTGTTGATATGCGCTCTTTGGGGTTCGACCGGGACTACCTCGACAACAACGCGGTCGAATCGACCAGATCGGTGAATAGCACCGTGACCGGCTTGATACTCGTGGCTCCCTCCAAGCCAGAACTCCCGATGTGTCTCCCACAACACCTCGACCGGTCCCCGGACCCGCTGTCCACACCCGTGCGACCGCAGCAGTGCTCAGATGACGCCGGCCACACGAAGTGTGACGACAGGTCCGTCGGCGACGTGTACCTTCGAGTTGGGGCAGAGCTGGGAGGTCGATGATCGATGAATGCACCGACGGCGACTGGCTACGCGCGCAGCGGCGACCTGCACATCGCCTATCAGGTTGTTGGTGACGGCCCGGTTGACCTCCTGATTGCGCCGGGGTTCATCAGCCACCGTGATCTGAACTGGACGATGCCCGCCTACGTCGACTTCGTCGAGCGGCTCGCCTCGTTCTCTCGCGTGATTCTGTTCGACAAGCGCGGAACCGGCCTCTCCGACGTTGGCGCTGATGGGGCGAGTTTCGAGGCCCGGATGAGCGATATCGGCATCGTGATGGACGCGGTCGGTTCCGAGCAAGCGGTGTTGTTCTCGTATTCCGAAGGTGGCCCATTGGCCTGTCTGTTCGCTGCAACCCACACCGATCGCGTGCAGTCGCTGATCCTCGATGGAACCTTCCCGAGCGGCCAGTGCATCCCTGAGACGATGGTGCAGCGTCTCGATGATGCCATCGACCACTGGGGAGAGGGCCGAACGGCGGGCATCTTCTCGCCGGATTCCGATGGCCCGATGGTGCGCAAGTACACCGGGCTGTTCGAGCGGGCAGCCACAAGCCCCGGAATGGCGCGTGCAATGCTTCGTTCGAGCTTGGAGTGCGACGTGACGCCGATCCTGCCGCAACTCCACGTCCCCACGACCGTGATCCACCGCCGAGACGACCCCTTTGCTCTGGTCGAGTGGGGTCGGGCGATATCCGACGCCATCCCGGGTGCACGCTTCGTCGAGATCGACGGACACGATCATCTGCCGTGGATGGGTAACGCCACAGCGGTCACGGACGCGATCGAGTTGCACGTCACCGGCAGCGTTGCTGAGGGTTCGCACACGCGCACGCTCGCGACGGTGCTGTTCACCGACATCGTCGACAGCACCCAAACACTGACGTCGATGGGCGATGAACGCTGGGCAGACACGATTCAACGCCACAACGACATCTGTCGCCAGATCTTCGATGAGATGGATGCGTGGGCGGTCAAGAGCGGCGGCGACGGTTTCATGGCGTGCCTGCCGACACCCGAGATGGGTGTGGTCTGTGCCCAGCGGATCATGACGTCAATGTCGGAACTCGGTCTTCGTCTTCGAGCAGGACTCCACACCGGCGAACTGGAACGAGTCGACGTCGACGACATCGCTGGGATGACCGTGAACATCGCCGCACGCATCTCGAGCCTGGCAGGAGCAGATGAGTTGCTCGCTTCCAAACTGACCAGCGATCTCCTCGTCGGCTCACGCCACACCATTCGGCCATTCGGGCTCCATGACCTCAAGGGTGTGCCGTCACCGGTCGAGATCGTCACCATCGGCGCCTCGACTGCACCGACGCCGCCAGCGGACACGGCCATCAGATCAGGCGGAGGCGACCGCGCCGCTCTCCGGTTGGCACGTTCCACACCAGGATTCGTCAGGGCGCTGCTCAGACTCGGCGGCGGCTAGATCGGCACCTCGGGTAGGGGCCAGTCGACCTCGCAACGGTAGACGTATGGCCACGAAGTGCCGGAACCTGGATCGTTGGTTGCGAGTACGACGGGCGCCGTGATGGGCACCAATCGGTGTTGGGTGAAAGGTCCATCGTTGTGGC
Organism: Acidimicrobiales bacterium; assembly: GCA_038328705.1. Lineage (GTDB taxonomy): Bacteria > Actinomycetota > Acidimicrobiia > Acidimicrobiales > Ilumatobacteraceae > UBA668. The sequence continues at coordinate 7,198 of JBBQMG010000141.1, read as the reverse complement.
TGGTTCTGTCATCCTGGGGTTGTGGGAAAACTCATAGCGCCGGTCGTTGCGCCCGGATCGATGGCCTACTTCGTTCAACCCGAAATCGTCGTCGATGCTGAGTTGCTGCTCCGACCCTGGCAGCCGACCGATGTCGCTGCTGTCATCGAGGCCTTCTCCGACGCTGACATCCAGCATTGGCACTTCCGCCGTTTCGATACCGAGGCCGAGGCCGGCGAATGGATTTCGAGTTGCTCGGCAGGATGGAGCGCCGAGCTGCGGGCGACCTGGGCGATCGTGAAGCGTGCCGGAGCGGAGATCGTGGGTCACGTGTCCATCTTCACGACGCTCGAGGATGGCTATGGCGAGGTGTCGTACTGGGTGCTGCCCGAAGCCCGAGGCAATGGAATCGCCACGCGTGCGTGCATCGCAGCGACACAGTGGGCGCATCGCTTGGGCCTGCACCGCGTCCAGCTCCAGCACTCGACGCGAAACGCAGCTTCTCGTCGAGTTGCGCTTCGCGCTGGGTATGTCGAAGAGGGCGTGCGACGCGGAGCGAACCTGCACGCCGACGGGTGGCACGACATGCAGCTGTACTCCCACTTGGCGACCGACCCAACCCCACACTCGTCTCTACCGGCGCCATAGGCGTGCAGCCGTCGCCTTCGACTGTGATCGTCGCGCCTGGTCAATGTCAGCCCAGGCGGGCCAAGACCGCGTCGGAGTCGGAATGGATGTAGCCGTAGCCACCATCGGCCGCTCCCGCGAGTGGCCGCTCGGCGATCGCCGCCCGCTGGTGGTCGTCGCCGCGGTCGCGGTCGACGAGGAGCGCTGACCAAGCGGCGTCGGTGTAAGGAGGGCAAACACCTGAAGGACGGCGCCATCAGACAAGGATCGCGTTGTCATCGAAGCCGTCCCTTTGCGCTGGCCACGAGTGTCCGATGGGCTCCAGCGAATGGGCTCTAGCGAGTCGAGAGCGGCTTCCCCGACGCGGGCCATACGCACCGTGCGAATATGGGCGGCAATCGTGATCGCGTCACTCGTCAGTCGTCACCGCTGGCAGCAATTCAATGTCGGATCTGCGGGGTCAGGACACCCCCGCTTGCTGCCGATGTGAGTGCATCCTGCACGGTCCCCAGTCAGTGGACTGAATCTAGGGGTTTGATTCGGCCTGAGTGAGCAGCGCGATCTCATGTTTGACGAAGGTGATGATTTCGCGGTCGGTCATCGACGCACCGCGCTCCACGGCCTCGCTGAGCTGTCCGGGTTCGAGTCGTGAGTGCAGTGCGTCGACGTTATTTTTCAGCGATTCGGCGTCGGCGGGCTCGAAGGGCATTGCGCGAGATGCCCCGACGGCGGTGAGCGCCCCGTGGAGTACGGCGGCGGGCTCGAATGCCTGGACGTCGAGCAAGATTCCGAGCACGCGCCGGAGTGAGAGCCACTGGTTGGCCCAGTCGCCGCCGCGGTACCAGAGGTCGACGACGTCGGCGTAGCCGCGCAACGCTCCCAACGGGTCGCCGCGTCTGGCCTGGAGCCAGTGGACCTCGGTCAGAGCGAAGGCCTCGACCCAGCGGTTGCCGGCGCCGGCCGCGAGTTGGCTCGATCGGACGAGACATTCAAAGGCCTCGGCCGGGTCGACGCTCTCGAGCGTCAACCCGCGTGCGTAGTTGGCTTGTGCGAGAGCTGTTGGTGATCCGGCCTGCTTGGCTGCTTCCCAGGCCTCACCAGCGAGCTGTGCGCCGTGGCTCGAGTCGCCGGTCGAGGTGACTGCTACCGATTGCATATACAGCGCGTGGGCAACCCGGGCAGGGTCAGCCGAGCGGCGCGCCGTTGTCACCATCGGGCGCAACCATTGCATCGCTTCATCGGTGCGTTCGAGATAGAACAGAGCGTTTCCGAGCACTCGCTCGGGCAACCCGCAACCTGCCGCATCGGTGGCGCTCTCGATCTCCGCGGCCCGCCGGGCAAGGGCGATGGCGTTTTCCATGTCGCCTTTGACGAAGTGGCCGTACGCGGCCAGTCCGATGGCGATTGGGAGATCGGGTTCGTCGTTCGCTGCTGGCATGCCAGCGGATACCTCGGCCCATGTGGTGATCTCGTAGCGGACCCGACGGATAGCGAACTCCGAGAGTGCCGCCACCAGTGACAGGGCCTTCGGTGCGTCATCGTGTCGCACCGCCGTCAGGTGAGCAGCCCGAAAGTTGTCGAACTCCAGGTCGAGATCGTTCGACCACGTCGACTCGTCGGGGCTGTCGAGACCCACTGCGCCGTCACACGCCCGACTGAGAAACCAACCGAGGTGGCGGGCTTCGGTCGCCGGCACCTGGCCGCGTTCGTCCAGTCGGTCGAGCCCGAACTCGCGGAGTGGTTCGAGAACGCGGTAGCGAGGTCGCGTCAGGTCCACCATGACCACCATCGACTTTTCGACGAGACCGACGACATGACTGGCAATCGAAGGGCTTTGGCCGTCGATAGAGCAGACGGCCTCGGCCGCCGTCAGGTCGAATCCCCCGGCAAAGACGCTCAGCTGTTCGAACACTCTCTGTTCGGTGGCGGAGAGCAGGTCATACGACCATTCGACGAGCTGGTGCATCGTTCGATGGCGTTCGTCAGCTCCGCGTTGGGTCTGGCCGTTCATCTCGGTTCGTTGATTCAGTCGCACCGCCAGGGTCCGCAGGCCCATTGTTCGGAGGCGGGCCGTGGCCAATTCGAGAGCGAGCGGCAGTCCATCGAGTCGCTCACAGACCTCTGCGACGAGGTCGACGTTGTCGTCGGTGAGGACGAATTGGGGTGTCGCTGATGCGGCGCGATCGACGAAGAGAACGACTGCGTCCGAGCGCCGCTTGTCGGCGGTGGTGGCGGAACGTTCTGGCACGTCGAGTGGTCCGAGCACGTGAACGTACTCTCCGGCGAGACCGAGCGGTTCCCGACTGGTCGCCAAGACGCGGAGATGCGGGCAGGTCGACCGCAGCCGGTCGACGATCGGGGCGAGGGCGTCGATCAGGTGCTCGCAGTTGTCGAGCAGCAGCAGCATCCTCGCCGACGTCAGGTGTTCCTCGACGGTCGAATCGATTGTCTGGAACTGGTGCGGCTGGATGTCGAGGGCGCTAGCGATCGCCTGTGCCGCGCCAGCGGCGTCACGTCGCGATGCCAGTTCAACGACGGTGACACCGTCGACGAAACTGTCGATGATGGAGCCCGCGAGCCGCGTGGCCAATCGGGTCTTTCCAACGCCACCCGGCCCGGTGATGGTCACGAGCTGTTGGTCGGCAATCGCCGCCTCGAGGACGCCGATGACGTCGTCACGTCCGACGAACTCGGTGGCCCCCAACAACTGGCGTGCAGTTCGGTTTCCGCGCCGGCCGGAACCGGGTTGCGCCGCGACCCCGAGACGAGGGTCGTCGTCGAGAATCCGGGACTTGATTTCAAACAGCACCGCCGGAGGCGCCAGCCCGGCCTCGTCTTTGAGGGCCGACTCGGTGGCTGCTGCATGAACGGCTCGGCCCAGTTCGTCGCCGCTGCCGTCGCTGCCATCGCTGTCGGGGAGCACCTCACTGTCGTCGACGAGGAGATCTGTCTCGAAGGCCGACAGTTGAGCGGACGGGTGGATGCCGAGATGCTCGCGGAGCGCCTCGCGCGCCCGTTGGATCGCCTTGAGTGCTGCATCACGCCGCCCGAGACGGTTCAGACCTCGGGCGAGTTCCAGCCAGAGGTTTTCCCTGGTCGGGTACTCGCGAACGAGTGCTTCGAGCATCTTCACGGCGTCACCGGCGTGACTGCCGGCGATCTGCGCCGCAGCAAGACGCTCGACAGCCTGCAGTCGAAGCTCTTCGAACGGCGCGGTCAAATCCGCCATGCGTGCTGCGCCACGCAAGCCGTCCAGCGGCGTCTCCCAGCTCGCGAGCAGGGCTGCCAGTCCCTGTGCAAGGTCATCCGGATCGAGATCCGCCTCCTTCGCCAAGAGGCCCGCAACCTGGTCTTCGAAGGCCAGCAGGTCGACCACGCTTCGGTCGAGCTTGAGCGTGTAGCCATTCTGCGACGACTCCAGCGCCGCCCCAACCCCCAATGCGCTCCGCAATGACGCAACGTAGGACTGGACGGTGCGCCGCGCGCTCGCCGGCGGGTTCTCGTCCCACACGAGATCGACAAGGCGATCGGTCGAGACACGATGGCCAGCCGACAGTGCAAGCGCCGCCAACACCGCCTGCTGCTTCGGCCCGCCCACATCGACCGGTTGCTCATCACGAACCAGTCGCACTGCCCCCATGAGGTGGACTGCATGGGTCATTCAACGACTCTAACGAAAACGAAAATCCCGCGCTCCTCCCGCGATTCCTCAGCAAGTTCACCGCGAGTCCCCCGCGATGCAGTTCGAGGGTTGACCTCACGACAAACCAATGAACACACATAGACACCGCCACCGAGAGGCCGCTGGCCAACTCGGATGACCACCTCCAATATCGAGGTCCAACCAGAAGAAGAGGGTTCGACATGACTACACACAGACGGCGACACCAGGCAACTCGGTCCCGACGGCCATCCGCGGCACTGACCGCAGGTCTGCTCATCCTCGCGGTGGGCATTCCGGTGACGGCCTACGGACAGGACGGCCAGGAGGCAGACGTCCAAGCCCCCGCCCCGATTGCGGTGGAGGTGCTGTCCAGACACGCCGCGTTCCCGGACGACGTCTCGATAAAGGTGAAGGTGAAGCTCCCCAGGCAGCGCGCCGACGTGCTGAAGCTGAAGGACGCTGGAAACGTCGTGACGGCGAGGCTCGTCATCCAGCCGGGTGCCTCCTTCCCATGGCATACCCACCCCGGCCCGGTCATCGTCTCTGTCGTCGAGGGGGACCTGGTGTACCAGCAGGCTTCCGACTGCATCGAGCGCTCCTACGGGCCCCAGGAGGCGTTCGTGGACCCCGGTACGAAGGTTCACACCGCCTGGAACCCGAGTGAGGCGGGGCAAGAGACGGTGCTCGTGGCGACGTTCTTCGGAGTGCCGCTCAACCCGGACGGTACGGGTGGGGCCCTGACGCTACCTGACCCGGATCAGTCCAACCGCTGCGACTGAGCGGACGAGCCCGGGGCGCCCGCTACGAGCGCCCCGGGCTCAGATGGTTGCAGGGTCCGATCGGAAAGCGACCGCTACGGCGGCGGTGCGGCTCTGCACGCTCAACCACTCGAACACGTTCTCCAGGTACTTGCGCACGGTCGCTCCGAGATCTCCAGGACTCCCCCGATTCGCTTGTTGGCCATCCCCATGCGGACCAAGCCCGAGGATCTCCCGTAGTCGCACGGTGAGCGACTGCAGGGGAGGATCCGCAAGGAGCGGAAGGTGCTAGTCGGGAACCCCATGACGACCCCGTCAACCACCCTCAAATTTTCGTGGTTCGGCGGGTCCAAGGCCAAACTTCTCGGTCGGCTACTTGTGGTAAGTCGACGACGATGAGGTACCTCACGGTGGTGACGACGGGGCGCACCAGCGCTCTTCCAACAGGTGGACTCCGGGCTCGTCGTCCATGCGGAGATTGACGTCGTAGGTCGACCAGCAGACCGCCGACGCCTACCCAACCCACCGACTGCGCAACAAGGAGATGATCAGCACGTTCCGGGCGGGCGAGATCCTGGCTGTCGACAAACGAGTAGATCAAACGGGCCCGACGAACAAGGACGTGCCGTTCGAGGCGCCGCCCAGAACGTCATTTGTTTCGGACCGCAACCACTCCGCAGGGATCGGCCCTCCGATCGGCCGATCCCTCGCTGGATCCCGAGCGATAGTCCCGATGCGGAACGCTCAGCCTCGCGCTGGGTCGCCGGCGAAGCCGCACGCCCTCGGCACGGTTGAGACCACCCGATAATCGCGGCCATCCGTCGTCCGCCTACCCGTCCGAGTTCGGCAAGACTATCCGGTCGGACGTAAGCATTATCAAGTGGGTCGCGGTCAGGGCGCCAACGCCATCAGCCCGTGCATCCTGCCGAAACTCGAGTGGGTGGAGGGGAGTCCGGCGAGCGTCGTGATGGGCGCTGTCAAACCCGCGCTCCGCAAATCTCTCGATCGCCTCGTGGGTGGCATCCTGATGCGATGGATGTTGCCTGGCGCAGAGCAGCGGCGTACGTCGTGTGTCGTGACGAGACCGATCGTCTGTTGCTGACGCGCTTCATCTCGCCGGGCCATCCCGACAGCGGGATGTGGACGATGCCGGGTGGCGGGATGGACTTGGGAGAGTCTGCAGAAGCCACCGCTCACCGAGAACTCGCAGAGGAAACGGGACTCACCGCGACGCTGGGTTCTGTGATCGGAGTCTTCTCGCGCTGGTTCACGGCGGAGGAGTCCGCCCGTGGGGAGGCTGGACACGTGGTCGGGATCGTGTTCAACGCCGTGGACGTGCAGGGTCAGCTTCGAACGACATTCGAAGCGGGCACCACCGATGCGGTTCGATGGTTCGATCTCGAGGAGATCAGCAATCTGCCGCATGTTGAGCTCGTTGACTTCGTAGTCGAACTCCTCGCTCAACGATTTGAACCGGGCAATCCTGGGGCCGGGCATTGAGGACACCTTCGACTGAGCGATATCGGAAACCTCGTCGCTGCCCCAACGACGACGACAAGCCGAGAATCGTGCCGGATCAAGTGCGGGTCCAGGGGCTGTCTCGGCGTGTTGATATGCGCCACCGCAGCGGGGCGCGAACCGTACCGACCGCAGGACGGTGGACGAAACCCGGACCTGAACATCGGGCGCTCGGCATCGAGCGGGCGCTGCGATCACCGTCGTAGTGGAAGTCGACGAACTCTCAGATGACCGCGAGCGAACACGGCGATGGCACCCGCCTCGAGATCATCTGCCAACGCGCCGAGGTTGGCGATGATCAGCTCCGCCTGGTCGGGGACATCAATCGGGTCCGACGAACGCATCAGGATGAACGACGGCTTGGTCAAGCGTCGATGAGCGAGCAGAGTCCCGAAGTCGGTGTCATGGGAGATGACCACCCTGTCGGTGTCGATTGCGTAGTCGATGATCTCGTCGTCGGAAGCGTCGCGCATCCCGATGTCTCGGACGTGAACGGCATCGTGACCAGCAGCTGTCAACAGCCCTGCGATACGGGGCGACAGATTTGCATCGACGACAAAGTTCACGCGGGTCGCGTCAGCGGCAGCTCGCGCTCTTGGACAGCAGCAGCGGCATATTCGAGAGCGGCGGGAATGTCAGCTGGCTCGAGGTC
>JBBQMG010000140.1:0-10430 GCA_038328705.1 Acidimicrobiales bacterium | reverse complement strand
GCTCATCGGCCGCATGCTCCTCGTCAAAGTCGTTCGGGTCATCCTGCCAGATGCGCCCGGCGAGACACTTGTCGGCCGAGTGTCTCACGGCCGGGCGGACGATCCGTCAGAACGGCAAGGTGTAGGTGTTCTCCAACTCGTCCTGCACCACGGTGGCCAGGGTGGCGCTCGTGTCGACCACTAGCTCCTCGTCGAGCAGTCGCGTGCGGTAGCTCCAACCCTCGGGCAACGCCAACCGGTCGCCCAGCGTGGCCAGGCTCGCTTCGGTGATCGTGGGGTCGACGCCGATGCAGTACGCCTGCATCACGTATGCCTCGCCGGTGGGGTCGACCAGTTCGTACACCGTCTTGCCGGCGTCGAAGAAGAACACCGCACCGCGATTGACGTTGCGCTTGGTGTAGGGCCCGGCAGCGAACTCGCCGCCCAGGTCGAGCGTTGCAATGCGTCGCATGGTGAGGCCGTTGAAGTCGCGGAACACCGGCTCGACCACCGCCACCTTGGTGCCCAATCCGTCGAGCACCCAGTGCCGCGGCCCGTTGAGCTTCACCATGGTCGCCTCCATCTCCTGCGCGATGGTGGCGGCGTCGAGCGTCTCCCACAGTTCCTGCGGGCAGTCGTTGAGCATCTGCGTCCCGTACACCTCGGCATGCAGGCCGCCGTCGCGTAGGTACACGGCCAGCACCTCGCCGTAGCGCACCCCGCGCATGTCGTCGATCAATCGGCTCGGTCGTTCGCTGCTCATCGCCGCAAACTAGTGGCAGTGCAAGTGTCACTTCAAACCCCATCCCCCGACACCCTCAGCGTGTGTGCACTTTCGCCCGGTATGCGAGCAGAAGTGCTCAAACGGGGACGACTCGCTGCCGCGTGTGTGCACCTTCGACCGGTATGCGAGCGAAAGTGCACAGACGCGAAGGTCAGTTGCAGGCCTCGTACTCGCCATCACTGACATCGACGAACGCACGCGGGAAGCGAGCGAGCACGGCGATGGCGTGCCGCAACTCGCGGCCGTCGACGTACTCCCCGATCCGGTGGGTGTTCTGCTCGACGCCGGCGCCGATGCCGAACATCGCCGGGTGCTTGACCGGGCCCGACACGACCCATCCCTTGGCCGGACCGACTTCGATAGCGGTGTCGTCGATCGCGACGGGGAAGCCAACACCGTCCGTCGAGAAGATCCACTTGTCAACCCTCGGCTCGCGGCGGATCGTCGCGCCGACGGCGCCGCCCGACGACTCGACGACGTAGGGGGTCACCACCCGTTGGTAGGCGTCGACGGCCGCACGGATCGCCGGATGCTCGGCAGGGGTGATCCATCCCGGGTAGATCTGGGCGTTGTCGACGGGGAAGCCGCGCCATGTCGGGTGCTCGTAGCGCGGTACTGCAACGGTGACCGTGAGGCCGGCGACACGAGCCGCTGACACTGCCTCCAGGGCTTCGATGTCGGCCAACGCCTGCTCCGGCGTCTCGCCGACCGTGAGCCGGCGATCGAAGCGGAACGTGAATCGGTCAGGCACGGCGCAGTCGCTCGGCGTCTCCAAGGCCGCCCACGAGGCGGTACGCGTGCCGCGCCCGAGGAACGGATGATCCGTGAAGCCTTCGCCGGCGGCATGCCGACGCGCCGCCTCGGCGATGATCGCACCCCCGTGTTCGAGCGGGTTGAGACCTTCGAACGGCATCGAGCCGTGACACGAACGGCCAACGACCGTGACCTCGATCTGCATCCTGCCGCGCTGGCCGCGATAGATCCCGAGGGCGCCCTTCACAGCGTCACCGGTGCCCTCGGTGAGGACGACCACGTCCGGGATCAGTTCCTGGCCTGCCCCCGGCAGTACGTGGGCGATGACGTGGCGCGGCCCGCCACCGTCGTTGTCTTCTTCCGCTGCCGTTGCGTACGCCCGCACGATGCACCCGCGCAGCGCCCCATCGTCGACGAGTTCGAGCAAGATCTTGGTCGCGATGACCTGTGACACGACACCCGCGAGCTGATCGGCCGAACCACGCCCGAACACGAGGTGCTGCCACTCCCCCTCCGGCGGCAGGTAGCCGAGTTGAGCGACGAGTGCAGCTGGGTTGACAGCGCTCCCTTCGACCAAGCCCCGATAAGGGTCGATCGCGCCACTCAACTTGTCGTTCCACTGGTCACGTAGCGCCATGACGGTGTCGGAGTGACCATCGAAGTAGATGATCCGCTGGTGCTCCGGTGCCACCCCGTCGAACGGATCGCGTACCACCCAGACCAGGTTGCCGTAATCGTCGAACCACACGTCGTCCGCATGGCGCACCGCTTCGATGTCGATGATCGTGTCGCGCAGAAAGCCCAAACGACGGCCCTCGTGGTTCGACAGCCCGGCCTGTGGGTCGCCGCCGTGTTCGACCGGGACGTCGACAAGGTCCTCTGGGATCCTGATCGCCTCGCGCAGAATGCGGACCGCCAGCGGCAGGTACCGCTTGGCGAGGTCGGCGACCTTGCGATCGAGCACATAGCGGTCGGTGGCCGCACGATCGGTGGACGTCATCACACACCTCCGGTGAGAACAGCGGCGAGGTCGGGGACCTTCGCCGTGGCGAGCAGTGCCATGACCACGTAGACCTTCTTGTTCGCCTCGCGGGCAACGGCGACACGGAATCGGTCCATCACCGCCGGGCTCACCTCGGCACCGATGTCGGCAGGCAGGCAGTGGAGGTACAGCGCATCGGCAGTGAGGGCCATCCGGCGCTCGTCGCAGATCCAGTCGCGGTGTTCCGCGTTCTTCGCCAACGCCCGCTGTTCGATCTCGCGCATCGCCGGGCCGTCGCCGGCCCGGTTGGCAGCAACCCGTTCCAGCATCGGCGCCTGCGGGCCCCATGATTTGGGGTAGACAGCCTCCGCACCGGCAAACGCGTCGTCCATGTCGTGCGTCGTGCGGAATGAGCCACCTGATGCCACCGCGCCCTCGGCTGCCCACGCCATCGGCTCCGCCATCAGCTCGTAGCCAGGTGGATGCGCCAGCGTGACGTGCGCACCGAAGCGGGTGAGCAGCGAGACCACCCCCTGGGGAACCGACAGGGGCTTGGCGTAGCTGGGCGAGTACGCCCACGACATGGTGATCTTCCGCTCGGCCACCGACCCGCCGAAGTGCTCACGCAACCACAGCAGGTCGGCCAGCGACTGGGTCGGATGATCGACATCGCACTGCAGGTTGACCACCGGCACCGACCGCGGGTCGCCGGTGGCGGCGAGGTAGTCGTCGATGCCGCGTCGAACGTCGCGCATGAACCCGTTGCCCTCACCGAGGATCAGATCGTGACGCACGCCCAGGGCGTGCGCGTTCATCCCCAGCATCGCCCCTGTCTCCTCGGCCGTCTCGCCATGCGCCACCTGGGAGGAGGAACCATCGACGATGATCGGGTGCATCCCCAGACGCGCTGCCGCCCCGGCCCATGCGGACTTCGTACGAGTCGAGTTGTCAAAGAACATCGCGTACGCGAGTTCACCGTGGAGCACGTCGAGACGAACCCCCGCGCGATCAAGTTGCTCCAGGCGGGTCGCCACGGCGAGCAGGGTCTCGAGGTCGTCGACCGACCAGTCGTGGGTCGTCAGCAGGCTGCGGCCGAGCAGCGCGCTCAGGCGCCCACGTTCCATAAAGTTCACACCCCTACGGTATGACGGGCAACGGTGCGCTGGCTAGGGCCTTGCGACCTTCTAGGCGGAGATGCGTGACTGGGCCGGAGCCTTCTTGGCCGGAGCCTTCTTCGCCACCGGTGCCTTCTTGGCCGGTGCCTTCTTCGCCACCGGTGCCTTCTTGGCCGGTGCCTTCTTGGCCGGTGCCTTCTTGGCTACAGGTGACTTCGCCACCGGCAGTTTCGCCGCAGAGGGCTTGACGGGCTGTCCGAGGAACTCGTTGATCCGGTGCGAGAGCTGCTCGACCTCGTGGCGGAGTGAATCGAGCTGCGCACGAACGTCCTTGTCGATGGACTTCATCCACCGCTCAGAGGCCTTCTCGCCTTCGTTGAGGAACTTTTGAATCCTCTTCTCGATCTGCTTGGCCTGCTTCTCTACGTCGTTCGACAGACGCTTCGACGTATCGCTGAGGCTGCCTAGCAGTCGCTCGAGGATCTCCGGGGTACTAACGGACTTGCTCATGGTGAGCACCTTCCTGTGGTCTCCCTCCAGCATGCACTCCCTACAGCAGCACCGTTAGGGGCGAACGGCCTGATCTCGGCAGGGTGGAGTTCGTATGCGGGTGTTGATCGTTATGCGGCCAACAGGTCGGCGTAGATCATCCAGCGGAGGTCGGCCCCGTCGCAGGTCTGCAGCACGAGCCGCGGCGCCCCGTCGCCGCCGAAGTCGGCCCGGAGCACGGCACTGGCCGTGGCGGCGTTGGCGGTCGCGCCGGAATGGTCGACGACAAGTCCGTTGCGGACCCGCACATAGGCGCGTCCGACGACGCGGTACGACGCTGTCCCGGTGGCGTCGGCCACTGTGATCACGGCACCGTCGGCAAGGTCCGGGATGTCGGCAAAGGCACCACCGTGTGAGGTGCGATGACCCGCGAGCCACAGCGTGCCCGACCCACCGGCGTGGGTGGCCCACACCGAGCTCGGCGGCGCATCCGTCACCCAGGTCGCAGCGCCGGCGTCGATCGTCGACTGCCCGCCGGCATAGATCGGGCAGACGTAAGAGATCGAAACGATGGTGACAGTCGCGACCGCACCGCTGAGATCCGTGCGACAGTTGGACGTGTTCGCAAGCGGTGTCTCAAGCGTTGTCGCAAGCGGTGTCGCCGTCGGGGGCGGCTCCGGCGGATCGAGCCGGACGGCGGATGAGAGAACCGATGTGTCGGCCGCACCGTTGATCACGACGCCGCTGACGGGAGACGCTTCCGCGTGCTCCGACCGAGTGGCTACCACGCCGAGCAGTATCGCGACCGCGACCGAGCCAATACCGAGTGATCTGAGAACCGCCATTGCAACACCGCGTCCTGATGATGACCGGGCGGGGTGCCGTGGCCATGTAAGGAAAGGGGTGGGTTCGCTGGTGGCTCCTCGCTGGACAAGCGACCAATGGCGTCCAGCAGATCAATGCTTCCGTCTCCGCCCACCAAGGTAGCGAGGTGCACCGGTAAGCGTTGCCAAACGCGTGGCAATGGGCCGAATTGACTACCTTGTCGCAACCGACAGCAGACAATTGGTCCTTCGGAGCACCAGGATCACTAACGCGGGTGGGCGCAGAGGGACTCGAACCCCCGACCACTTCCTTGTAAGGGAAGCGCTCTACCAACTGAGCTATGCGCCCGCGAACGGAAGTTGACAGCGTATCTGGCGCACGGCTACCCAGCTTCAGTAGTTCACATGACTCAGATGCCGGCACGGGCAGCCATCAGCGCGGCGAGCAGTTCGGGGGTAGCCGCGGCGATCGGTGTGCGGCGGGCCGCGTGATCGATCACGACCAGGTCGCGACCGTGTAGATCCACAACGTGAGCGCCGGCTTCACGACAGATCATCACTGAGGCCAGATAGTCCCAGACTCCGTGCGCCTCGGCGACACAGTCGACGTAACCGTCGAACACGCCGGCGGCAACGTGGCACAGATCGAGTGCAACGGCACCGAGCACTCGGCTCTGGCGGTAGCCCAACGGGTGTGGGGGTAGCCCGTTCAGCCCGATGATCGAATCGGTGACGTCGACGCAGTCCGTGGGGCCGATGCGAACACCGTCGCACCACGCTCCCCCGCCGCGCGTCGCCCAGTAGCGCTCGCCGGTTGCCTGGTTGGCGACCAACGCCGCGGCCGGGCCGTCAGCGTCGACCACGCACATCGCGGTCGCGAAGTAGCGCACACCCCGACTGGCATTGGTACTGCCGTCGACGGGGTCGATCACCACCACCTCACCTGTGGAACCAGCCTCGAACTCGCTCTCCTCCGACAGCACGCCGACGCCCGCTCGGCGCAATACCTGCAGCGCTGCATCATTCGCCACGACATCGAGTGCGTATTGACCCTCGCGATCACCCGAGGGGCCGAAGTCGCGCACCTCGGCGAACGCGGCAGCCACCTCGTCGGCCACCTCGTGCAGCAGGCTCAAACGATCAGGGTTCATTGGCTCCGCACGGTAGTGTCGCAGGCAGCCTCAGCGCACCACCCCTCACTGCTGTTCCTGGAAGGATCTTCGTGGCCGTCATCGATGTCGCCGGTTTCGTCGCCGACCTGAAGGGCCATGCAGTCGACCACGGGTTTCATGTGCACGACGAGCGCCACTTCGTGGAGACCTACTCGTTGCGCCAGTTGTGGGAGGTTGATCTGCACCCCGAGGAAGCCTGCAGTGGCCCCATTGACCTGCATCTTTCTCTCGAAGTCGACCCGCGAGCGCTGCTCGGTTTCGAGGACGAAGTCGTCAAGCTCGACGACCCCGACGCCGATCCGCCCACCGGTTTCATGTTCCCCCTCATCTTCACCTGGACACTGCCACCGTTGCCGCACCCACCCGATCTTCTGGTGCTGGCCACCGAGCTTGCCGGCGTCGGGGGCATCTCGTTGCCCCTCGAAGTTTCTGCCATCGACTCCTTCGCCAGTGTCACCGACGCCCCCGAGCGAAGCCTGTCCATCCTGGCGCGCATCCCCGTCGATCTTGCCGAGGTGTACTTGGCCGAGGACAAAGTCTTCTGCGACACACTCGACAAGTGCAGGGATGTCAGCTTGTTCCTGCTCGACTGTGCTAGCCACTGGCTCGGCGACGACTGACTACTCTCCACATGCACGCCAACGACATCCCGAAAGGCACACCCCATGCGAGTGAGTGAACTGATCGACATGCTGAAGGACCAGCCGCCGGATGCGGAGGTCGAGCTGGCCGTTGTCGCCCCCGTTGGTGATGACAGCGACGAAGACATCACTGTCGACCGCTACAGCGTCGAGGGCATGCTGCCGTGGCGTGACGAAGACGAAGAAGGCAATGACGAAGAGCTGGTCATCTGGCTCGTCGGTGGTGAAGACGAAGACGTCGAGGCCTTCCTTGACGCCATCGAACATCAGGACGACTGACCCGGCCAATGGCACGCCAAACACCCCGTCGGCGGGCGTGGACAGGGGTTGCGCTGCTCACCGCACTGGTCGCCATGGGGCCGGTGCATGGGGTCTGCAGCGGTGGGCGCCGTTCACCGACGAGGTCACCGCTCCCTCGTGGCCCGGCAACGTCGCACCCCTGGTGGACTACGTCGAGGAAGCCACCGGTGAGCACTTCGTCGATCAGGTGTTGATCGAGTACATCGACCAGAAGGCCGACTACGTCGCGCGGGTGCGTGCCGAGCCCATCGAGCTGACGGCCGCCGACCGCAAGGCAGACCTCACCGACGAAGCAGTCGGGCGAGCACTGGGCCTGTGGGCTGGCGACGCGTCGATCACGAAGATGCATGAGGCAATGGACGGCGCCGATCCGATTCCTGTCACCTGGCTGGCCGACGAGAACACGATCGTGATCAACACGAAAAGCTTCCTGACGGAACTCTCGCCGCTGCTGCGCGCCGAGCTGACCGTACGTTTGACGCAAGCCCTCGACGACCAGCTGTTCCACACGCTCGATCGGATTCAGCGGGTCCCGACCTCACAGGAGTATCAAGCACTGGTGGCGATCAGCGTCGGTCACGCCGTGTGGGTGCACGATCTGTATGTCGCCGACCTGTCAGACGACGACATCGACGAGTACTACACGGCGAGCGACGAAGGCAACGCCGACTGGCCGACGCAACGGCCGACATACCTGTCTCGTATCAAGCCATTCGGTCCGTAGGACAGCAGATCGGCCCTGGGTTCATAGAGGCGCTGAGCGAGGAAGGCCGCTGGTCGGTCGCCCAGGCACTCTCCACCGATGTGCCTACCGCGCTCGACCAGATCAGCCTTCCGGTCGGCAAGTATCTGCGCCGCGACGCACTCGAGCCGGTTACCGCTCCTCCCGGTCCGGCCGCGGCCCACGTGCAATACAGCAACCAGATGGGCCCGTTCGCGACGTATCTCTTGTTCTCCACCGGCCTCCCACTCAATGTTGCACTCACCGCCTCGGATGGGTGGGGCAACGACCGCTACACGGCCTACGAACTCGATGGCCGGATCTGTGTCGATGTGCACCTGGTTGCCGACAGCCGCGACGACGCCGACCGTTTGACGAATGGCCTCAACGGCTGGGCACGGGTACGTCCGAAAGAGGCCGACGCCTTGGTGGGCCGCAACGGCAACGATCTCTACGCCACGGCGTGCGACCCGGGCACCGACGTCGACCAGTCGGTACCGACCGAGTCGGCCGTGCAGCAGTACGTGGCGAGAGCCCAGGAGCTGCAGTTCCGAGCCGATCTCTCGGGCGACCCATCGCTGGCGGAGTGTGTGGCTGTTGGCTTCTTCGCCAACTACGACATTGCAACGTTGGATGGGTCGTTCGACTACTTCACCGAGTCGGACAACATCGAGCAGGACTGCCTCAATACCTTCTGAGTGTCCGCTGGTCAGGTCAGGACGCGGGCCCCGCCATCGAGTTCGCCGCTGCACTGACCTGCCGAATGGTCACTCTTTACAAGCCGTCTTCTATCGGCTGGTTCGCGCTGCGCTGGCAGCAGCGCCAGAAGTTTCGCTAGGCCCACTTCGGCCTGCTCAAGATCCCGCTGGTGCTCTGACCACGTGGGTTGGTAGGTCGCGTCCTGCCGACTGCTGCTGCCGGCTCTTCTGGGCGTGCTGCGTCCCGGACTCCGGAACTGACCACACCCAGAACGAGCCATGGGACCATCGCTGCCCAGAAAGTCCATGCGCACACAAATGGGTGCATTCCGTCTCGGCTGGCGGACTTGGTGTCCGACGGTCAAGAAATGGCGCCACACAACGCGCGAACGTTCGCGGTCAGAGCACTAGCCGCGACCGGACTGGTTCAGTTCCACCAGGTTGCCCGACGGGTCGTGCAGGAACGACTGCCGGCCGCTGCCGACCGGCTTCGGGTCGCTGACGGTGACACCCCTGCCTCGGATCTCGGCCACGACGGAGTCGAGGTCGGAAACGCCAATTGCGAAGTGCTGTCCGCGGTCGTCTGGCATGTCGATCTCCAGCAAGTGCACCTGCTGACCGGCAAGGTCCAGCCATGCGCCGGCGAACGAGAAGTCGGGGCGATCGTTGCGCACCGTCAGCCCGAGCACAGACGTGTAGAACTCGGCGGCCGAAGCGGTGTCGGTGACATTGATCGACACATGATGAATTCCAAGCGGCGTCATAGAACCAGTCTTCCAGACCCGTGGTGCAGGCAGGTATCGAACCCCTCCCGTGGGATCATTAGTCGAGCCCGAACCCTCCAGGGACAACGTGTCCTGTCGTCACAGCTAGTTCGTGTACCAGCCGGTGATGTCGGCGAGGAGGTGGGTTCCGGTCTCGGTGTAGATGTCGAATCGGCTGTTGGCCACCGGGATCAGGGCGGCGTTGGCGATGGTCTGATTCGCTCGCTCGGCGTTGAGGGTGGAGGACGCTCCCGGAATGAGAGACCCGGCGGCGGAATGTTGTACGAACCCGGCGTTGGTGGTCTGGGTGATGGTGAGGTTGGCGGCGACTGCGGCTGCCATCGCAGTGGGGACGAGACTCGAGGCGTCGACTCTGACGGTGCCACTTGGCCCGGGCTTGGTGCCCGCCGGATATCCGACGGTGCTGCCAGGTCGGGTGTCGAGTGCCCGGGTCGGGGTGATCGGGACGAACAGACCATCGGTGCCCGCAGTGGCGGTCCCGGCGGTGATGTACGCGGTGATGTCGACGAGGACGTCGGCGCCGGATTGGGTGTAGATCTCGATGCCACCGCCGGCGCCGACGGGTACGACGACTTGGTTGGGGATGGTTTGTCCGGCGGTTTCGAGGTTGATGTTCGATGATGCACCGGGGATGAGTAGTCCGGCTGGTCCGACCTGTAGAAAGCCGGCGGCGGTGGCGTTGGTGGCGGTCACGTTGAGCACGACTGCTTGGACATCAGCGACAGGAACAGGCGCTCGCCCGGTGACCTGAACGCGGGTGATCGAACCGGGCGGCGGTTTCGGGCCGGCGTAGCCGATCTGGCTCGTTGCCCTTGTGTCGAGCATGCGGGTGGGCGTGACGGGAATGAGTCGGCCGTCGGAGACGGGCCCGGGTGCGGGGGTGTAGTAGCCGGTGACGTCCACCAGCAGATGTCCGCCGGATTGGTTGAACAGCGTGATGGTGCCGTCGACACCGACGGGGACGGTGATGGCGTTGGCGATGGTCTGTCCGGCCCGCTCGACGTTCAGGTTCGATGAGGACCCGGCGGTGGCAAGGCCCGTGGGGAACGCTTGAACGAAACCGGCGCCGAGGGCGCCGACGATCGTGAGGTTGGCGGTGACTGCGGTGGCGTTGGCTGGGATGCCGGCCTTGCCGACGATCTGGACTTTGGTCGAACTCCCCGCACCAGGCTCCGGGCCGGTGTAGT
>JBBQMG010000139.1:0-10483 GCA_038328705.1 Acidimicrobiales bacterium | reverse complement strand
GAAGTGATCGAGGTCGTCGCGCTGCAGGTAGCGACCGTTCGGTAGCCGTTCGGCGACAGGCCCGGCCACCGTTGCGGGTTGCATTGGTTGCAAGACGCCGGCGATGACGAGCACCTCGGTCTCGATGGTTGAAAGGTGATCCCAGGTGCGATGCAGGCCCCCGGCGGCGAACGTGCCGGCCTCGGTGTCGGGCAGGCATTTGAGGTGCATTTCGCCATCTGCGCCTTGCGCAAAGCCGTACCGAACGTAGGCATCCAGTGCTTCCGGCGTGAAGGCATTCAGCGGTGGCTTGCCGGCGAAATTGGCGATGGCTGCGTCGTACGACTGGAAGCTGGCACGGCGGCGGCGGGCGCCGATGACCATCGGGCTCTCGAAACCTTCGGCGGTGTCGGCCGGCGTACCGCCAATTCCACCGGGCGGGAAGACGATCGGCTCGAAGACCACGAGGCGGCGGAACAATCCAGGCTCCCGGTGCGCGGCCATCAGCAGGCAGGCACCGCCCATCGAGTGGCCGAACGCATCGATCGGCCCACCGGTCTGCTCGACCAACCACGAGGCCATCGCGACCGCGTCGTCGCCGTACCTTTCCCAATCGACCTCGCCATCGGGTCGGGCGGTGTCACCATGGCCGCGGTAGTCGAACGCTGTCGAATGAAATGACGCGGCCAGCTCGTCGGCCAGTGGGATGTAGCAGCGACCGTGGAAGCCGGTGGCGTGTGAGATGAGCAATGGCGTGCCAGTGCCGCCGAGATCGTGGACGGCAATCTGCACGCCGCCAGTTGACGGTATGCGCATGCTCAGTTCTTCTGCTTGGTCTTCTTACGGCGCCGCCACACGATGGTGAAGATGCGATCCAGCAGGACGCCCAGCACGATGGCCATGAGAATGGACCAACGCAGGGTGGTGCGCTTCTCGAACACGAGGAGGTCGATGTAGACCGGCTCGCTGTTCTGCAAGAAGAAGACCAGCGCGAGAACAACGACGATGAGCAGGCCGATGAAGGGCAAGCTTGGGCCGCGGGCACCGCCGGCTGCAGAGTTGTCTCCCGAGCGAGGAAGATCGTTGTCGTTGCTCATGGTCACGGCGTTGCCCTTTCTCAGGCCTTCGGTTCCCTGGGCAGACCAAGGAGCCGCTCTCCGATGATATTGCGCTGCACCTGGCTGGTGCCGCCGGCGATGCGACCGCCGGGCGCCGACAGCATTCCGAACGCCTCAGCGCCGTCCAGCATGGCGTCGGCGCCACCGAGGTCGCCGCGCAGCATCGAGCTGGCGAACATCATCTCGGTGATGCCCAGCTTCATCAGGCTGGCAGCGGTGCTGGCCTGTGGCCCCTGGCGTTGTGCCATCGCCTTGTACGCCTGGCCGGTTGCCAGCAATGAGACCAGTCGCTGCCGCTCGATGGGGTTCAGTACGCGACTGTCAGCCATGTGAGCCATCGCTTCCAGGCGACGCTCCAATCCGATCACGGCGGTGCCGATGTGGCCGCGCTCGTTGGTGAGCACCGACATTCCGACACCCCAGCCACCGTGCAGCGGGCCAATGAGGTGGTCGGCCGGCAGGTGTACATCGGTGAAGAAGACCTCGTCGAATTCGGCCTCGCCGGTCATTTGCTGGAGCGGGCGGATCTCGACACCGGGCAGGTCCATCGGGAACAGGAAGAACGAGATGCCCTCGTGCTTCTTGGCCTCCTGGCTGGTGCGCGCCATGAGGATGCCCCAGTTGCTGTAACGCCCACCGCTGCACCACACCTTCTGACCGTTGACGATGAAGTTGTCGCCGTCGCGCTCGGCTTTGGTGCTCAGCCCGCCAAGGTCGCTGCCCGCCCCCGGCTCGCTGAACAGCTGGCACCAGACGTGTTCGCCGGCGAGTGTCGCGGCGAGGTGTTGCGCCTGCTGCTCGACAGTGCCGTAGCGCAGCAGTGCGCCACCGGTGAGCACCATGCCGACCATGTTGAACACCGGCGGTACGGCTGCGAGCGCGCACTCCAGTAGCCACGCTGCGTTGTGCTCTGCGGTCAGGCCGCGACCACCGAACTGTTCTGGCCAGTGGATGCCTGCGTACCTGGCCGCGTGAATGCGTCGCTGCCACGCCAGCCCCGGCTGCACGAGGTTGGGCGGGCAGATCGCGCCGTAGTCGCGTGGTGCCTCGCCCTTGTTGTCGGCCAGCCATTGCTGTGCACCGGCCTGAAACTGCTCGACGGTGATCATCACCTGCGGACCGTAGGTGACGTCGGCCCTACTTGAAGAAGGGAAGGAACATCGCCGTTTCTTCGGGCAGGTTGGCCGGCACCGCGTAGCCGTCGCGGTCGGTGATGGTTGCCCAGTTGTCGCGCACGTCTTCCAGGGCGAGGTCTTCCTTGAAGTAGCCCTGCGTCTCGGCGATGAACACGTGTGCCACGCGGCCGCCACCAACGCTGAACAACTGACCGTTGACGGGGCAGTCCTCGTGAGCGAGGTAGGCAACGAGTGGCGAGACCAGGCCGGGCGCCAGCTTGTCGCCGAAGGCCCCGCCCATCAGGTTCTCGGTCATGCGGGTGAGCGCCAGTGGGGCGATGGCGTTGGCCTTGATGTTGTACTTGGCGCCTTCCGCGGCGAGCACGCGGGTGAAGCCGACGAGGCCCATCTTGGCGGCGCCGTAGTTGGTCTGGCCGAAGTTGCCGAACACGCCAGCGGCGCTGGAGGTGCTGACGATGCGGCCGCAGCCCTGCTCGCGCATGACCACCCATGCCGGCTGGGTGACGTAGAAGGCGCCCTTGAGGTGCACGTCGAGCACGGGGTCGAGCAGTTCGGGTGTCATGTTGTGGAACGACTTGTCGCGCAGGATGCCGGCGTTGTTGATGACGACATCGACCTTGCCGAAGGCGTCGATGGCGGTTTGCACGATGGCGGCACCACCCTCGGGTGTGGCAACGGAGTTGGTGTCGGCAACGGCTTCGCCGCCGGCTGCCTTGATCTCGTCGACCACGTGCTCGGCTGCGCCCTTGTCGCTACCGCTGCCGTCGATGGAACCGCCGAGGTCGTTGATGACGACCAGCGCGCCGCGGCTGGCCAGCAACAGCGCGTGCTGCCGGCCGAGGCCACCGCCGGCGCCCGTGATGATGACTACCTTGCCGTCGTAACCGAGAGTGTCTGAGCTCATGCCGGGCAACTTACTGACAGCGAGTGCTGCGCAGGAAACTGGCCTCAGGCGAGGTCGAGTTGGCGGAGGACTTCGGCCTTGAGGGCTTTGTAGTCGAGTTTGCCGTTCGCGGCGCGGCCGACGGTCTCGATGGTGAGGATGCGCTTGGGTGACTTGTACGCAGCCAGGGTTGTGCGCACGTGCGCGATCAGCGCCGCCTCGTCGATGGTTCCGCCCTCGTGGGGTTCGACCAGCGCGGTGATCGCCTCGCCGAAACGCTCGTCGGGCACGCCGACGACCGCAGCGTCGTTCACCGACGGATGCAGCTTCAGTACCTCCTCGACTTCCTCGGGGTACACCTTCTCGCCGCCGGTGTTGATGCACTGGCTGCCGCGGCCGTACAGGCGCAGCGTGCCGTCAGCCTCCACCTCGGCCCAGTCGCCGGGAATGCTCCAGCGCACGCCGTCGTGCACCACGAACGTGTCGGCCGACTTCGCCTCGTCCTTGTAGTAGCCGATGGGCGTGCGGCCGCGCAGTGCAACGCGACCGCGCTCGCCGCTGCCCGGCAGCACTTCTCGGCCGTCCTCGGTGAGTACTCGGGTGTTGTTCCCCAGTGCGAACTTGGCGGTGGTGCCGGTGGACTCTGCAGTCGTGGTGTTCGACGCCATACCGATGGCCTCACTGCTGCCGAGGCTGTCGATCATGATCAGCCGCCCATTGTGGCGCAACAGACCGAGCTTGGTTTCGCTGGCCCAGATCACGCCGCTGCTGACGATCACGCGCAGCGAGGAGATGTCCCACCGGTCGGGCTGCGCGTCGAGTGCCTTCAGGATCGGCTTGGCAAAGGCGTCACCGACGATGGAGATGCTGTTGACACGGTGGTACTGAATCGAGTCGAGCAGCTCGACCGGGTCGAAGTGGCGGCCCGGCAGCGTCACCACCGAGCCCGCCAGCACCAGGTTCCACATTGCGTTGAACGCTCCGGTGCCGTGCATCAGTGGCGCCGCGGGCAAGTTGCGTGGGCCGGGCTTGCTCATCCGAGCGTCGAACTCGGCCCAGCCGGGCAGCGTGGGCAGCGGGTTCTTGGAGGGTGCATCGAGGCTGCCCACCATGTCGTCCTGCCGCCACATCACACCCTTGGGCATACCGGTGGTGCCGCCGGTGAACAGAATGTAGAGATCGTTGGCGCTCCGGCCCCACGGGCCTGAGACGCGCCCGGTGTTGGTGGCGCTTGCGGCGGCGACCTCGTAGTCGATGGCCCATTCCGGGCACGGCTCGGTGCCGTCGTCGACCCAGATCCACGTGTGAACCTTGGGTGCTCGCTCCCGCATGTGCTCGCAGCGGTGCGTGAACGAGCCGTGGAAGATGACCGCCACCGCGTCCGAGTTGTCCCACAGGTAGGCCAACTCATCGTCGGTGTAGCGATAGTTCGTGTTCACCGGCACCAGCGCTGCCTTGAACATGCCGAACATGCTCTCCAGGTACTCGGGACAGTTGTAGAGGTAGTGCGCGACCTTGTCCTGCTGGTGCGCGCCTGCGTGAAGGAGCGTGTGGGCGATTCCGTCGGCGCGCCGATCGAACTCGGCCCACGTGAACGAGCGGTCTGCCTGAACCTGCGCGATCGAGTCGGGGAAGCGGTCGGCGTTGCGCTCCCAGATGTCGGCAAGATTCCAACCAGCGGTCATTGATGGGACCGTAGTGGTCGCGGCGTGTATGCGGCTAGGCCGCGGCGGCGTCCAGTTCCTTCGGCGCCGGTGGGGTCGCTGCCAGTTGACGGCGATCGATGATGTGGTCGATCAGCCCATAGGCCACAGCCTGGTCGCCACGAACGATGTAGTCGCGATCGATGTCGGCGACGATTCGCTCGCGTGGCTGGGCCGTGGTGCTCTCGAGAATGTCGACCATGCGGCGTCGCATTTCCACCATCTCCGCGACCGCCAGCTCCATGTCGGTCGACTGGCCCTGTGCACCGCCGTGCGGCTGGTGGATCAGCACCCGCGCGTTGGGGAGAGCGAAACGCTTGCCGGGTGCACCGGCGGCCAGCAGCACGGCCGCGGCCGACGCTGCCTGACCGACGCAGATCGTAGAGACGTCCGGCGCGATGAACTGCATTGTGTCGTAGATGGCGAAGAGGCCGGTCATGTCGCCACCGGGGCTGTTGATGTAGATCGAGATGTCCTTGTCGGCATCCTCGCTCTCCAAGTGCAGCAGCTGAGCGATGACTAGATTGGCAACCTGATCGTCGATGGCGGTGCCCAGAAAGACGATGCGGTTGACCAGCAGACGCGAGTAGATGTCGAACGCTCGCTCGCCGCGGTTCGTGGTCTCGATGACGGTAGGGATCAGCATGACGCTCCTTGTGCAATTGAATGGTTGCACCTCAACGTAGCGCCCTTTGGTCGAACTTGCAATGAAATGGTTGCAGCTGGAGGCGCGTCGGGGGTACCGTTCGGGCATGGCTGAACAACTGCAGGTCGAACGTGAGATCCTTCTCGACGGCGAGACGGCGGAGGTGTGGCCACAGGTCGCGTCGACCGAAGGTTGGCAGCAGTGGCTCGTCGACGAGGCCGCCGTCGAGGTGGCACAGGGCGCCGTCGGAGAGGTCACCGACGACGGCGTGACACGAGAGATTCGCATCACCGAAGTGGAGGAACAGCGCAGTGTGACCTTTCAGTGGTGGGAGCGCGACGACCCGGCCGCAGCGTCGGAAGTCGTCATCACGATGTATCCGTTACCCGAGGGCGGAAGCCGGGTACACATTGTCGAGCGCCCACTTGGGATGACGCTACGCGCGAGCAGCACCAGGTCCTGGGAAGTACGGGCGTTGCTGCTGGCACTGACGCAGTGCACGCTCGCGCGGGTGTGAGCACCCAGCCACCCGCTGGCGACGCGCTCGACTCTCTGTTCGGTGCACTGTCAGACCCGACTCGCCGACTGTTGCTGCAGCGCCTCCTCGCGAAGGGGCCGGCTACGGCGACTGTCCTGGCCGAGCCACTGCCCGTCAGCCGCCAAGCCGTGGTCAAGCACCTGCAGGCAATGGAGGGGGCGGGCCTGGTGACACCTCAACGAGAGGGTCGTGAAGTTCGCTACCGCGCCACGCCCGAGCGTCTGGCATCGGCGGTCGGCTGGTTGCTCGACGCCGGCGGCTCGTGGGACCGCCGAATCGATCGCCTGCGAAAGCGCTGAAGTCCATTCCCGAGGGTTTCAACACCACCCCAGGTCGTTGGAACCCTCGAGAAGGATCGTGGGCCGATGGCGAGGGGATTCAAGAGGAGGAATAGGGTCACGGGCGTATGGACTTTCAGCTGCCTGCCGAGGATGATCCCCGCCGACTTGCGATCCGCGAGTGGCTGACCGCCAATCCGACACCGACAGGGCGACAACTGGCCGAAGCGGGTTACGTCGCACCGCACTGGCCAGCGCCGTGGGGTCTGGGTGCGGACCCGATCCACCAGCTGATCATCGACGACGAATTGCACCGAGCCAAAGTGCGTCGGCCCACGAACCCGATCGGCATCGGTTGGGCAGGGCCGACAATTCTGTTCGCGGGCACCGACGAACAGAAGCAGCAATACCTGTCGCCGCTGCTCTCCGGTGAGGAGTTCTGGTGCCAGCTGTTCAGCGAACCGGGCGCCGGTAGCGACCTCGCCAACCTGGGCACACGGGCCGTGCGCGACGGCGACGAGTTCATCGTCAACGGGCAGAAGATCTGGACCAGCGGCGCACAGTACGCGAAGTACGGCATTCTCATCGCCCGCACCGACCCGGACGTTCCGAAGCACAAGGGCGTCAGCTACTTCGTCTGCCCGATGGACCTGCCCGGCATCGAGATTCGCCCCATCACCGAGATGACTGGCGGCCACACGTTCAACGAAGTGTTCTTCACCGATGTTCGCCTTCCCGCGGCGAACCTGGTGGGCGACCTGCACGACGGTTGGCGTTTGGCGAAGGTGACGCTCGGCAACGAACGCGTCTCGCTGAGCACCGGCGGAGTCTTGTGGGGGAACGGCCCGACGGCCATCGAACTGATCGACAGCATCCGCGACATGGGGCCGGTGACCGACCCGCACATGCGCCAGCGCATCGCCGACGTCTACATCGAGCACACCCTTCTGGACCTGATCCGTTTGCGCACGCTCAGCGCCACGCTGAAGGGTCAGCAGCCGGGGCCGGAAGCGAGCATTCGTAAGCTGCTCGCCGACGAGCACGGTCAACACGTGATGGCGTTGGCTCGCGACTACATCGGCGCCGCTGGGATGTTGGCCGGTGGTGATGGTCAGAAGTTCGTGCCAGGCACCGACACGAAGAGCCTCGGCCCCGACAAGCCTGACGGCGGCTTGATGCACGCCGGTTGGTACGACGGGTTCATGTTCAGTCAGGCACTCACCATCGGAGGCGGCACCTTCGCCGTGCAGTGCAACATCATCGCCGAGCGAGTGCTGGGCCTGCCGCACGACGTGGACGTCGCGAAGGGGCTCAGCTGGTCGCAGGCGCAACGGGCTGTGCCAGCGTCATGACCGATTGGCTCGCAGCAGCAGATCGTGTGGCTGTCGTTGCCACCGCCCACGCGGCGGAGGGCGAACAACTCCGTCGCTTGCCGGCCGCAGTCGTCGACGCGATGCGGGCCGAGGGTGTGCAGCGGCTGTGCGTACCGGCGGGGTACGGCGGTCCGGAGGTCGACGTGCCGACCATCCTGCAGGTCATCGAGCGCATCGCCGCCGCCGATGGAGCTGCGGGTTGGTGCACGATGATCGCCACCACCACGTCGCTGTTCAGCCACTACGTGCAGCCCGATCGCGCCCGCGAGATCTGGGGCGACCCGGCTAATTTCAGCGGTGGCGTGTTCGCCCGCAACGCGAAGGCCGTCAAGGTGGACGGTGGGTATCGCGTGTCGGGCGCATGGATGTGGGGCAGCGGGACGCAGCACTGTCAATGGATCACGGGCGGCGCAACGGGCGACGGC
Source organism: Acidimicrobiales bacterium (assembly GCA_038328705.1). Lineage (GTDB taxonomy): Bacteria > Actinomycetota > Acidimicrobiia > Acidimicrobiales > Ilumatobacteraceae > UBA668. The sequence goes on along the minus strand of JBBQMG010000139.1, from coordinate 2,404 downwards.
TTCAGTGGCTCGATGTGGTTCACACCGGAACAAGTGGTGTTCGACGACACGTGGCACACATCTGGCCTGCGGGGGACCGGCAGCACGGACTTCCACGTCGTCGACGCGTTCGTTCCCGACGACCTCGCGACGCAACCGCAGGTGACCGGGCCGCAGGTTGATTCCCCGTTCGGCGCCTTCCCGGATATGACGTTCCTCGCCGTCGGTGTCGCGGCTGCAGGGTTGGGTATCGGCCGTCACGCACTCGACGCAATCATCGAGCTCGGCACCGACAAGCGGCCACAGTTCAGCACCCGCACCATCAGCCAGTCCGGCGTCGCGCAAGCCGAGTTGGCGCGAGCGGAAGCGACGTTGCGAAGTGCCCGAGCCTTTCTGTTCGATGAGGTCTCGCAGGCGTGGGCTACCGCGGTCGCGGGCGGCGTGATCGATGTCGCGGCACGTGGGCGAATGCGTTTGGCCGGCGCCCACGCGGCCGAGGCTGCAGTGTTGGCAGTCAACGCGGCGTACACGCTGGGCGGCGGCACCTCGATCTTCGAGAAGAGTCCGCTGCAGCGCTGCCTGCGTGATGCGCACGTGGTGACGCAGCACATCATGGTCGGGCCGCGGCTGTATGAGACGCTCGGCAAGTTGCACTTCGGCATCGACATCGACGCCGCCATGATCTAGCCGCGCCCCTCATTTCGCCAACCTGTCGCGGCCCTGACCACCATTCCTAGAGTCGCAGACGCGACGGGTTGAAGGGCGGGCTGTGGGTCACGTCGAACCTGTCGCGGTCCTGACGACCATTGCTGACGTCGCTTCCGCGACAGGAACGAGGAGTAGACGGTGTGGGCGGGGCTACGGTCGTGACGTGAAGGCGATCCATCTCGAACACCACGGCCACGTACTCACCGTCACCCTGCGTCATCCCACGTCTCGGGTGAATGCGGTGGACGAGCTGTTGCATCACGAGTTCGGGGAGCTGTTTCGCACGCTGAAGCGCGAGCGTGAGGCCCGAGCGATCGTGCTGGTGGGTGAGGGGAAGGCTTTCAGTGCGGGTGGCGATTTCGGGTGGTTCCCCACACTGCGCGATACCGCAGCGCTGGACGAACTTCGCCGCGACGCGAAGCAGATGATCTGGGACCTTCTCGACATCGAGGTGCCGATCGTGTGCGGGCTGAATGGTTCGGCCGCAGGTCTCGGTGCCTCCATCGCCTTACTGTGCGACCTGATCGTGATGAGCGAGCGCGCGGTGATCGTCGATCCTCACGTGAACGTCGGGTTGGTTGCCGGCGATGGTGGCGCGGCGGTGTGGCCGCTGTTATTGGGGCCGCTCGCGGCGAAGCGTCACCTCCTGCTCGGCGAGCCGCTCACGGCCATCGACGCGTTGCGACTGGGGGTAGCCAGCGAAGTCTGTGGGCCCGGCGATGTTCGCGAGCGGGCGACCGCGTGGGCGCAACGGATTGCTGCGCAGCCGCCACTGGCGGTGAAGGGCACGAAGCAGGCCGTCAACGCGCAGCTGAAGCAGGCACTTCTGACCAGCTTCGATCTCTCGATTGCGCTGGAGATCCCGTGCTTCCTGTCGAGCGATCACAAGGAAGCCATCGATGCGCTGCAAGAGAAGCGCCCACCGATCTACGAAGGGCGCTAGGCGATGACCGAGCACAACGCGACGATCGAAGCGATCATGACCACGCGGGCGATGCGTCGCTTCAGCGACACACCCGTGGCGGATGCCGACATCGAGACCTGCCTCAAGGCTGCGCAGCAGGGTCCTAGCGGTGGCAACGTGCAGCCGCAGCAGTACGTGGTGGTGACCGACCCCGCCATTCGCGCTCAGGTTGGTGCGCTGTACCAACGTGCGTATCACCGGTACGAGAAGTCGCTGCCGGAGCCGACCGCGTTCCCCGACGAGACGCAGGCCGCAGCGTGGCAACGCACCCGCGACGCCAGCCGTCATCTGGCCGACCACCTCGGCGACGTGCCTGCGGTGGTGCTGTTCCTGCAGCCGGTCATCCCGTGGGGTTCACGCGACGAGGAAGGCCCGATGGACATCGGCCGACTGGACGCCAGCGTCTATCCGGCGGTGCAGAATTTCTGTCTCGCGGCGCGTTCGCTGGGGCTCGGCACGGCGCTCACGACGGTGATCCGGGTCCACTCGGCAGAGGTGTTGACACTGCTCGGAGTGCCCACACGAGACGATGGAACTCCTCGCTTCGAGATAGCTGCGCTGGTGCCGATCGGCTACTCGCTCGGGAAGTTCGGCGTCGCGCCACGTAAACCCGCCGCCGCAGTGACGCATTGGAACCGCTGGGGCGACAAGCGCCGCTAGGGGCCGTGTCCGGCACGATCCGAGCGCGGTTGACGTGCTGTGTTTCGATGAGGTGATGAGCGCCACTGAAACGTCCGCCACAACTCGACTCAC
>JBBQMG010000138.1:0-10639 GCA_038328705.1 Acidimicrobiales bacterium | reverse complement strand
CATCAACATGGAAGAATTACCGACCGTCGGAGTTGCGTCCGACGAACCGGCAGCGACGAAAGGCTGAAACGGGTTTTGGCAAAGAACATGCGCGTACACGAGCTCGCGAAAGAGCTTGGAATGACGAATCAAGAGATGATGACCCTCACCGAGGTAATGGGTGTCGGGGTGAAGAGTCACTCCTCCACGCTGATCGAGGCACAGGCCGATCGTCTCCGTCGTCGCGCCGAACGTGAGGGCCTGACGCGTCCTGAACAACCGGAAGAGATCAAGCCGGCCAAGAAGTCGACGAAGAAGGCAGCTGCTGCTGCGGTCGTCGTTCATGCCACCGACGATGGTGCCCAAACGCCCGCGCCGGTGAAGAAGGCGGCGGCCAAGAAGGTCGCCGAACCCAAGGACGCACCTGACAAGGACGTGCCGTCGAAGGACGTAGCTGCCAAGGACGTGCCCGTCGAGGCGAACGCACCGGTGGTCGTCGCGCCTCAGGCTGCGCCCGCCGTTGCTGCAGAGCCAGCTGCCGCCGTGGCGCCGGTAGTCGCGCCCACCCCACCCGTCGCTACCGCCCCTGAAGTCGTCCCGGCCCCGGCTGCGCCGGTCGAGAAGGCTCCCGTCGCGCCTGCTCCGCCGGCACCCAGCGTGTCAGAAGCGCCGGCCGCGTCCGCAGCGCCCGACGCTTCGGCGCCGGCTCGTATCACCAGTAGCCGGCCCACCGCCGGCGAGCCCCCGCGTCCGGCTGCTCGCCCAGCGGTTGCTTCGGCCCCCGCGGCTTCCAGTGCTCCGGCCCCGTCAGCGCCGCGCCCCGCTGGTGCTGCACCTGGTCGCCCCGCCGGCCCGCCCCCCGGCCGCCCGCCGGGCGCGCCGCCTGGCCGGCCCACCTCCTCCACGTCTGGCAAGCCCATTCCGCCTCCGCCCGGTGGCGGTCGGCCGATGTCGTCGTCGGGTAAGCCCATCCCGCCGCCGCCCGGTGGTCTTCGCGCTGGTGGCCCTGGCGCCCGCCCGGGTGCTCCCGGCGCCCCGCGTACCGGCGCTTACTCGGCTCGCCCTGGTGGACCCGGTGGCCCCGGCGCTCGTCCAGGTGCACCCGGCGCACGTCCAGGGTTCGCACCTCGCCCTGGTGGTCCCGGTGGCCCGCGTCCCGGTGGCTTCGGCGCACCGCGTCCCGGTGGCGGCCCCGGTGGCCCCGGTAGCGGTCCCGGTGGTCCGGGTGCACGTCCCGGTGGTGGTGGTGGCGGTCCTCGCCCCAACGGCCAACGCCGCGCCCCGCGCAAGAAGAGCCGTGCTCGTCGTCGTCGTGACTTCGATGAGATGCAGCCGAACTACAACAGCAGCTACACGGCTACGAATGCCCCGGTGCCCGAGGGCACGATCATCGTGGAGCGTGGCGTGTCGGCCCAGGAGTTCGCTCCCAAGCTGAACCGTACGGCCGCTGACGTCATCCGCTTCCTGCTGCAGAACGGCGAAATGGTCACCGCGACCATGACGCTCACCGACGAGCAGATGGAACTGTTCGCGCTGGAAGTCAATGCCGACCTCCTGTTGGTCGAGCCCGGCCAGCAAGAGGAGCTCGAGCTACAGGCATTGTTCGATGACAGCGATGACGATGACGAGTCGTTGCAGGTGCCGCGCGCTCCGGTCATCACCGTCATGGGTCACGTCGACCATGGCAAGACGACACTGCTCGACAAGATCCGCAAAGCAAACGTTGTAGCCGGCGAAGCCGGTGGCATCACCCAGCACATCGGTGCCTACAAGGTCGATGTCGATGGTCGCGAGATCACCTTCCTCGATACCCCTGGCCACGCCGCGTTCACCAAGATGCGTGCCCGTGGTGCGCAGGTCACCGACATCGTGGTGCTGATGGTTGCTGCCGACGACGGCGTCATGCCCCAGACCATTGAAGCCATCAACCATGCCCGGGCCGCTGAGGTCCCCATCGTGGTGGCCCTCAACAAGATCGACAAGGAGAACGCTGACGTTCAGCGAGTCCTGTCGGAACTGTCCGAGCACGGCCTGATTGCGGAGAGCTGGGGTGGCGACACGATCGTCGTCGAGATGTCGGCGCAGCAGAACCTCGGCATCGACGACCTGCTCGAGCAGCTTGCCGCAGTGGCGGAAGTCGAAGAGCTCACCGCCAACCCAACCGGGCGCGCCAAGGGCGTCGTGCTGGAAGCCAAGCTCGACGTTGGTCGTGGCCCCGTTGCCACCATCCTGGTCGACAAGGGTGAGCTGAAGGTCGGCGACCCGATCGTCGCCGGTGCAGCATGGGGTCGCGTTCGCGCCATGATCAACGACAAGGGCGAGCAGGTGAAGACCGCCGGCCCCAGCACCCCGGTGCAGGTGCTCGGTCTGCAGAGCGTGCCCAACGCCGGCGACGAGTTCCGCTCGGCGCTGACGGAGAAGACGGCCCGCACCGTTGGTGAAGCCCGCGAGCAGCGCTACCGCCTGAAGGCACAGCGCGGCGACGCCCGCCTCAGCACCGGCGTGAAGCTGGAAGACATCTTCAACTCCATCCAGGCCGGCGAAGTGGCCACCCTCAACATCGTGTTGAAGGCCGACGTGCAGGGCTCGTTGGAAGCGGTCACCGAATCGTTGCGCCGCCTGGAGCGCGAGGAAGTGAAGTTGGCGTTCGTGCACCGCGCGGTGGGTGCCATCACGGAGAACGACATCAGCCTGGCGGCAACCACCAATGCCACGCTCATCGGCTTCAACGTGCGCCCGGACCGCAAGGCCCGCGACATGGCTGCCTCTGAAGGCGTCGAGATCCGTACCTACGAGATCATCTACAAGCTGCTCGAAGACATCGAGCGAGCCATGGTCGGCATGCTCGCCCCCGAGTACGAGGAAGTGGTCACCGGCGAAGCCGAGGTCCGCGAAGTCTTTCGGGTACCTCGCATTGGCGGCATCGCCGGTTGCATGGTGCGCAGCGGTGCCATCACTCGTGGCTCGAAGGTGCGCTTCTTGCGCGACGGCACGATCATCTGGAAGGGCGCCATCACGTCGCTCAAGCGCTTCAAGGACGATGCACGCGAGGTCCGCGAGGGCTTCGAGTGCGGTATCGGCCTCAGCGACTTCCAGGATCTCAAGCCTGGCGACCTCATCGAAACGTTCGAAGAACGCGAAATCGCTCGGGTCTGACGATCCGCGCCGCAACGCTGAGCGACAGTCGGTAGCGTCACGCTATGGCTGATCTAGAGTTCTTCTTCGATCCAGTGTGTCCCTGGGCGTGGATCACGTCTCGGTGGGTCACCGAGGTCCAGCAGCAGCGCGACTACGACGTCAACTGGCGTTTCATCTCGCTGAAAATGATCAACCAGGACCGCACCGAGTAGTGGTACACCCCTGAGTATCGAGCGGGGCACATGGCGGGTCTCTACGCGCACCGAGTGTGTGACGAGGTACGTCTCCGCCACGGCAACGCCGAGGTCGGCACGCTCTACACGGCGTTGGGCAATGCAATTCACCTGGAGCAGCGCCGCGACGAAATCGGTGCCGCTCCAGTCGCGTTCATGGCCGGCCTGCTGGCCGCGAATGGGCTGCCCAACGAGCACGCCGCGCACGCGCTCGACGAGTCGCACGACGCGTACATTGCGCAGGAGACCGAGTTGGCGTTTGCTCGTACGGGCCGCGACGTCGGCACGCCGATCATCACCTTCCACCCCGGCACTGACAACGAAGCAAGCTTCTTCGGGCCGGTGATCTCCACGATTCCTCGGGGCGAGGAAGCCACCAAGTTGTGGGACGCGATAGAAACCATCGCCACGGCCAGTGGCATGGCCGAACTGAAGCGTTCGAATCGGGCGACACCGAACTTCGGGTGAGGCACCTGCCAATTGCGGCTGGTCCGTGGCGGCGAGGTCGGTAGGGTGGGGACGTGAGCAAGCCCCGCCGTCCTTCGGCACCCACGACCCACCGCTACCCGCGTTCAGCGCGGCTGAGCACCTCGCTCCAAGAGGTGATTGCCGACGAGTTGGTGCGAATCGACGACGATCGTCTGTCGCTGGTCACCATCACCGCGATCGACGTCGACCCAGAGATGAACAGGGCAATCGTGTTCTTCGACTCGCTGATGGGCGAAGAGGGCGATGCTGACATTCTCGGGGCGCTTTGCGACCATCGGGTCCGCATACAGGGTTCTGTGGCGCGCCAATTGCGGTCGAAGAAGACACCGATTCTCTCGTTCAAAGCAGACGACTCCATTCGCGCCGCCGAGCGCATCGAGCGAATCCTGCACGACAAGGCAACGCTGCCCGAGCGGCCACCGTCGCCCGAGGTGGCACCAGAAGTAGACGCCGAACCCGAAGCCTGATGGCGCGTCGTAAGCCAGCCAACACGCACGGGTTGGCAGTCGTCGACAAACCAGCCGGGGTCACCAGCCACGACGTGGTCGGCATGCTGCGCCGTCGTTTCGGAGAGCGGCAGGTGGGCCACGCCGGCACCCTCGACCCCGATGCGACAGGAGTGTTGTTGGTGGGCGTCGGCAAGTCCACACGCCTGCTGCGCTTCCTGACCGATCTGGGCAAGACATACACCGGCGAGGTCGTCTTTGGAACCAGCACCGACACACTGGACTCGGCCGGAAAGGTCATCGCCACGTTCGACATGAGGTCGCTCACGCCGGCGTTGGTGCAGGCCATGGTCACTGCCCATCTCACCGGCCACATCATGCAGGTGCCGCCGATGGTGAGTGCTCTGAAAATCGACGGCAAGCGGCTCCACGAGCTAGCGCGTGAAGGTATCGAAGTCGAGCGCAAGGCTCGCCCGGTCACTGTCAGCCGCTTCGAGGTTGTCGAAACCGACGATCCGCTTGTGTATGCCGTGGAAGTGCAGTGCTCGAAGGGCACCTACATCCGCACACTGGCGGATGATCTGGGTCGTCTCTGCGGCGGCGGTGCGCACCTTCGCAACCTGCGGCGAACGGCGGTCGGCAGCTTCACCGCCGTCGAAGCTGCGTCGCCCGACGAGGTGGAATTGCTCTCGTTACCGCAAGCAATGCGCGACTACCCACAAGTGATCATCAGCGCCGAGGCAGCGGTGCTGGTCGGTAACGGTCGGCTCTTGGAGCGAGCGCGAGCAGGTTTCGTGGGCCCTGGCCCGTGGGCGGTGCTCGGGCCAGACGGCGAGCTGCTCGCGATGTACGAGGAACGCGACGCCGTCGAGGCGAAGCCCTCTGTCGTGCTGACGAAGTAGTGCACAAGTATGGTTCGATCATGATTAGTCGAGCAGCGGTTGTGATGATTGCAATGGTCGGGTTGTTGAGCGCGTGTAGCGACGACAAGAGTTCGTCGTCAGGCGCCTCGGGGACGCTCGCCGATGGTTCGGAGGTGGCCGACTCGCCGGCGCCGGTACCGACTGACGGCGGGTCCGCCGCCCCAGGGGGAGCCGTCGACTGCGCAGTGGTGATCGACGCCTTCAGCCATGCCTACGTCAACATCCAGGTGGTGGTTCAGTTGGGCAATCAGCCCGACGTCACTCAATGGGTGACCGGTGTCGGCACGATGTCCGAGTTCGGGAAGCAGCTCGATGTGCTTGCTGCGCTGATCCCGTACGACGACGGAGTCGCGGAGTCGCTGGCCTTCTTCGAGGGCGCCAATGAGATCGCCCAGCGCGGCTACGCGGGCGATACGGCAGCGCCTGCCGAGCTGGCTGCCTACGTCGGCCCGGATCTCACTGCCGTGCTGTCCAAGCAGATCCCGTTCTCGATGGCGACCGAAGCGGCGGGCTGCTGACCGCCCCGCTAGCGTTGTCGTAGTGCGAGTCGTCACCGATCTCTCCGCCTCACCGTGGCCCGGCGAGCGCACCGTCATCACCATCGGTGCCTACGACGGTGTTCATCTCGGTCATCAGTCCGTGATCGCAGAGGTCCGACGCATCGCCGAAGTCACCGGTGCTCGCAGTGCAGTGTTGACGTTCGACCGACACCCGGCCTCCGTCGTGCGGCCCGAGTCGGCGCCGCAACTGCTCACCGACCTCGACCAGAAGCTGGAGCTGCTTGCCGCCACCGGCATCGACGCGACACTGGTCGTCAAGTTCGACGAGGCGCAGTCGTTGGAAGCACCGATGAGTTTCGCACAGCGGGTTCTGGTCGATTGTGTGGCGGCCTCGGTGGTGGTGGTGGGGGAAGACTTCCACTTCGGTCACGGTCGCGAAGGCAACGTCGCGACGCTTCGCGAACTCGGCGCAGTGCGCGACTTCGAGGTGCTGCCTCTGTCGCTGGTCGCGCGGTCCGATGGGCCCGATGAACCAATCAGCTCGACGGCGATTCGTCGGGCCATGGCCGGCGGCCAGGTCGAACTGGCGGCGACCATGCTGGGCCATCCTTTCGAGGCTCGCGGCGTTGTCGTGCAGGGCGACCAGCGTGGTCGTCTGCTGGGCTTCCCGACAGCGAACGTGGAAGTGGCGATCGCCGTTTGCGTCCCAGCGGACGGCGTGTATGCCGGTTGGTATCACCGCCCAGACGGCAGCCGCCACGCGTGTGCGATCAACCTTGGGCGGCGACCGACGTTCTACGAGCATGCCGAGCACTCGCTGCTCGAGGCGCACCTGCTCGACTTCGCCGGCGACCTCTACACGGAAACTGCCCGCGTCGAGTTCACCAACTTCCTGCGTAGCGAGCGCAAGTTCGACGGCATTGATGCGCTGGTCAGTCAGCTGAAGAACGACGTGGACCACGCCCGTACCGTGTTGGCGTAGCCGCTCCGCCAGCCAGGGTTTAGCTGCCTGCCGGCCAGATCACGGTGCCAGCGGCGTCGTAGATGCCTTGGAGTACTGACGCATCGACCATCGTGTCGATCACCGGCGGCACGCCGTCGAACAGCCCGATTTCGGCGTAGGCGGTGACTTCCTCCGTCAGCCGGTCCAGCAGTGGCAGCCCCAGCGGGGCGTTCGCCGCGGCGCTCTCGCCGACGAGCTTGGACTCCACACCCCAGCGGGCAGTTTCTCCTTCGGGCGAAAGGAACAGTGCGTTGCCGCTGGCGTTCAGCGCGTCGACCGCGACTTGCGCAGCGGCCACAGGGTCGGCGATTGCATCGGCGAGACCGCGCATCGTGGCTCGCATGAAGTCCTGTGCGGCGGTGGGCCGCTCGGCCAGGAACGTGAGGTTGGTGTACAAGACGCCGAAGCTGCCCGGGATTCCGTAGTCGCTGGGGTCGTAGAGCTTGAACGGGATGTCAGCGGCTTCGAGTTGCTTGGGTTCGTTGCTCTTGAAACATGGGAAGCCGATGATGTCGGGGATCTCGATGTGGACCAGCGGGTCGTAACCTTCGAGGCCGACGGTCTCGTAGTCGGTGCCCTCGACCAAACCCTTCTTGGCCAGCATTGCCTTGACCGAAGGAGTGATGGCGCCCTTGACGCCGATCTTCTTCCCCTTCACCGCGGCGAGGGTGGGTACCTCGCCATACTTCGTGATGAGTGCGTCGATGCCAGTTCGACCTTCGACAGCGAGGGCGACGAAACCGGCGTCGTTGGCGCCGGCGAAGTCGACCATCTCGCTGAACGAGCCCCCGGACGAGAACTGAGCATTGTTGGCGGCGATCAACGGGTAGTTCTCCGTGGAGAAGCTGGGCTTGATCTCGACGTCCAGGCACAGATCTGCGTAGTAGCCCTTCGACCGAGCAACCAGCACATCGACGATGGAGGCCGAGGCTGCGAAGTCGTAGCTGGACAGGTAGGTGATGGTGCCGGCGGCCTTGTTGGCTCCACAGCGGGCGGCGGGAAAGGCCTCGTCGGCGGTCACGTCGAGCACTGGCGGTATCGAATCACCGGGCACAGAGTCGGTACCGACGTTGGCGATCGTGCTCGGCACTGGGCTGCCGATGGTGGTGTCATCGCCGCTGCAGCTGACAGTCGAGGAGATGGCGACAATGGCAAAGATGGCCCGGCGAAGCATGAGAAGTGAGCCTAGCAACCCGCCGTTTGCCTAGGGTTCTGAATCGATACTCGCTCGCTGAGGGAGTTGTCGGTGAGAGCGTCGCCACGGGCGCAGTTCAAGCGATTGTGTCGAACAGCGCCAGCACGTTGGCGGTGCCCACGCCGACGCGGTGGCCGGTGCGGGAGATGAATCCCAGTTGCACACCCGTGGTGGGGTCGTCGGCGGCAAAGAACTGTTCGTGGCCGTCAGCGTCGGCGGTGACCTCGGTGAGCAGCGGGGCACCAGCGTCGCCGAGACATGCACGGGCGTAGCCGGCATTCAGCACCTCGATGGATACGTGCTGCACGCCCGGTCCGCGCGCAGCGAGGTAACGGGCCACGCCTGGTGAAGCTTTCGGCCCAACGAGCACGAAGGTCACGCCGCCGGCGGCGAGCGCCGCAACACCCGGTCGCGGGTCGGCCAAGGTCAGCTCGTGAAACCCGAAGCGCTGCGTCATCGAAGCAACGGCGGCGACAAGATCCTGCACGACGACCACGACATGGTCGACCCTGGTTGCCACCGTGTCCAGTCCGGATCGTTCGCCGAGCGCGGCCTGCTTGTCGGGAGCTGGGTCGCGACGGTGCCCCGCGACTTCGATGCGGTGGGTCTCGGTGAGCAGCACTCGGAACAGTTGCTCGGCGAAGTCGGCGTCGACACCTGCCTCGATGGCGCGTTGGCGGCGGGAGGTCACCACGTCACGGACGCGGGCCGGTTGGATGACGGGCGTGTCGAAGCCCTGCTTGACGGCGGCAACTTCGCGGCAGACAGCGAGGCGTTCGGCCACGATCGCGATGAGGGCGGCGTCGAGCTGGTCGATTCGCGTCCGCAGCCCAACAAGGTCTGGTGTCGACGGTGCTGCGGTGTCCGGGGAGGTCTCATCGGCCATTGCTTGCACCGTAGCGGTTCAAGTCGGCCGAGTTCGTTGCGAGACGTGCCAGCCCATCACCAGTCGTTGCAGCAGTGAGAGCAGCAGGAGAGCGACGGTGCCCAGGATCGCCATGGAGAAGATCGCACCCCACAGGGCATCGCCCTTATTGAGCGCTGCGGCGCGCTTGCCGATTGCACCCAGACCTTGGTTGGCGAAGTTGCCGCCCTCTACGAGGTAGCTGGCAATCAGCGCGAGTCCGACGTTATAGCGAGCGGTCGTGAACAGCGAGGGGATGGCCGAGGGCAGCCGCAATCGCCACAGCACCTCCCAACGCGAAGCATCGACCGAAGCCAGCAATTCGCGAGCCGCGGGATCTGCGCTTCGCATGCCATCGGCAGCAGCGAAAGCAAACGCCGGCATGCTGACCAACGCCACGATGAACACCGCCGGCCGCGTGCCCGAGCCCAGCCATAGGACCACCGATGCGATGTAGGCGACGAACGGCGTGACCTGAAGCAGCGTCAGCACCGGCTGGGCTGCCTGCTCGGCGAATGCGTACGCGGCCATCGCCGAGCCGATGACGAGCGCCACCAGCAGGCCGATCAGTGAGCCGATGAGGGCGTGCTGTGCCGTCACCCAGGCAGCGCCCGCATAGTCGCCAAAATGGTCTGCGAGGTACGCGACTATTCGGGAAGGCGCTCGCAGCACGAACGGCCGGACGTCGCCGACGCGCACCACGGCCTCCCACAGCGCAAGGAATCCCACGATGCCCACGAGTGGCGCGACCACTCGTCGGCTCATGACCGCATTCCTTGGTGCAACGCATGCCGAACGGCCGCACAGAGTTCGACGAAGCGAGGGTCGTCCTCTACGTCGGTGGCACGCGGGCGTGGCAGGTCGACATCGATGTCGGCAACGACGGCTGTGGGCCGCGGGCTGCTGACCAAGACCCGGTCGCTGAGGGCGACGGCCTCCGCGATGCTGTGCGTCACGAACAGCACCGTCACGCCGCGACCTTCGACCAGCCGATTGAGAAGTGTGCGCATCTCGGAGCGGGTGATCTCGTCGAGCGCGGCGAATGGCTCGTCCATCACCAGAAGTGGAGCGCCGAGCGTGAGCGCTCGCACGAGGGCCACCCGCTGCTGCATGCCACCGGAGAGCTCGTGCGGATATGCATCGAGGAAGTCGCCGAGCCCGACCTCGTGAAGCAGGGGAGTGGGCTCGGTTGCCTCGGGCGGGTTCGCCCCACGATTGACATCGAGCAGCAGGCGAGCGTTCTCGTACACCGTGCGCCACGGGAGCAGTGCGGGCTGCTGGGGCACTATCGCCACACGCTTGTGCGAGCGAGCAGCGCGAGGGCTGCCGCCGTCAACAGTGATGCCGCCGGCCGTCGCCGGCTCCAGGCCTGCGATCACCCGGAGCAGCGTGGTCTTTCCGCACCCGGAGGGCCCGATCACGCTGACGAACGAGCCGCTGCCGATATCGAGCGACAGTGCGTCCACGATCGCCAGCTCGCCGAACGACTTGGTGAGGTCCCGCAGCTCGATCCGACTCATCCGTGCCGAGTGTAGGGAGGTGATCGGCCCATGTCGTGCCTCGGCGTACCGTGCCGTGCGGGGTTGATACGCGGGAGTCGCCGCTAGCATTGCGACGTCCATCGGGGCCCAACCTCCGATGTGATGCCAGTGGCTCACCCGCCACGGCGACCTCCTTCTGGAAGGCTCTTCTCATGGCAGACCAAGACATCATCAACAAGCACAAGCTCCACGAGGGCGACACCGGCTCGCCCGAGGTGCAGATTGCGTTGCTCACCGGCCGCATCAACCACCTCACGGGTCACTTCAAGACCCACAAGAAGGACCACC
>JBBQMG010000137.1:0-10684 GCA_038328705.1 Acidimicrobiales bacterium | reverse complement strand
CGACCTCTGGCCCGAGGTGTACGTGGCAGCAGTTGCATTCGTGGAGCCGATGGACGCAATCGCGGCTCGCCTCACCGGCCACGTGACAGCGACCCAGAACACCATGTTCCCGATGCTGTCGGTCGACAATCGCGTCTGGGGCTCCACCGAGTACAGCGATGAGCTGTTGGCCATGTCGGCTCTGGATGTCGACAAACTGCCACCACTCGTGCAGATGGGTCAGCCTCGCGGCACCATCACCGCGAGCGCTGCCGACCACCTGGGCGTCTCACCGAATGCCCTCATCGCCGATGCGACGATCGACTCGGTGACCTCGGCAATCGGCACAGGTGCGACCGACAGCAGCCGATGCGGCCTGATCATCGGCACCACGACGGTGATGGCAACACATCTGCCCGATAAACGCCACGACCTTGCCCACGGACTGACGTCGGCACCCAGCTCGCTCGCCGGCAGCTACTTTCTGGTGGCCGAGAACGGGGTCGGCGGCAAAGCACTCGACGTCCTCGTCAACAACATCATCTACCCGAATGACGGTCTCGGCGATCCGGCCCCGCCCGATGCATTCGAACGCGTCATCGCCCTTGCAGCCGCAGCTCCGTGTGGTGCCAACGGGGTCATGTTCCTGCCGTGGCTGATCGGCTCGCTCGCCCCCAGCTACCACAGCCGCACGCGCGCGGCGTTCGTCAACATCAGCCTCGGCAGCAACCGTGGCGACTTGGCGAGGGCAGTGGTCGAAGGTGTCGCTCTGAACGCCGCGTGGCTGTTGCCTCATTTTTCTGCCCTCGCGGGAAGCACGTACGGCGAGGTCGGCTTCGGCGGAGGTGGGGCCGGCTCACCGTTGTGGGGCCAGTGCCTCGCCGACTGCTTCGGCATCCCGGTCCGTCGCCTCGCCGATGCGTCATCCACCAACGCCCGGGGCGCGGCGCTCGTCGCAATGATCGCCGACGGGCGCATCACGCTCGACGACAGCCGAGCAATGCTGCCGACCGCCCAATTGCACGACCCGGACCCGGCGGCTCACACCGTGTACCAACGACTGCTCCCCCAGTTCATCGACTTTCACGACCGCGCCGCGCCGTTCTACGACGCACTCAACTCCTAGACAACGAGGACCCATCATGAGCACTACCCCAGAAGCCGTCGTCAAGGCTGTCTCAGCCTTGCATCCCTACGCAGATCGGTACGACGTGCACGCGGCCCTGCCCGAGCAGGGCGTGAGCCGCGACGACATCCTGCGTGAGCTCCGTGAGATGTCCATCGAGGAGGACGCAAAGGGCGACAGCGGTCGGGTCAGCGGCAGCATCTACAGCGGCGACCACGACCACTATGCATTCCTTGTCGAGGCGTATGCGTTCTACGCACACTCGAACGTTCTGCAGCGCGACATGTACCCGAGCGCGACGAAGATGGAGGCGGAGATCATCGCGATGACCGCCGGCATGCTGCACGGCGACACCGAGGGGCCCGACGGCGTGGGTGGCTTGCTCACCTCTGGCGGTACCGAAAGTCTGGTCACCGCAATGCTCACCTATCGCGAATGGGGCCGCAACGTGAAGGGCATCGAGCAGCCGGAGGTGATCGTGCCGGTGACGGCGCACCCCGCGCTCGACAAGGCCTTTCACTACTTCGGTATCGACGCGGTGAAGGCACCGGTCACGGACCAGTACGTCGTCGACCTCGACTTCGTCTGCGACCACATCGGTCCGAACACTGTTGCGCTCGTTGGTTCGGCCGGTACGTATCCCCATGGTCTCATCGACCCCATTCCAGCACTCGGCCAATTGGCACTCGAGCACGGCATCGGGTTGCACGTCGACGGTTGCCTGGGCGGGTTCATCATCGCGTGGGCGGAGGATCTCGGACATCCGCTACCGCCGTTCGACTTCCGCGTTCCGGGTGTCACGTCCATCTCGGCCGATACGCACAAGTACGGCTACGCACTGAAGGGCAGCTCGGTCTTGCTGTTCAAGCCGAAGTCATGGCGACGCGAGCAGTACTTCCTGCAGGAAGGCTGGCCCGGAGGCATGTACTCATCCCCCAGTATGGGAGGCAGCCGCAGCGGCGGACTGATCGCCGCCACATGGGCCTCGATGCTGCACATGGGCAAGGCCGGCTATCGAGCAATCGCAGCCGACATCTTCCGAACCGCCGACGCAGTGAAGGCGGCTGTCCGCGAGCACCCCGAACTGGAGTTGATCGGCGACTCGTTGTTCAATGTTGCATTCAAAGCCAGCCCCGACAGCGGCATCGACATCTTCCACGTCAACGACGGTCTCGCCGATCGCGGCTGGCGGATGAACGGCCTGCAGCGGCCGCCCGCATTGCACTTCTGCATCACCCGCCCAAACACTCAGGAAGGCGTTGCCGAGGCATTCGCAGTGGACCTGGCGGCCGCCGTCGAGTACGCCAAGAATCCTCCGTCACCGATGCCCAAGAGTGGCGCGATGTATGGCGCCGGTGGCCGCACGATGGACAGCGACCGGTTGCGCGTCGGTTTGTTCGAACGGCTAGACGCCATGCACGAGGTAGGGCCGCAGTGACCCATCCGTTCCGGTTCGGCGTCGAAATGATGGCACCGTTCGACGGAATGTCATGGGCCGATTCGGCGAAGGAGGTCGAAGCTCTCGGCTACTCCACGTTGTTCGTGCCGGACCACTTTCACGAGGGGTACGGTCCGATCACCGCGATGGCCACAGCTGCCATGGCGACGACGACGCTGAAGGTCGGGCCGATGGTGCTGGCGTGCGACTTTCGCCACCCGGCCGTGCTTGCGCGGGAACTCGCCTCGATCGACGTACTGTCGCAAGGTCGCCTCGAAGTCGGCCTAGGAGCCGGCTACCAGGAGACCGACTACGACCGCTCGGGTATCACGATGGACGCACCGGGGGTTCGCGTCAGCCGGCTGATCGAGCACACGCTCGTACTGCAGTTGTTGTTCGGGAACGGCCCGGCAACATTCGATGGCCAGTACTACCAAATCACCGATCTCGACGGGACGCCGAAGCCGTTTCGCGACGGAGGCCCGCCGATCATCATTGCCGGTGGCGGCCAGCGACTGCTCACGTTCGCCGCGTCCACCGCCGACATCATCGGTGTCAACCCTTCGCTACCCAGCGCGAAGGACCGCGCCAACGCCGGCCGAGATGCATTGGAGGCGGCCATCGATGAGAAGTTCGAGTGGATACGAGACTCGGCGGGCGATCGGTTCGAGTCGCTCGAGTTCACGGCGTGGCTGTCGGTTGCTCATGTCACCGAAGATGCCACAGCTGTCGCTGAGAAGATGAGCCATCGTTTTGCCGCCCCGCCAGATGACGTGCTCGCCTCGCCAATCATCCTGGTCGGCAACGAGAGCCAGATCGACGATCAGCTGCACCGCCGGCGCGAACGATGGGGCTACTCGTACCACGTGCTGCAGGCCGACCGGGCTCACGAGTTCGCCCCTATCGTCCAACGACTCACGGGACGCTGAACCCCTATCTGGCAACAGGGGCAGGTCACGATGCGGCGTTCAGCGGTCTGTGGCACACCACAGAAGTACGTTCGTCTGTGGTGTGCCACAGAATGAGAATCGCGGAACTGCCGATAGGTCACTGGGCAAGGGCCTCCACTTGGGGCATTCTGCTCGTGTGCACCCGCCAGTGTCGTTGTCGGTTTTGACAGTGTGCTGTTTTGCCGTCGCTGGCCGCACTTCGTCCTCCGGTGACAGCTCGACCAGGGTTGCACGGGGCAGCTGTCCGCGCGAGCAGATGCCAGGACTGGATCTGCCGACGGGCCTTACCTCATCGAACGTCGGATACTTGTAGCCATGCGACGCGTTGGCGGCGAGCCCGACGCTCGGTAGCCCATGGCGACCGGTCTCGGTCTATGACGATCCTGTCGGTACGCACGTCATTTGCGTGGTGGTATCGGGACTGCGCCACGCCCCTTGGATTCGTTGCACCCGGCCAGAGCCGACCGGAATGTGCTCCAGTCGACGTTGTCACCTCGGCTGCGGCAGCGACGCCCTAGTGGGAGCACACCGATTTGTCGCTCTGCTTGCTGCACAGACGGCACGAGATCAGGCACTATTCGCTGTATTACGGTTGGGGCGATGCTCCGCATTGTTGGGCTTCTGGGCCATCGTGATCTTCGCTGTTCGCGTTCTTCAGTGCTTCGGTATGGTCGAAGGGTCACGCTTTCCCGTCCGAGTCCGTGCTCGATGCGGGAGGCCGAGCACGCACTCGATCGACCGGTCGCAGCAGGTTTCGATTCCGAGATCGTCGAGCCTGACGACAACGGTCTGAACATGTGCGCCAACACCAAGGTTGGCGGCGAGGTGACGCCGGACGAGCGTTACGTCATTCAGGTTCCCCGTCGGCAAGCCGACGCAGCGGCACGCGTTTGAGTCCTCCCGAACGGTAGATATTCCGTGTGATCGAAGAGGCGTGCTCCGCTGCTCCGAGCAGGAGCTGGAGTGTGACGATGAGAGTGGCTGTGATCAGCGCGGACGTGCGCAGCGGCTACAGGTCTTGGAAGGTTTCGTCCATCAGGTCGACCAGTTCCTGGTCGTGGATGGCCTTGCTGCCAGTGGCAGGGCTGCCGCTACCGATACGGCACACAGAACGCAAGTCGTAGCCTTGCTGCTTCACGTTCCAGAAACGGGCCTCGACGAAGCGCCACGCACCCATGTTGTCGGGTTCCTCCTGCAGCCACACCACGTCCTTGGCGTTGGGGTAAGTCCCCAACACGTCGCGCATCTGGGCACCGGGAAACGGGTACAGCTGCTCGACGCGAACGACTGCGACCGGTGCAGACCGAGCGTCGCGCTCGCGAAATGCATCCCAGGCCACCTTGCCGCTACAGAATACGACGCGTTGCACCGCAGCCCGGTCGACGACTGTGGGGTCGTCGAGGACTTCCTGGAAGGAACCGGCGATGAGGTCTGAGACCGGCGAACGGCTCTCCTTCATGCGCAGCGGCCCCTTGGGGGTGAACAGCACCAAGGGCTTGCGCACATCGCGGCGCACCTGACGACGCAACAGGTGGAAGTACTGGGCTGCGGTAGTGGCGTTGCACACCTGGATGTTGTCCTCTGCGCACAGCGTGAGGAAACGCTCGATTCTTGCCGAACTGTGCTCGGGACCTTGGCCCTCGAAGCCGTGGGGCAGCAGCAGCACCAGGCCGTTTTCCTGGCCCCACTTGTCCTCGGCGGCGACGAGGTACTGGTCGATGATGATCTGGGCACCGTTGACGAAGTCGCCGAACTGGGCTTCCCAGATGACCAGCGCCTCGTGGTTCTCGTGCGCATAGCCGTACTCGAAACCGAGCGCGGCGTACTCGCTGAGCAGGCTGTCGTACACCCAGAAGTTGGCGGCCTTACCCGGCAGTGTTGCGATGGGCACCCACGGCTGCTCGTTCTCGTAGTCGATCAGTGCGGCGTGGCGCTGACTGAACGTGCCGCGGCGACTGTCTTCACCTGCAAGACGCACGGGGGTGCCCTCGGCGACGAGCGAGCCCATTGCCAGCAGCTCCGCAGTCGACCACTCCATCTCACCCTGCTCGTGGTACATCTTCGACCGCGTCTCGAACTGGCGTGCCAGCTTCGGGTGCGGCGTGAAGTCCTCGGGATACTCCGTGAAGTGATCGAAGATGGCGTCGAGCGTTGCGCGGTCGACGCCGGTCTCGACGTGCGGCCGAACACCCATCGGCTTGGGTGGCTTGGCAGCCTTGCTCGGCTCGGGGGCATGAGACCGCGTCTCGTCGAGCGCGGATTGCAACTTGGTGTGGAAGTCGGCCAAGGCGCCCTCGGCCTCTTCGACCGACAACTCGCCACGCTTGACCAGCGCCTCGACATAGAGCTTGCGCACACTGCGGTGCTCGGCGATCGCCTTGTACATCAAGGGCTGTGTGTAGCTGGGGTCGTCGCCTTCGTTGTGGCCGAAGCGGCGGTAACAGACCATGTCGATGACGACGTCTTTGTGGAAGCGCTGGCGGTACTCGAACGCCAGCTCCGCAACTCGAACACACGCCTCGGGGTCGTCGCCGTTGACGTGGAAGATAGGCGCCTGCACCGTCTTCGCGACATCGCTGCAGTAGAGCGAACTGCGCGAGTGCTGCGGGCTGGTGGTGAACCCGATCTGGTTGTTGATGATGAGGTGGATGGTGCCGCCGACGCGGTAGCCGGCGATGTCGCTCATCGCAAGACACTCGGCGACGATGCCCTGGCCTGCGAACGCGGCGTCGCCGTGAATCAGGATGGACAGCGAGGGGAACGAGCCGGGAGGTTCGATGTTGTCCTGGATGGCGCGGACGATGCCCAACACGATGGGGTCGACCGTCTCCAGGTGGCTGGGGTTGGCGGCCAGTTCGAGACGCAGAGATTCCCCGTTGGACCCGGCGTACTTGCCGCTGGCACCGAGGTGGTATTTGACGTCGCCCGAGCCCTGGACAGAGCTGGGGTCGACGTGACCTTCGAACTCCTTGAAGATCTGGTCGTAGCTCTTGCCGATGACGTTGGCCAGCACGTTGAGTCGACCGCGGTGGGCCATGCCCAATACCGCCGAGTCCATGCCGCCGTCGGCGGCCATGGTCAGCACCTGGTCGAGTATCGGGATGGCACTCTCTGCACCCTCGAGGCCGAAGCGCTTGGTGCCCACGTACTTGGTCGCAAGGAACTTCTCGAACGCCTCGGCGGCGTTGAGCCGTTCGACGATACGACGCTTGCGATCCTTGTTCAGCTCGTACGCGCCGCCCTCCAGCTTGCTCTGGATCCAGCGCTGCTCAGCGAAGTCCTGAATGTGCATGTACTCGACGCCGATGGTGCGGCAGTACGCATCGCGCAGCACGTGCAGCAGGTCGCCCAACTTCAACTTCTCCTTGCCGCCGACACCGCCAGTGAGGAACTCGCGATCGAGGTCCCAGATGGTGAGGCCGTAAGTGGCCGGATCAAGCTCGGGCGGCATGTGTGGCTGCTGCCAGCGCAGCGGGTCGAGGTCCGCGATGAGGTGCCCGCGGACGCGGTGCACGCGGATGAGCGTGGCCACCTGCATCTGCTTGTGCAACATGGCGTCTTCACGATCGACCGGGTTCTGGTCGACGTGCCACTGCACTGCCTCGTACGGCACGCCGAGGCTGGCGAAGACCTCGTCGTAGAAACTGTGCTCGCCCAGCAGTAGTTCGTGCACGCGCTTGAGGAACATGCCGCTCTCGGCGCCCTGCACGATGCGGTGGTCGTACGTGCTGGTGATGGTGACGACTTTGCTGACACCCAGCGCACCAAGAGTGCTGTGGTCGGCGCCCTGGAACTCGGCCGGGTAGTCGATGCTGCCAACGCCGACGATGACCCCTTGGCCGGGCATCAAGCGTGGCACGCTCTGCACGGTGCCGATGGTGCCCGGGTTGGTGAGCGAGATGGTGGCGCCCTGGAAGTCGCTGACCGCGAGCTTGTTGCTCTTGACCTTACGGATGAGGTCTTCGTACGCGGACAGGAAGCCGGCGAAGTCTTGGGCGTCGGCTTCGCGCAACACGGGCACGACAAGGGTGCGACTGCCATCGGCCTTGCTGACGTCGACCGCCAAGCCCATGCTGACGTGTTCGTTGCGAATGATGCGCGGCTTGCCGTCGGTGCCGGTGGTGAACGAGTTGTTCATGTTGGGTACAGCGTCGGAAATCGCACGCACGATGGCGTAGCCGATGAGGTGCGTGAAGCTGACCTTGCCTTGGCCGGTGCGGCTGCGGTAACCGTTGATGACTGAGCGATTGACCTCGAGCAGCTTCGCCGGAATGTTGCGGAAGCTGGTGGCGGTGGGCACCGCCAGGCTGCGCTCCATGTTGTTGGCGATGGCGACACCAGCGCCGCGAATCGGCTCGCCGATCTCCTCGACTTCGGTGGCAGGGAGTGCAGCGGCCGCAGGCGATGACGAGGCGGAAGCAGGACCCGCTGCCGCAACTGGCGCGGTCGCAGCATTGGCCGGTGCGGCCGGGGTGGGTGCAATGGTCTTGTAGTCCTCGAAGAACTCTTGCCACGTTTCGCTCACGGAGGCAGGGTCGGAGCGGAACTGCTCGTACATTTCCTCGACGAGCCAGGAGTTCGCGCCGAACTTCCCGGCCGAGGATTCGGTGGTAGTCATCGCAGGTGATGGTACTTGCGAACAACACCTTCGACGCGACCCGAATGCGACGCAGCGCACGAGTTGTATTTCCGAAGTCGATACTTCTAGAATTCGGAGCATGAAGTCCCGGTATCTGACCCCAGTGCTTGCTGTCGCCCTCCTCGCTCTCGGAGCTTGTGGCGCTGAGCGCGCCAGCGGCGGCACGGCGCCCACCGGCGTCGATATCGAGGTGCGTGCGCTCGATGGCACCGCATGGAACGCTACGGCTTACACGGCCACCTCGACCGACGGCACCATCACAATCTTCGCGGCCAACGACAGCTCTCTGCCGCACAACTTGCAGGTGCTCGACAAGAACGGCAAGGACGTCGGCAAGCTGGTCGACCTTTCCAGTCCCGGCGACAGTAAGACGGTCGAGCTGAACATCGCCCCGGGCGAGTATCGCATCGTGTGCGAGATCCCCGGGCACACCAACATGAACTCCTCGCTCACCGTCAGCTGAGTTCGTCGCCCAGCGCCTCGCGAACTCGGTCGCCCCACTCCACCAACTCGGTGCTGTCGCCAGCTGCGTGGATCTCCGCCCGCTGGCGGGCCAGCTCCACGGCCGCCGCCTCCACCTGCGGGGTGAGGATCTGCTCGGCTATGCGCGTGCGCACCGTGCCGGCCAGCGACGGGCTGGCGCCGCCGGTACTGACCGCAATAGTCACCAGACCTCGGCGCGCAAGTGCCGGCAAGATGAACGAGCAGTTCTGTGGGTCGTCGGCGCTGTTGGCCCACACCTGGGCCGCGCGGGCGTCAGCGGCCACCTGCGCGTTGGCGGCCGCATCGTTGGTGGCGGTGATCACGAGCTGGTAGCGGGCCGCCTCACCCGTCTCGTACCGTCGAAGCTCGACGTGAGCAGCCAGTGCTACCAGCTCAGGCACTATCTCGGGCGCCACCACGGTGATCAACGCGCCGGCCTCCGCGAGGGCGCTTGCCTTGCGGAAGGCGATCACTCCGCCGCCGACAACCAGCACGGGAACGCCTTGCAGGTCAAGGAAAACCGGGTATGGGAAGGCCATGATTCGATCCTACCCTTGGTGAAATCCATAATTCTGATCGGAATTATCGGGAATCATGATAGACAGGAGCGAATGACCGCTGAGTCGTTCCGAGGCAGGACACCGTGTGGCACTGTCGCGCTCGTCGGTGCCGGCCCGGGCGACCCCGAGTTGCTCACTATTCGCGCCGCCAAGTTGCTCGCGGCCGCTGATGTCGTGGTCTACGACGCTCTTGTCGGCGACGGCGTGATCGCGCTCATCTCGCCGAATGCCGAGTTGATCGATGTCGGCAAGCGGCCCGGCCAGGGTGCCGCTCAGGAGTTGATCAACCTCTTGCTGGTCCGTCTCGCCGGCGAAGGACGACGAGTCGTGCGCCTGAAGGGCGGAGACCCGTTCGTGTTCGGTCGCGGCGGCGAGGAAGCCGTTGCACTGGCGGCGGCAGGTGTGCAGTGCGATCTCGTGCCGGGCATCTCGTCAGCACTCGCAGCACCCGCGGCTGCCGGCGTGCCGGTGACATTTCGCGGCATGGCAGCGTCATTCACCGTGGTCACGGGCCATCGCCAGCACGGAGAGACACCGGTCAACTGGGCTGCGCTTGCGCAGACCGGCGGCACGCTGGTGGTGCTGATGGGGGTTGCTCATCGCAGCGAAATTGCAGACGCGCTGATAGCCGGTGGGTTGGCCGCCGATACCCCGGTCGCCGCGATTCATCGTGCGACCACCGGCGCGGAGACTGCACAGCGCTGCATGCTCAGCGAACTGGGCACGACCGCTGTGCAGTCTCCGGCAACCTTGGTGATTGGCGCCGTCGCCGCACTCGACGTGACGTTGATTGCAGCCTTGACGACTACGCAGCCTTGACGACTACGCAGCCTTGAGGAAGATCTCGCTGAGGATCAGGAACACTGCCCACAGGCCGAACGCTGCGATCAGCGGGTTCCGCACACCGGGGCCGTCGTACATCTGATTGAGACCCTTGTTGGCTTCGGACTTCCATGGCAGCATGCCCAGGCAGTTGAGTTCCATGACCACGATGATGACCAGTGAGATGGTCCAGAACGCCATCATTCCACCGGAGCTGACCTCGGCGCCCTGACGCAGCGAGTGGCCCTTGTAGACCATGAAGAACAGCATGCTGATGGAGAAGACCGTGTTCTGACGACTTGCCATCATTGCCTTGCGGCCGGCTGCGGCGGCGCCGGGGTCGGGAGTACCGCCGGCGAGCACATTGGCTGCGTTGGCGAGCACGACCTTCTGGCAGCGCCAGATGACACCCCATACGTTGAGCATCATGATCGTGCCCAGCAACATGCCGGCGCTGATGGCAATACCACCGGCGCTCTTGCCGAAGCCGCTGGCGAAGTAGTTCTTGGTGACGATGGTGATGAGGATGCCCGTGACGAACGTGCTGGCCGCTGCCCAACGGAACCACCACAGCGCCTTGCGAGCGATCTTGTCGATGGCGATGAGACGGGCCTTGCCACCGATCTCCTTGTGCGGCTCGGCCTCGAACAGACCGAACGCGGGCACCTGCACGAAGTTGAAGTAGTA
>JBBQMG010000136.1:0-10888 GCA_038328705.1 Acidimicrobiales bacterium | reverse complement strand
CGTGGAGCTGTGGGGAATCGAACCCCAGACCCCTTCCATGCCATGGAAGTGCTCTACCAACTGAGCTACAGCCCCGAACGAGTGCAGGACGATACCAGCGCGCCCATGCCTCTCAAAACGTGCGACTCAGAGAGTTCGGCGTGAGCGGAGTTTGGTACGCATCGGGCCCACCGCCAGACGCATGACGGCGGTGATCAGCAACGTGGAGATGGTGACTCGAAGAGCAACCGGCAACTGCGCGATCCGCGGTGCCAGCACCAGCGAAGCCAGGATGGCGACCGGATAGACCCACGCAACGTCGGTGGCAATGCGACCGGCCTTCGTGCGCTTGGGTTCGGCACGATCCGGCAGTTCGAACCAGTTGTCCACGCCGACCGTGCGTTGAATACGTTCGTGTGACACGAAGCCGGCGGCGCGGGCCATCAGTGCGGCCCGCTGGGGCGAACGCTCCCACTCGCGCAGGTGAAGGCCGTCGACGAAGCGGAAGATGATCTGATGCTCGCCACCGTCGGGACCCGGGTGCAGCACACCGGCACCGAGGCACCCGTGAAACTTGCGCAGCGTGGCCACTACGTCCTCGGTCCATTGCACGTACTGAGCCTCGAAGCCAGGTGACACCGTGCGAGCCACCGTGACGGTGACAGGGTCGGGGGCGATGCGAGGAAGTTGGGCGGTGTCGAACGAACCGGAAAGCGTTGTTGCCATGACCCCATCTACTGTAGCGATGGGCACGGCATCGCCATCGGTGACGACGATCACATACGCACGAGGATTTTACTCCTCGGTGATCGACCCATCATCTGCGGAGTCGGTCTCGTCGGCATCCGCAACGGCCTCGGCGTCGGCCCACTCGATCTTGGGCACATCGCGATACAGGCGCTCGATTTCGTAGTACATCCGAATTTCTTCGGCGAAGATGTGCACGACGACGTCGCCGTAGTCGATCAGCACCCACTGTTGCTCGCTCATCCCCTCCGAACGAATCGGGGCGCGGCCAAGCTCGTCACGAACGGCGTCCTCCACCGCATCGACGACGGCCTTCACCAAGCGGCGGTTGCCAGCGCTGGCGATGACGAAGTAGTCGGTGATCTGCAGCACGTCGCCCACCTCGAGGACCAGCGTGTGCTCGGCCTTCTTGGCGTCTGCCGCACGTGCGGCCACCTTGGCAAGCTGCAGCGCTGCCTCTCCGGCTGTCTGAGTCATGCTGGCTCCGTTGTCGAGGTCGTGGTGCTGGGAAGTTCGTCGCCAGCACCGTTGAGGAAGTCTGTTCCCAGTTGCAGGATCACGTCGATGCCCTCGATGGGCACGTCGGGACTGAGGGTTTCTGTGACGCCGAACAAAGCGTTGTTGCTCTCCGCTTCCGCCACGAGACGCGGGTCGTCGATGTAGTAGCGAGTCGCTTCGTGAACCTCGGCGCCGAGATACACGGACACGACGTTGGCACCGAGGAAGAGAATGGCGCGGACGGCGAACTTGACGCGGTCTTCGTAGCCAGGCGGTGCTTCGATACGGAAGACCAGCCCAGTGGATGGCGCCGACATCGAGGCCGGCGCAACCGACGCCAACACGAAGATGGCCTCGTAGCGGACCAGCGTTTCGACGTCTTTGTTGTCGGGATTGTCGGCGACGGCAATGGGTTCGGCCGGCAACCCACGCGATTCGACGGGCGCAGCAAACAGGCGACCCATCAAGTCAGCAAGCGACGCAATGGGAACCGACACATCGGGCGTGGCTCCTCCAGCTCCGACGCCTGCCGCCACACCGGCCCAGACCGCGTCGATGTTGCCTCGCCGGTCGACGTCGAGCTGCCCGTTCGCCACAGTCGTCAGCACCGCTACTGCCTGCGATGCCGAAATGCTTGCCTGCCCAGCGGGAACGAGCACATCTGTGTCACCGCCGGCAACAGTTTTCTGCACGTCGGCAGGCAGGTTGACCGAGAAGGGTGCAACGGGTGCAAGCAGCGACTCAGCCTCAGCCGGCGGAGCAACGGTGCTGACGTCGATGGTGATCGAGAGCACGCTCTCCACTGCCTGGACCAGAGCCGCTTCGCCACCGTCGGCGTACGCCTGTGTCAGCGGAATGCGGTCAATCCCGCTGGGCAACGGGTTCGAATCCGAGGACACGGGAACCGTGACGATGCTGCCACCGACTTGCGACCCGGCCGCCAGCACGAACACGGCAACACTGGTGAGCTGATCGTCCGCGTTGACAGTGGCCAGCATTCCCACTGGGGTCACTGGCAACTTGATCGACTCGACGGTGACCTTGGTGGCACCTTCGTAGCGTTTCAATGCGCGGACCCCGGCGTAGCCAATGCCACCGAGCGCTACAAGGGCCAGCAGGTTGGCCACGAGCATGATGGCCGTGCGACGACGACGAACGCTGGGGAGGGCACTCATACGGCCCCCTCGTAAAGACCCAACGAACGAATCACTTCCAGCACGGGCTCAGTGACGAGGTAGTCCAACGGTCTGCCATCGCGGCAGCGGTCGCGCAGATCGGTGCTGGAAACCTCCAGGCGGGGAACTTCGACGCGCTCCCAGCCGAAGCCGGCAGGCAGCTCGACGGGTGCGCCCGGCCTGTCCACCACCACAAGCGTGGACTGGCGGGCCACCTCTTCGTAGCGTTCCCACGTCTCGATCTTCGACGCGGCGTCGTCGCCGACGATGGTGAAGAGTGACGCTCCCGGGTGCTGCTGAGACAAGAATTCCAGCGTATCGGCGGTATAGCTATGGCCGCCGTGGTCGATTTCAGCGCGGCCGGCGAACAGCCCGTACACATCGGCCACGGCTGCCTCAACCATTGCAAGGCGGGCTTGCGCGTCGGTGATGGGGCGGGTTCCAGCCTTCTGCCACGGCACGTTAGCAACCATCAAAATGACGAAGTCCAATTTCAGGGCATGGCGCACGTTGACCGCCGTGACGAGATGGCCAACGTGAGGGGGGTCGAACGTGCCGCCGAACAAACCGATTCGCGCAGGCACAAACGGCGAGTGTAGAGGCATCGCACCTGCTCGTGGGGTCGCGAGTCGTTGCACAAGCTGCACGAACACAGGCCGGGGCGCGACGATCGTCATGATACGGGCAAGTTCGCTTCTGGCATGACACCGACCGACCGATGTAGTACTGTTGCCTGTCCCCCCACCACGAACCCTGAAGGATCGAGATGTTCGGTGGCCGTCATGAACGGCTGTTTGCGTGCGTCTTGCTCTGTGAAGTGTGCCCGCGGCAATGTGCCGAACGACACACCTCGCCATGGAATCTACCGACGAACTGAAGAGTTGAGACAACTTGCCATGAATGACTCAATCGGACTGTACCTGAACGACATCGGAAAGGTGTCGCTGCTCAATGCGGAAGAAGAGCGCGAGCTCTCGCGCGTGATCGAGGCGGGCCGCGAGGCGGCTGACCGTCTCGCTGCTGGCGAAAAGGGCGCAGCGCTGAAGGCCTCCGTGTCCAAGGCAGCTGAAGCCAAGGATCGCTTCATTCGCGCCAACCTGCGCCTCGTAGTGAGTATCGCTCGCCGTTACCCCCTCCCCCAGGGCATGGATCTTCTCGATCTCATCCAGGAGGGCAACCTCGGCCTCGAGCACGCAGTCGACAAGTTCGACTGGCGCCGTGGCTTCAAGTTCTCCACCTACGCCACCTTCTGGATCCGCCAGGCCATCGGCCGTGCGCTCGACCAAAAGGCCAGCCTCATCCGTATTCCCGGCGATCGTTCGGCCAGCCTGCGAGCTGCCCTGCGTCAGGCCAGCGGCGACGGCGAGACGCTCGATGTCGGCAACGCCGAACTGCACCGTCTCACCACCCCCGTTTCGCTCGACAAGACGATTGGCGACGATGGCGATGCCACCCTCGGAGACCTGATGGCCAACGGCGACGGCACCCCCGAAGATGCCGTGATGTCGATGGTCGACAACGAGCTGCTCGACGAGCTGCTCGGCACACTCGACAAGCGTGCTCGTTACGCAGTCGAGGCTCGCTTCGGTCTGCTCGATGGTGAGCGCAAGAGCTTCCGTGAAGTCGGCGAGAACCTGGGCGTCACTGCCGAGGCCGCTCGTCGCCTGGTCAGCCGGGCAGTTGCCGGTCTGCGTGAAGACGCAGTCCGCATCCTCGCCGTCTGATTCCCACACAATTCTGCGAACGCCGCGGCCGAAAGACCGCGGCGTTCTCCTTTTTTCGGCACCCGATCCCCCCATTTGCGCGCGCAACCAACTTCTGGGCTCGATGTGTCCCAGATTTGGTTCTGGGCGTCTCCCGTCCCGGAACCCGGAACTCACGACACCCAGACCTGGTGACGAGACGCCGCACACCCAGAAACTCATTGCTCGCGCAAATGGGGGTGGTGAGTTCCGGCTCGGATGCTGGGCCGGAGGGTTCGAGGGTTCCGCGACCCACGGCTCTCAGAACTGCGGCTGGGAATTGGCACGGGGCGGCGCGCGACCTCCCCGTTAGGCTTTCGACGTGGCGAAAGCGTGGACACCCTCTTCCTGGCAGGCAATGCCTGCCCAGCAGCAACCCGAGTGGCCCGACCAGGGCGACCTCGACCGTGCGCTGAAGCAGATCTCGTCGTATCCCCCTTTGGTCTTCGCCGGTGAAGCCCGCTCGCTGCAGAACTCGCTGGCGCAGGTGGCGGCTGGCAATGCCTTCCTGCTGCAGGCCGGCGATTGCGCAGAGAGCTTCGAAGAGTTCAGCGCAGTCAACATTCGTGAGAAGCTGCGCGTCATTCTGCAGATGTCGGTGGTGCTCACCTATTCGCTGGGCGTCCCAGTGGTCAAGGTCGGTCGCATCGCCGGCCAGTTCGCCAAGCCCCGCTCCAGCAATTTCGAGCAGGTGGGCGATGTGCGGTTGCCCAGCTTCCGCGGCCACATCGTCAACGGCGACGCCCCAACCGAAGCGGCACGCGTTCCCAACCCGGAGCGATTGGTGCAGGCATACAACCAGTCGGCAGCAACACTCAACCTTTTGCGGGCATTCACCAAGGGCGGCTTCGCCGACCTGGGTCGGGTTCACGCATGGACGCAGGAGTTCGTGTCCAGCAGCCCCGAGGGCCAGCGTTACGAGCAGTTGGCCGCCGAGATCGACCGTGCGCTGCGCTTCATGCGCGCCTGCGGTGTGGATACCGAAGGCAACCATCAGCTCCACGAAACCGACATCTACACCAGCCACGAGGCGTTGCTGCTGGGGTACGAGGAAGCGCTGACCCGGGAAGATTCACTCACCGGCGCCTGGTACGACTGCTCGGCGCACATGCTGTGGATCGGCGAGCGCACCCGCCAGCTGGAGTCCGCCCATGTCGAGTTCCTCCGCGGTGTCGGCAACCCGATCGGGTGCAAGGTCGGCCCCACGACCGACGCCAGCTTCGTCCTCGAGCTGTGCGAGAAGCTGAACCCGGCTCGCATTCCCGGTCGCCTCACACTGATCAGCCGCATGGGTGCTGACAAAGTTGAAGATTCCCTACGGCCCCTTCTGCGCGCGGTCCGCGAGGCCGGACACCCGGTGGTGTGGGCCTGCGACCCGATGCACGGCAACACCATCAACAGCGTCGGCGGGCGCAAGACCCGCGAGTTCGGCGCCATTTGCGACGAGATCGAGGGGTTCGTGCGAGCGCACAAGGCCGAGTCCACCTGGCCCGGAGGTATCCACGTCGAGCTCACCGGCGACGATGTCACCGAGTGCACCGGCGGCGCCGACAAGATTCTCGACAGCCAGCTCGACGACCGCTACCAGACGGTCTGCGATCCCCGCCTCAATGGTCGCCAAAGCCTCGACCTTGCTTTCCATGTGGCCGAGGTTCTACGCAGCACCGGCCTGGCCTGAGCTCCAGTCGGCTCGCCATGAAGGCATTCAAGCTGGTGGCCGAGTGGCCGGTGCGCACCGTGGCCGCTGCCGTCGTCGCGCCGGACGGGGCCGTCTCCACAACCGGCCCGACAGAGCACAACTTTCGGTTGGCGTCGATCACCAAGATGTTGTCGAGTTGGGCCATCCTCATTGCCTGCGAGGAGGGCACGGTGCACCTCGAACAACCTGTCGGCCAGGAGGGTTGCACGCTCCGTCACCTGCTGGCGCACGCCGGCGGCTACGCATTCGACGGCAGCGAGCCGATCGCGCGCCCCGGCGCACGTCGGATCTACAGCAACACCGGCATCGAGTTGGCCGCGGCCGCACTGGCCACCGCCGCCGAAATGCCGTTCGCTGACTATCTGCACGAAGCGGTACTGGCGCCGCTGGGCATGGCGGCGACGGTGCTGCGCGGTTCGCCGGCGCACGGCATACACAGCACGGTCAGCGATCTGGTTCGGTTCGTCGGCGAGCTGCAAGAACCACGACTGATCAGTGCGGAGAGCGCGGCGCAGTACCACACCGTTCAATTTCCTGGTCTTCCCGGCGTGGTGCCGGGTGTCGGACGCTACGACGACTGCCCGTGGGGGCTGGGCACCGAGATTCGGGGCAACAAACAACCGCACTGGACCGGCCCTCGCAATTCGCCCGACACGTTCGGACACTTCGGCGGAGCAGGTACCCTCCTCTGGGTGGAACCGGGGGCACACGTCGCTTGCATCGCGCTCACTGATCGGCCGTTCAACGACTGGTCAGAACAGGCGCTGCAGCTGTGGCCCGCGCTGTCCGACGCCGTACTTGCCGAGGTCGCGTCGTGAGGGTCGCGTCGTGAGGGTTGCCGCCGTGAGGGTCACGTCGTGAGGGTTGCCGTCGTGAAGGTGGCGCAGTGATCTTCTCGCCCGGTGACCGAGTTCGTTACGAATGCATCGACGACGACGGTCTGCCGCTCGTGCGCTACGGCTTCATCGGCGGCGTCGCGGGCGCCGGTGGACCGGTGGTGGTCATGCTCGACGGTGAGCTGGGCGGCGATGTGGTCAACGCAGCCCAGGTACAGCACGTCACCATCACCACCGTCGAGCTGTTGTTGCACGGCACCGATCTGGTCGATGAGCCCGAGTTGCGCCGCGGGCTGGTCTCGCTGTGGCACGCAGAGGCCGAGACGGCGGGCCTGGATGTCGATTCGCTGCACTCGATCGGCGACGGCGAATGCGACGCGCCTGGCGGCTGGTGCCTGGCCGACTTGGTAGCCGGCGGCGATCGCTATCTTCTGCGGGCGGTGCAACTGCCACACGAGCCCGAGATGGTGCGCGTGCGGGCTGAGGCCCGTTCTAAAGGGCTGGCGTGACCCGCCAGCAGATCGCTGGCTGGTATCCCCTTCTCCTGGCAACAGCCAGTATCGGTGTGGCCAACAGCGTGATCTTCTCGCTCCTGAGCGACTTACAGGACAAGTATCACTTCGCCAACTATGGCCTGGGGCTCATTGCGGGCACCGGCTTCCTGGTCGGCTTCATCGGCCAGATCTTCTTCGCTCCCCTTGCCGACCGCGGCCACTCGAAGGCCTTACTCATCGGAGGTCTGGCACTGGCGGTGGCGGGCAGCCTGTTCTTCGCTCTCTCGTCATCGCTGGTCGCTTTTGTGATGGCCCGTGCTGTCGTCGGCCTGTCCAACAGCCTGTTCCTCCCAGCGTCGCGGGCGATCGCCGTGACGATCGAGCCCGACAGGGTTGCCCATCGATTGAGTGTGCTCGGCGGTGTGGAGCTGGCCGGGTTCGTGACCGGCCCGGTATTGGGCGGGCTCTTGGTCGGCCCGTTCGGATTGCGCGTCCCGTTCCTCGCTGCTGGTGCCTTCGCATTGGCGGGCGGGCTGATGCTGCTGCCCCGAGCGCTCCCACAGCTGCCGATCGGCCCCTCCACCGGTCTGGCCTTCGACCTGCTGCGCGTTCGCCGCATTCGAGCCGGGGTGGCCCTGAGCGTCGCCCTGTTCGTGCCCGTCGGCTTCTACGATGCGGTGCTCGATCGGTACATGACCGACCGCGGCGCGTCGAACGCAATGATCGGACTGGCATTCTTGGCCTTCGGTGTCCCTTTTGCGATCGTGGCTGCCTTCGGTGGCCGGCTGGCTGACCGTCGTGGTGCGCTGCGCGTTGGTTTGATCATGACGGTGCTGGTCGTGCCCATCACCGTCGGCTACGGCTACGTGACGGTGCCACTGGTCATCGTGGCGATGAGTGCGGTCGAAGGCATCATCCAAGCAATTGGCTCACCGGCCAGCCAGGCAGTGGTTGCCAGTGGTGCGCCGCATGGGCGCGCAGCAGCGGCACAGGGCCTGGCCGGCTCGATGAACCTGTTGGTTGGTGCGTTCACCGGCTACGCCGCCGGCACGATCTACGAGCACTTCGGCTCGGAGATCATGTTCGGTTTTGCGGGTGCCGGCATTGTGCTGTTCGCCCTGCTCGCCGCGAGCCAAGGGCTACGCAGGGCCGACCGAATTGGCACGTTGAGCGACTCGACTAGCTGAGGCGCTCGACGATCATTGCCATGCCTTGGCCGCCACCGACGCACATGCTCTCCAGGCCGAAGGTCTTGTCTTCGAACTGCAGACCGTTGATCAGCGTGGTCATGATGCGGGCACCGGTCATACCGAAGGGGTGACCGAGTGCGATGGCGCCACCGTGGATGTTCATCTGCTTGTCGAGGTCGATGCCGAGGTGCCGAGCCGACCCGATGACCTGGCAGGCGAAGGCTTCGTTGATCTCGACCAGGTCGATTTCGTCGATGGTCATGTTGGCCCGGCCGAGGGTCTGGCGGATGGCCTCGATGGGGCCGAGGCCCATGATCTCCGGGTTGAGGCCAGAAACGCCGGAGGCCACGATGCGGGCGAGCGGGGTGAGGCCCAACTGCTTGGCCTTGGTGTCGCTCATCACCAGCACGGCGGCGGCGCCGTCGTTGAGCGGGCAGGCGTTGCCGGCGGTGACGGTGCCGTCGGGGCGAAAGACCGGCTTGAGCTGGCTGACAGCCTCGTAGTTGGTGCCGGGGCGGGGTCCGTCATCCTTGGAGACGACGGTGCCGTCCTCCAGGGTGAGCGGGGTGATCTCACGCTCGAAGAAGCCGTTGTCGACGTGGGCACAGGCCAGGTTCTGGCTGCGGACCCCGAACCGGTCCATCTCCTCGCGGGTGATCCCCTCGATCTCGACCACGTTCTCGGCGGTCTGGCCCATGGCGATGTACATGTCGGGCAGGCCCTCGGGCGGGGTCCACGTGCCCTGACCACCTTGCGAGCGCAACTTGGTGCGCTCGCCAGGGCCTTTGAAGATGGGGTTCGGAGCCATGTCGCTGGCTCCGTTGGCGTAGCGGCTGACCGTCTCGACACCGGCGGCGATGAAGCAGTCGCCCTCGCCTGCCTTGATGGCGTGAAAGGCCATACGGATCGTCTGCAGGCTGGACGAGCAGTAGCGGTTGACGGTGACGCCGGGAACGTCCTCCAGCCCTGCCAGCGCGGCGACCACGCGGCCGATGTTGAAACCACCTTCGCCGGCGGGCTGGCCGATGCCCATCATCAGGTCCTGCACGTCGCTGGTCTTGACCTGCGGGGCCTTGGCCATCAGGGCACGAACGATCTGAGCGGCCATGTCGTCGGGGCGCATGCTGACCAGCGACCCCTTGTTGGCACGGCCGATCGGGCTGCGGGCGGTAGCGACAATCACTGCTTCGGTCATGGAGGTTCCCCTTCGACATTTGAAGCTCACAGGCTTCAGAACAACTGGGTCAGCGTAGCTACCGGTCGGTAGCACGATGTAATCCAGCCGGTCAGCTGGCCTGCACGACGCGGAAGCCTTCGACGAAGATGCCCTCATCGAAGCCGGCGGTGAGGGCGTTGAGCGCCATCAGCTGGCGAAACCGCTGCTCCATACCATCCGGGTCCGGCAGCTGGCTGCCGTGACAGCGCAGCGCCTGGAACTTGCGGTCGATGTGCGGGGTGACGTCGATGAAGTCGGAACTGGTCGGGTGAGCAGACAGCCAGATCTCGGTCACGTCCCACGGCTCCAGACCCTCCTCCAGCAACTCGGGGAAGGCGAACGGGTTGCGTGAGTCCGGGTACACCGCCGACACAGCGGCCTCGCCTGCGGCGAGGTGGTCTGGGTGGCTGGCGAAGATGCGCTCCAGGTTGCGCTCGGGCGATTGGCACAACACCACCTGTGGCCGCACCTGACGGATGACACGGCTGATGTCGCACCGCAGCGCGAGGTCGGCGACGACGCGTCCGTCGGGATGACCAAGGAACACAAGGTCGGTGACACCCACCACGGCCGCCGCCGCTGTCTGCTCCACGCGTCGCAACGCGGCGACATCGGCACGCGAAACGGTGCGGTCGCTGCCGCCGGCGTTGCCATCGGTGACCAGGCAATACGTCACCTTCACGCCTGCCCCGGTCAGTGTGGCAATCGTGCCCGCCGACCCGAAGTCGACGTCGTCCGGGTGGGCCATCACGACCAGAAGTCGCTCAATCTCGGTGGGTTGCAGCATGCAACCATCCTAGGCACCCTCGTTCGACCCTACGCCGAGCGCTCGTCGTCGTTACGCTCCGCTCATGACCCCTGCCGATGTTGCCCTCGGTTCCTTCGATCTGTCCGACCCCGAGTTCTGGACCATGTCTCGCGAGCATCGCGAGGGTGCGTTCAAGACGCTGCGCGATCAGCAGCCGATGAGCTTTTGGGAGGAGTTCGACTTCCCCGATGCCCAGTTTCCCCGCGGCGCCGGCTATTGGTCGGTCGTCAACCACGAGGACGTGTGGCACGTCAGCCGCAACCCGCAGCTGTTCGCGAGCGGCCGCGGCGTCAACATCGGCGACATGCCCATCGAGATCGCCGAGTTCTTCGGCTCGATGATCAGCATGGACGACCCCCGCCACTTCCGCCTGCGCAGCATTGTCTCGAAGGGCTTCACGCCCAAGGAGATCGCACGCGTCGAGGAGTACGTGAAGATCAAGGCCGCAGGCGTGGTCGACCGCCTGCTCGAGCAGTTCCCCGACCGCACGTGCGACTTCGTCCA
>JBBQMG010000135.1:0-10949 GCA_038328705.1 Acidimicrobiales bacterium | reverse complement strand
CTTGGAGACGTCGATGCAGTAGTTGTCGACGACGTGATCGGTGAGCTTGTTCAACCATTCGACGAGACGACTTGCCGGTAGGACGGTGTCGGTCGGGACGAGCGCGGCGAGTTCGCGCAGCAGCTCGGTTGGTCGCCAGCTCGATTGCTTCTCCGAGATCGTCGCCATCGCGGTGTCGATCATCGACTGTGTGATTGCTCGGTCAACGACTGCCCGGCCGGCGACGTGATCGATGGTGTGCTCGACGACTGCGGCGGGTTCGAGGCCGAGCGCCCGTGTTTGGGTGGCCCATCCGTCGTGGAGGGTGCGTGCGTCGGTGGCGTGGGCTTTGGCTGGGCAACTGTCGGTGGCGGCTTCGCGTTCCAACCGCCACCGTTCCCGGGGTGTTGGCTCACGGCCCATCGTTTCGATGAACCGGTCGAGCTTGTCGTCGATCCGGCGGGCCACCGCAGCGGTGCGGGTCGAGAACTCGGCCAACACCGCCTCGGGGACATCCGCGATCTCCGCGATCCCGTGCTCGGGTTGATGCCAGCGGACACCGAGCCGGGCGGTCAGCTCTGAGCGCAACGACACGTGGTACAACGCCGACAGGGTCTGCTGATCGCGTTTGATCAAACGGGCGTCGAGCGCCAACCAACGACCATCCGGAGACTTCACCCGATTCGCGATCACCAAATGCGTGTGCAACTGAGGATCGAGCGCTCGGCTGGTGTGTTGCCGGAACGCTGCAGCGACGATCCCCTCGGCGTCGACGATCGCGACCTCACCACCGATCCGGTAGCGAGTGTGAGCGTGGGCCTCGATCCACCCGGCCAGCTCCCGCACCGCCGTGTCGTGCGCGTTCAGGACGGCGCGTCGCACACCTTCGTCTCCCAGCGCCCACAGCACTGAAACGGACTTTGGTGCCGACGCGGTCACGTCGAACCCGCGCACCGACTTGTCGTCGTAACGGCGACCGAGATCGCGATCCGCTCGACGCGGGTCCATGCCGGCCATCACCGCCAGGAACGCTTCGTCGCCGACTTCGCCACTGACACCGAGCTGGCGGGCGCCGTCACCGAGCCAGATGCCACGGGGCTCACCCGAGTCGAGGTAGTAGTTCGGCAGCTGCTCGACGTAGTACGCGCCAGCGTCCGCTCCCTTCAACGTGGTCACCCGCACTGTCATCCCCGATCACCCCATCGGGAACACACTCGCATCGCTGTGCACTCGTCTGTCATTGCAGTGTCGTGAGGTCGGGAGCGGTGAAGTTCGGTCATGGCGGGTCACGAGGGGAACGGCAGGGCGTCTTGATCCGGGGGCCGGGTGGCGCGACGGGTACCGCGCTTGGCTGACGGTGCGGGCGTGATCGACGCGACTGGTGGCGCGACTGCGGTGTCGTCGGTGAGGATCGGCCAGGTGATCGGTCCGCCGAGGCGCTGCTCGACGTAGTAGCGCGGGACGCGGATCTGCTTGCCGAATCGATGGGCGCACATGCCCTCCCTGCCACCGGTGGCGAAGTACTTGCGGGCCTCCCGGTACGCGGACGTGCGTCCGAGGCGCAAGATGGCGGCCGCTTCCTCGACTGTGAAGAAGTCGGGCGGGCAAGTCCGCCGTCTCTCAGGCTTGTTCGTCATGTCAGCTCTCCCACGCATGTCGCTCGAACTTCGCTTCTTGACCACCCCACCCCGTACCAACGGACAGGTGACACAGAAAACGGGGAATCCTCCTGACAGATACAGAGGGCGTTCGAGCCAGGGCGCAGCAACAAACCCGAGAATTCGGCACTTGCGCAGGGGCGTACACTCACTCCATGGCGTCGGCCACACCGCCCGCTGCCACCTGGGTGCTCGACGAAACCGTCGATGATCGGGTGGCCGAAATCCGCCACTCGTGCTCAGCCCCCGAGGCGCACCAACTGACACCAACCGTCACCAACCACCGGAGGGCGACACCGTGAGCACGCAAGGTTCGATACGCAGGGACGACTCCGGTGCATGGTTTTTCGTCATCGACATCGCCGCACCGGACGGCGGGCGCAAGCAGCTGAAGCGCCGAGGATTCGACACCAAGAGGGCGGCGCAGGTTGCTCTCACCGAACTGCAGGCCGATAAGCAACGCGGCGTGTTCGTCGCTCCCATGCGGGCGACGCTTGGTCAGTTCTTGCTCGATGAGTGGCTGCCAGCGCGGCGACTCGCTCTGCGCCCGTCGACTGCTGCGAGCTACGAGCAACTGATCCGAAACTACGTTCTCTCGACGATCGGCGGCGTACGGCTGCAAGCCATCGATGGTTCAGCCCTGAACCGGCTCTATTCCGAACTGCTCACGAACGGCCGAACTGCTACGCGTCAGAACACTGGGTCCGGACTGTCGGTAAAGACGGTCCGAAACCTCCACGGCGTGCTGACCCGGGCATTTCGAGATGGGGTCCGGTGGGGACACCTGCAGCGAAACCCATGCGATGCCGCCGATCCACCAAAGGCTCCAGTCCCGAAATGAAGGTCTGGTCCGCCGACGAGTTGCGCGCGTTTTCGTCGTCTGTCGTATCCCATCGCTGGGCCGGCGTGTGGTCGCTGCTGGCGACAACGGGGATGCGTCGTGGCGAGGTGCTCGGTCTTCGATGGTCCGATGTCGACCTCGATGCTGGCACAGTCACGATTCGGTCAACCCGAATTCGCTACGGCACGACCATTGCGACCTCGACGCCGAAGACAGTCCGTGGCAACCGAACCATCTCGATCGGCCCCGCTACCGCTGCGGCTCTCCGCGCGTGGAAACGCCAACAGAGCGCCGATCATCTCTTCGCTGGCGCATCTTGGGCCGATACCAGCGGGCTCGTCGTGACGAACGTCAACGGCTCACCGCCGAATCCGGAGGCCTTCTCCAACCTCTTCGTCGATCTCGCCAAGCGTGCCGGACTGACGCAGATCCGACTGCACGACCTACGTCACAGCTACGCAACGGCGGCGCTCGCCAGCGGTGTCCCTGTCAAGGTCGTGTCGCAGCGAATCGGACACGCCGACGTCGGCGTCACCTTGAAGGTTTACGCGCACGTCCTGCCGGGCGACGACGAGGACGCCGCACTGCGAGCCGACTCCCTGCTGGCGCCCTGACGTCGCGTCGTTCCCGGGTCCCGGCGAAGGACATCGGCCACCCGGTGGACGTCCGGTGTCGGCGTTGGACACGTACGCTCGCGGTGCAGGGAGGTGAAGAGATGTCCGATGTCGACAAGCCGTCGTGGTGGCGATCCGCGTCGCCTCCGCTGAACTGGCCGACCTCAGGAGGGAAGTGGCACGGGCATGTCACTTTGCCCGAGCATCTCTCGTGGTCAGGCCCGAGTTCCACCGTCGATCTCGACGACCCCGCCGAGCTGCGCCTGATGTACGCCACCGTGCTGCGCGAGGGCTCAGAGGACGATGTCCGCGCGCGGATCCATCAGCCAACGCTGCTGGCAATCTGGGACTCCCTGTGGTTGCCATCAGCCGTCCACGAAGCGTGGGACGGATGGATTCAAGGACACCGCGTCCATGTCGGTGTCTGAGTTCCAGCAACGGGTCGCATCACTGGTGTTCTCGCTCGCCCGGGCCGAGGGCTTCGCCTGCGACAGCGGGCAGAAGTGCTCAAAGTTCGCCGTCACTCGCAGAGCCGAGAGGGAGTTCCACAGTCGATGTCGTTGCGTCGATCCGGGTCGGGAATGAGTCAAACCAGCCGCGTTGGCCCAGCAGCACAGCGAACGGCAAACGCCATCGACTACGGGCTCCAAGATCGAGACTCCATGACACTCCATGCGTATGGTCGCCCGGTGAGCTGAGTCGTAGGCGAACACGAAAGACCGGTGTCCGCTCGAAACCTCCACCCACGCTCAGGGGGATCTCGTACAGCGGGTCGTCGGCCCCGATATCAACGCCAAGAAAGGCGAACAGGTCGGCGCTAGCCACCGAGATAGGCGAGCCGGAGTCCAAGACGCCGAGTACCGCCGGAAGTTCCTCGGCCACGATCAACGGCACCACTGGCCGCACGATCGGCGAGCCATCGATGTGAGCCGGCTCCCCAAGATCCTGGTGGTGGTAGACCCACGCATCACTCATCGACGATGGTCGGTCAGCTCAACCCGACGAACAACGGATCGTCTGCAGACGGGACACGCTGCACGGTGTTGGCACGCAGACCGACAGCCTCCAGACGTTCAAGAAGCTCGCCAAGCTCGTCGGAGTCCGCGACCACGTTGCCGGTGTCGTCCAGTGCCACCCAGCGGCCCCGGAAGAGTTCAACGAGCTCAGCCCTCACCCAGTGAACAGTACCAGCGCTCCCCCGCCGCAGCGCGACCGCGTTCGGTTCAACGCCGCGCTGTTGATTTTGCCACCTCGTCGGGGCCAATCTCAGGGCCAGCCAAATTCCCAGCCAATTCTTGTGCTGTGACCCTTCTGTGACCAATCGGCGGGCTTCGCCGACCGAAATCGTGTCTGACCTGCTGGTTGTTGGCGGAGGTGGACGGGAATCGAACCCGCCGGACGAGGATCACTCGTCCCAACCGCTTTGAAGGCGGCGGAGCCCACCAGGTACCCGGACACCTCCGCAGATGAATCTACCCGTACCCGTCGACGGCGCGGTAGCGGCACCCGCTTTCACAATCGCACGTGTCACAGCGTGACCTCGGGGTGATCCGGTGGGGCCGCGACACGTACGGTCGTGAACCAGATGGGTAGGTACGATGCGGCCATGAAGCGCCTGATCCTTCTTGTAGCCATCATTGCCATGGTCGTCGTGGCCGCCAAGAAAATGCCGTCGTCCTGACCGCTGTACTGCTCTGCTCGCAGACGGCGCTGCAGCAGTACGGCGCTGCGTGGCGCACCATCGCCCCTGACCTCGAGTGCGTGATGCTTCCCGACGAAGGCCGCCTCAGTGACGACGAGATCGCTCGCATCGAATTCGCCGTGTTCAGTCACGATCTGTGGATGGGCGGTCGCGGGGCTTCGTTCTTCAAGGTCCTGCTGAATGCATCCAACGCAAAGTGGCTCCACATGTTCGCCGCCGGCACAGACAATCCGATCTTCGCCGAAATCCTCCGCCGCGGCATTCGCCTCACACACTCCGCTGGCTCGTCAGCCACGCCGATCGCGCACACGGTCATCATGCACACGCTCGCACTCTGCCGCGAGGCGAGACCGCTGGCCATCGCACAGTCGGATCATGTGTGGGCAGACCGCCAAGTCACCGATGTCGAAGGCCGCACGATGGGCATCATCGGGCTCGGAAGCATCGGCGGCGAGGTCGCCCGTCTCGCGCAACAGTTCGGTGCATACGCGTGATCGGATTGCGGCGCAGCCCCTGCGGTGACGAACCGTGCGAGACCTGGCCAACGTCACGCCTGCATGAACTGCTCCCGCTCGTCGACGATCTGGTGCTCACTGCCCCGCTCACCGACGAAACGCGCAACATCATCGGCGCCACCGAGCTCGCGCTGTTACCCAGAGGGGCGCATGTGATCAACGTCGGACGCGGTCAACTGATCGATGAATCGGCCCTCGTCGAGGCGCTGCAGTCCGGTCAGATCGGCGGCGCTGCGCTCGACGTGTTCGTCGTCGAACCGCTGCCCTCCGGCAACCCGTTGTGGGACATGCCCAACGTGATCGTCACCCCGCACAGCGCCGGCGGCACCCCGCTCGCGACGCAGCGAGCGGCCGACGTGTTCGCCGAAAACCTCGGTCGTTACCTTCGGGCGGAGCCGCTGATCAACGAAGTGACCTGAACGCTTCGTCCGAGGCCGAACAGTGAATTCGATGAACCGTACGGAGCGACCATTGAATTCAAAGTTCGGGGGACAACGACGTGCAGGTTGGTGGTTGACCGCAACGTCGATATGTTCCGAATTGTTCGGCTTCCCCCAGTCGTAGGTTCACTCCTGGGGAGTAGTCCATGTTTCTTTGCTGGTCAGCGAAGGGCGGCAGCGGCACCACCGTCGTGGCAGCCGCGCTCGCTCTCGTCCTTTCTCAACGCCATCCGGCTCTGCTCGTCGACCTCGGTGGTGATTCGCCGGCCGCGCTCGGCCTGCCCGACCCACAAGGACCCGGCATCGCCGAATGGTTCGCGTCGGCAACGGCCGACGCAGCTGCGCTCAGCAGGCTGGGCGTCGATGCCACTGAGGCGCTGCAACTCGTTCCGCGCGGCGTAGCGGCGCTGCCATTCCCTGACGATCCGCAGTGGGCCCGACTCGTAGACGCGATGTCGGAAACCGGTCTCACCGTCATCGTCGACTCGGGTACCGGGGCACCTCCGGCTGCATTGTTGGGTGCGGCGACTCACAGCCTGCTCGTCACCCGGCCCTGCTATCTCTCACTCCGGCGAGCGGTTGCGACCGGCTTGCATCCCACAGGCATAGTCCTCATCGACGAGCCGGGCAGAGCACTGACCGCCCGCGACGTCGAACGCTCGCTGGGCTCGCCCGTCGTGGCGGAACTGCAATACGACCCAGCGGTAGCGCGTGCAGTCGACGCGGGTCTCCTGGCATCACGGCTGCCGCGTTCCCTGGCGCACTCACTGAAGATCGCCGCATGATCGACCTTGTCGCAGAGCAGTCGCCGCTGGGCGGTCTTGAGCGTTGGCTGCACGACCCGGCCATCACCGAGCTGATCGTGAACGGCGGCAGCGAGGTATGGATCGAATGCGCCGGACGGCTGGAGCGCGTCGGCACCATCCGACCCGCCACTCTGCTGGGAGCAATCGAACACATACTCGCTCCCCTCGGCCGACGGTTGGACAGAACACATCCGACGGTGGATGCGCGGTTGGCAGATGGTTCGCGGCTGTGTGCCGTCGTCGAGCCGGTCGCGGTCGATGGGCCTTGTCTCACCATCCGACGCTTCAGCTCGCGCCCCATCTCGCTCGAGGCCTTTGCCGCTCCCCCGGTCGTAGCCCTGTTGCGCGAACTGGTCGTCCGTCATTGCAACCTGCTGGTCAGCGGCGCGACATCATCCGGCAAGACAACCCTGCTCAACGCACTCGCGAGTGAGATCAAGCCCGACGTTCGCCTGATCACGCTGGAAGACGTTGCCGAACTTCGCCTGCGTCACCCACACGTCGTACGGCTGGAGACTCGCGAGGCAACACCCGAAGGCGTCGGTGAAATCACCTTGGCTCACCTTCTGCGCACTGCGCTGCGCATGCGGCCCGACCGACTGCTGATCGGCGAAATTCGCGGCAGTGAGGCCGTGCATCTGCTGCAGGCGCTCAACACCGGCCACGACGGCTCACTCGCAACAATTCATTCGAACAGCGCACTCGACGCCCTCGAGCGGTTGGCCTCACTGGTGTTGCACGAGGTGGGCAATTGGCCGCTGCCGGCTGTCCATCAGCATGTCAGTCGCGCCATTGACGTCGTCGTGCACGTGGTGCGCGGCAGCGACGGTGTCCGACGTATTGCCGAGGTCGCCGAGGTGGTCACCGGCGCAGCACTCTGGGTCCGCCCGCTCACCTGTGGCGACGAGGTCATCGACTCGGTCGGCCGAGGGCGACGATGACCGGGCTTGCTGCGGTGGCGCTGCTGTTCGCCCTTGCCGCGTGGGCTCGGCCGCGACCCGACGCGCGGTGTGCTCACCCGGTCGATCGGATCGACGGCCGTCGCAGGCGGAGGACGACCCCTCCAACGGTCGACGAGTGGGCCGCGCTACTGGACTCGATGTCAGCCGAGGTACGCACCGGTAGCTCGTTGTCCGCAGCCGTCAGACATGCCCTCACCCGATGCCAGCCTCACGGCAACGTCCTGACAGCCATCGCCACGCTCACCCTCCTCGATGCGGGTGGCGAGACATCGGATGCCGATGAGGCCGTGGTTCTACACGCGTTGCGAGCAGTCCACGCGCTCGGAGGATCCATTGCAGCCACGCTTGATGCAGCGTCCGCACTGTTGCGTGAACGAGCCGTCATTCGCGGCGAGGCCCTCGCCTACAGCGCGCAGGCTCGGCTCAGCGCTCGGGTGCTGACTGGCGTGCCGCTCGTCTTTGCGGGGTGGAGTGCCGCGTCCAGCGCAACGTTCAGGGCGGCAGTTCTCAGCCCGATCGGAATGGCGAGTGCGGCGGTCGGCGCAGCATGCAACCTGGTCGGCTGGTGGTGGATGCGGCGCATCGTGGCGAAGGCCGTCGCGTGGTGACCGCGTTCTGCGCAGCGGCCGCGGTCCTGGTCGCGGCTCACGCACTCCGTCCGAGCCACCCACGAATCCCTGACGATACGCGCCGGCCGCTCCGCCTCTGGCTACCAGGCAGAGCGGCACGCCGAATTCGGCGGGCAGCAGAGCACGCATTTCCCGACGCCATCGAGATGATCGTTCTCGCCGTGCGCGCCGGCTACCTCCCTGCCGCGGCAATGGAGATCGCAGGGCCGCATCTGGCGCCCGAGATACGACCAGCATTCGCGGCCGTGACTTCGCGGACTGAAAGCGGCGAGCGATTCGCAGATGCACTGTCGGCGCTACCCGCCGCCCTCGGACCCATGGCCGCCCCCCTCGCCGACTCGTTCGCCGCCGCAGATCGGTACGGCCAGCCGATCGCACCAGTGCTCGAACGGCTCGCCCTCGAGGCACGACAGCGCCGTCGCCGGCACGCCGACACGCTTGCCCGCCAACTGCCCGTGCGCATGTCGATGCCGCTCGTGCTCTGCACGCTCCCATCGTTCATCCTCCTCGCTGTGGTCCCCTTGCTGCTTGCAGCCCTCTCGTCACTGCACCAGTGACCGAACGACACACAACTGACGTACGAACGACCTTGGGAGGTTGCACGTGAGCACACTGATGGCACGCATTCACGCCTGGATTCTCTGGCACGAGGAGGACGGGCAGGCCACCACCGAGTACGCACTCGTATTGCTCGGGGCAGCGCTGGTCGCGTTGCTCGTCGTGGGCTGGGCGACCACCGGCGGCGGCGCCGGAAAGATCGGCCGGCTGTTCGATCGAGTCATCGATTCGGTCATCAACAAGTTGTGACGCGGCGACGCCACCGCGATCGCGGTCAGGCCACGGTCGAGCTTGCGCTCGCACTACCGATGGTCTGCCTGCTGCTCTTCGGCATCGTGCAGGTGGCAGTGCTGGGTCGCGATCAGTTGGCAGTGCAGTTGGCGGCACGCGAAGCAGCGCGTGCCGCCGCGGCATCAGGCGAACCGACAGCAGCGGGCAGCAGCGCTGCACATCGGGCCGTCGCGCTACGCCCCCTCACGGTCGAGATCAGCGAGAGCGCAGGAACGGTCACCGCGACCGTTCACTACACGGACCCCACCGACGTACCGCTGATCGGCGCCCTACTACCGGACGTCGTCCTCACTGCGAGCGTCACGATGGCGATCGAGCCGCCGTAGCCCCAGCGTTCAGAGGTCAGCCGGTAGCCTCGGCAGGCCATGGAACTCGTCTGCTCGCTCGGCCTCGTCGGCACGTCACCGATGCTGCAGGTCAGCGGCGAGATCGACCTTGCCACGCTGCCGTACTTCCGCGATCAACTGCTGCGCGCCATTTCGCTGCACGACGGTGCCACGCTCTTCGTCGACCTCGACGGGGTGACGGCGCTCGACGACACCGGCCTCGGGATGTTGCTGGGCACAGCAGGTCGAGCGCGCGAGCAGGGCGGCGACCTCGTCATCGTGAGTAACAACGAACGGCTACTCGAACGCTTCGAACTGACCCGCCTGAACAGGGCGCTGGAAGTTCGCCACAGCATGTCGTAGAGAAGCGCGGGTTCAATGCTTCTCTGGTGGCTTGGGCTTTCGAACACCACGCTTGTCCAGCGCCTTTTCCTGTGCACGCTGCTCGGCCTCGAGGGCAGCCTCCTCGGCGACAAGTCGCTTCATGCTGTCCAGCCGCTTCGGGTCCAACTGACCTGCCGCGACCGCAGCGGTCACTGCGCAGTCCGGCTCGTCGTCGTGTTTGCAGTCACGAAAGCGGCAATGATCCATCAGCTCGAAGACGTCGGCGAACGCGTTCTCGATGCCACGCCCGCTGCTCCACAAACTGACTGCGCGTACTCCCGGTGTGTCGACCAACCAGCCGCCCTCCACCAGTCGAATCAACTCGGAGGCGGTGGTTGTGTGGCGTCCGCGCTGGTCACCCTCACGGACCTCGGCGGTCACCATTCGCCCGTGACCGACGAGCGCGTTGACCAGAGTGCTCTTGCCCACGCCGCTCGCGCCCAACAGTGCGATGGTCGCGTTGTCGGCCGCGTAGCCGCGCAGCACCTCCACGCCGTCGCCGCTGATGCCACTGGTAACACGGATGTCGACACCAGGTGC
This sequence comes from Acidimicrobiales bacterium, assembly GCA_038328705.1. Lineage (GTDB taxonomy): Bacteria > Actinomycetota > Acidimicrobiia > Acidimicrobiales > Ilumatobacteraceae > UBA668. The sequence goes on along the minus strand of JBBQMG010000135.1, from coordinate 704 downwards.
AACCTCGCGCATCGCATCCACCGTCGGCTCGGGGTCGTTGACGAGGTCGGTCTTTGTCAGCACCAGCACCGGTCGGGCACCGCTGTCCCACGCCAACACCAGCTCGCGCTCCAACCGTCGCGGGTTGGGCGGCGAGGTCAGCCCATGCAGCAACATGACCACATCGACGTTGGCGGCAATGGTTTGAGCCTCTGCGCGATTGCCTTCGAACGACGCCCGCCGCACGAATGCGCTGTGCCGATCGAGCACCTGCTCGACGCGCTCCTCGTCATCGCCGAAGACCACGAAGTCACCCACCGCGACATCGGCGCCGATGTTGCGCACTCGCACGGGCGGCTTGTCCAGCGACACGAGCACGCTGCTCCAGCCGCGATCGAGTCGACTGACGCGACCGGCCGTCAGCGGAGCACCGAGGTGACGCCAATGCGCCAACGACTCAGGTGTCCAGCCGAGGCGGATGTCACATGGATCGTCGATGGCGACCACGGTAGCGTCGGCCACGAGCGGCTCGGTTCCGGTTCTGGCAGCTCGGGAGGACACCATGCTCGTTCGCCTCGCGCGTCTCAGCTTCCGTAAGCGATGGTTGATGGTCTTCGGCATCTGGTTGCCGTTGCTGATCGGTCTCAATGTCGTGGGCGGCGCGCTCGGCACCGACTACCACACCGACTTCAACCAGCCCGACAGCGAGTCGAAGCTGGTGCAGG
>JBBQMG010000134.1:0-11043 GCA_038328705.1 Acidimicrobiales bacterium | reverse complement strand
CGACGTAGAGGCCGCGTCCGGTAGTGGCTTCGGTGGCGAGGGTGAAGCTGGCGGTGTGGGTGTCGGACTGGTTGCCTGGTTCGGTGGCGGCGTAGCCGAGGCGGACGTGGTCGCGGGCGTAGTCGGCGGGGAGCACGACGACGCCTCCTCCGTCGATGCGGGCGGCGGTGATGTCCCCGCGTCCGTCGATGGCGGTCACGATCCACTGGTCGCGGTTGCGGACGAACTGACCGGTCGAGGTGAGGTGCGAGCGCTCGTTGCGGCGGGTGGCGATGAGGTCGCCGACCCAGGCGCCGATGCCGTCGGCGGTATCGGCGCGACGAGAACGATCAAGCTCGCCGCGCTCCCATTGTTCGCCTTGGATGCGGTCGTTGATCAGATCGACGTGATCGTTGCGGGTGGTCGTGATCGCCAGCGATTGTCCGTGGTCGCGGCACTCGGTCCAGTAGGTGGCGATCGTCTCGAGGTGCTGGTCGATGCTGCCGGCCACGATGCGGTCGTGGGCTTCGTAGGTGTCGAGCGATCGGGTGTCGCCGTGTCGCAGTTGCAGTGACGCGGTGGCCTCCCACGGGTTGACGAAGCGGTGGATGCGTTGGAGCTCGATCGTGCGGCCGGCGGAGCACAACTCGGCGAACATGCCGCCGCGGCCGACGGCTTGGAGTTGGTGCTGGTCGCCGACGAGCACGAGTCGCCACGTGTTCTGTCGGGCGAGTTGCATCAGCCGGTGCAGGTCGTGCGTGCCGAGCATGCCGGCCTCGTCGACGACCACTGTGGCGTGCGGGCCGAGCTGCCACCACTCGCCCGGCGAACGATCGGGTCGCGACCACTCGTAGAGCAGCTTGGCGACGGTGTCCGACACCATCCCGGTCTCGTCCTCCAGCACCCGCGCCGCCTTCGCCGTCGGGGCGAAGCCGAACACAGGTCGGTGCGGCGGCGAGTGCAGCGTGGTGACCGCGGCGCGCAGCATCGTCGTCTTCCCCGCGCCCGCTGGCCCAACGATCAGGGTGAGCGGGTCGTAGCCAGCAACGGCGGAGGCGGCCTCGTGCTGGATCACGTCGAGGTCGCCGCGGTCGACGGTGGCTGATGGTTGCGGGTCGAAAGCCGATGCCTCGGCCGCCCAGTCGAGGATCTGTTGCTCCTGGGCGAGCACGGCTTCGCTCGTGACATTCGAGGCGGTCGGTTCGATCCAGATCGAGCGGCCGTCCGACTCCCGCCGGCGCGTGTGCTCGGGCAGTTCCGGGTCGAGGTCGACGCACTGCGCCATCACGGTGTCGACGGCCCGGTCGAGCCATGCCGCCCACCGCTCCCACACGCCGGGTGCCGGCCGGGCGAGATCGCAGATCGTGCGCATCACGTCGGCACGGTGCCATGTCGACGCACCAAGCGCGAGGGCGTCGATGACTGTCGCCGTCGTCAGCTCGGGCGTGGTCGGCAGATGCTCTGTGGCTGCGGCGTCGATCGAACGGCGCAGTGACGCCGGGGTGACGCCGACGGTTGCCGCTTCGACTCGCCACAGGGCGCGCATCTCCTCGGCGGTGCGGCCCGTCTTGCGGGCGCGGGAGTCGGCAGCGGCTTGGCGTTGCATCGCCGCCAGCTCCTGCCGGGTCGGCTCGCAGCCCTCACGCCGGTAGAACTCGGCGACCTTGTCGGTCATCACGGGGTCGATCTCGGCGGTGCGCTTCGAGAACACGGCGAGCAGCTCGTCCGGGACGCCGGCGATCTCTGCCTGCCCGTTGACGATCGGCTCGAAGACGACGCCGTAGCGGTTGGTCAACTCGGCGCGCAGCACCGACTGGTAGAGGCCGCCGAGCGTGCGCTGGTGGCGCTTCAGGAAGCGGGCGTCAAGCGCCAGCCAACGCTCGTCGTCGATCTGCACCTTGGCAGAGATGACAAGGTGGGTGTGCAGCTGTGGGTCGTCAGCGCGGCTCGTGGTCTGACGGAACGCCGCCATCGTGAGGCCGTTGGTGTCAAGGTGAATCCGCATCCCGTTCGAGCGGACACGGGTGGTGGCGCCGAAGCGCTCGAGGTAGTCGGCCACCGCCCGCACGGCGACGTCATGACACTCGGCGAGCCCGTCGTCGCCGGTGAGCGCCCACAGCACTGACAGCGACTTCGGCGCCGACAGCGTGGCGTCGAACCCGGCGACCGCCCGGATCACCTTGCCGTTCGACAACGTGCGGTCGACGAGCGGATGCCCGAGCGTCGCGCCGGTCACCGGGTCGCATCCCGACAGCAACGCCAGCAGCGCCTCGGTCGTCACCTCGCCGTGCAGCCCGAGCCGGTCGGCTTGGTTCCCGAGCCATTGCCCGGGCAGCTCGCCCGTCGCCTCGGTGAGGTAGCGGGTGTAGTAGCCGGCCGTCGTCGTCGCCGTGGCCGCGTACAGGGTGGTGACCCGCATCATGATCGGGACTCCCCGCTCGGCGCGGGCACCTGTCTGGTTTCGAAGTTTGGGGTGACCGGGACGGCTTGCATGACGGTCAGCGCTCGTGCGGGGGGGTGGGTCGCGGTGACGTAGTGGGCGCGAGTCAGGATGTGCTGCGGACGGTTGGCGGTGTCAGCTCGCACGGTGGAGCCCGTAGGTTGGAGCGGGTGCGTCGGCAAGTCGGACGACGCGGCCAGTGGTGATCAGCACGTCGAGCGCCCAGCGTGGGACACGCAGGCAGGTACCGAACCGCAGCACCGGCAGACCGGCGGTGCCGCCGCTGTTCAGGTACTCGTGAGCGAGCTCGTACGCGTGCGAGAGGCAGATCCGCATCTCCGCGGCCGCCTCCTTGATCGTCAGCAGCCTGTGAGCCGCCTCGACCCGCTCGGTGCTGGTGCTGGGAGTCCCCGATGCCATGTCCATGGCCCGGGATGTTGCGCTTCGGGCATCCCGGAGATGCTCCCGACAATGTTCCCGATTCGCAGAAATCGCCAGGGACGTTCCCGGTGATCTTCCCGATTCAGTTCCCGATCGGCGTCAGGGACTCCCCGGGACGTCCCAGACTGCCACCCCGGTCCGATGCCGGCTCCCTCCGCTGTGCCGCTGTGATTGTTGGGCCGCGGTACCGTTTGCACGCCGGTCGTTTGCCTGGCGTGGAGCGGCCGGGGGTGCCATGACCAAGCATGTGGACTATCTCGTTGTGGGGGCTGGCGCGACAGCACTGGCGTTCGTGGATGCCGTGTTCCACGAGAGTGACGCGACGTTCGCCATCGTCGATCGCCGCGATGCACCCGGCGGCCACTGGAACGACGCCTACCCGTTTGTGTCGCTCCACCAGCCTGCCAGCTGCTACGGCGTCGCCTCGCGACCGCTCGGTACGGGCCGGCTGGACGAGACCGGGTACAACCGGGGCCTGGAGTCGCTCGCGAGCGGAATCGACGTAGCGAGCCATTTCCACGGATTCATGCGCGACACGCTGGCGCCATCCGGACGCGTGGATTACCACCCGATGACCAACTACGAAGGCGACGGTGACTTCGTGTCGCTGTTGTCGGGCCAACGGCACCACGTGGATGCCACGGTCGTCGTCGATGCCACGCTGTTGGAGACCCGGATCCCGCTCACCCACTCTCGATCCTTCGTCGTTGGCGATGAGGTCGTCTGCGTAGCCCCCAACGACCTACCGCGACTGGCGCCGCCGTTCGAGCGGTACACGGTGCTCGGCGGCGGCAAGACCGGGCTCGATGCCGTGCTCTGGTTGCTCTCCCACCATGTGGCATCAGAGCGCATCACTTGGGTGATCCCACGCGATCCCTGGATGATAAACCGCGCCTTGTTCCAGCCGGGACTCGACGCATTCCGGCGGGTAGCCGGCCCTCTCGCAGCGGCGCAAGCCGAGGCAGCGGCACGAGCGGAAACGCTCGACGACCTGAGTGAGCGACTCGAGGCAGGTGGGGTGTGGCTCCGTCTCGACCCCGACGTGAGGCCGACCATGCAACACTGCGCTTCCATCACCGTCAACGAGCTCGAGCAGGCACGACGGATCGATGACGTCGTCCGCCTCGGACGAGTGACGTCGATCGAATTCGACAGGCTCGTTCTCGAGCATGGCGAACGGCCGGTGACGGCGAGAACGCTGTTCGTCGACTGCACGGCCAGCGCGCTGGAAAGGGCCGTAGGCGCGTCTGTTCCCGTATTCGGGCCGGGCCACATCGCACTGCAGATGATCCGGCTCTGCCAGCCCACGTTCAGCGGCGCGCTCATCGGACACATCGAAGTGGCCGTCACCGTCGACGCAGACAAGCAGGCCCTCACCCCGGCCGTGCCCATGCCCGACACCGTCGCCGGCTGGGCGAGCGCCTGGGGCATCAGCACGACCAACGAGCGTGCCTGGCTCCGCCATCCGGCCGTGCGCCCCTGGCTCGCCGCGTGCCGGCTCAACCCTGCCGCCGCATGGAGCCAGATCGCCGCCGACGACACAGACGCCCGAACCCTCCTCGACCGAGTCGGAGCGCACACCCAGGCCGCCACCGAGAACCTGCGGCGACTCGCAAGTTGCCAACCAGTCGGGCCCCGATAAGCATCACCACCCCCCTTACCCAGATCCACCGGCCCGACGCGAGTCACGCCCCGGATCGCCGATGGTGGCCGCTCCCCAAGGGGACGCAGGCAAACCGGCTTGCAGATCGCGCACCCGTGGCGCATACTGGACATGCCTCGGGCAAGCGCCCTTGGAAGTGGACCCGGTTGCCCACCCGTAGGTGGGGGAACCGGGTTCTGCGCGTTACGGCCGCAGTTCGATGACCCGCTGCACGAGCGGCTCGATGATGGCCTGCCAGGTCGCGCCTGCACCCGCAGCCCATGTGATGCCGTCGGCGATGCCCAGCATCGCTTCACGCCGGGCCGTCCGATGCTCGAAGACGAGCGGCGGCTCCGGCTGTCTCAGCCTCGAGATGATCCGCGCGTCCTCGCGATCGTCCTGCCGGCTTTCGAGGACGAGACGATCAACTCGCTGCGACTGCACTTCGCTCACGAGCGCGGCCAGGCACGCTTCGCGGGCGACGAACTCGGTGATGCCATGCCGACGGTGACAGACCACGACGAACGCTTCGACCGGGAGTTCGGCGATCGCCGCCAGGAGGATCCGCTTCTGCGCATCGTCCTCGTTGTTGAAGTGCAGGCGGCGACCGCGCGTCGGGAGCGCACCGATCGCTGCGCAGGTCGCTGTCAGGTGACGAGCTTCGATCAGCACGCAGCCCATGAGGTAGCGCTGTTCGCGGATCGACTCGTCGACGAACGCGTCGGTGGGACGGAACCTTCGGCTCATTTGCCGTCTCCCTTCAAGATCTCGCCGAGGCCGGCGGCGACGGCTTGGTCGGCGGCGGCGAAGGCGTGGGCGTAGACGCGCAGGGTCATCGCCGGGTTGGCGTGGCCGAGGCGGCCAGCGACGGTTCGCACGTCGTGGCCTTGGCCGATCGCGACCGTTGCCGACCAGTGGCGCATGTCGTGGAGGCGCCACTTCGGGTCGATGCCCGACATCTGGCGGGCGCGCTTCCACCACCAGCTGATGCGGTCGGGGCTGACCAGCTCTGGGCCGAGGCCGCACATCCACGGGCCGTACGGCTCACGTGCTCGACGGAGCTTGTCGATCATTTCGACCGTGTCGGCGTCGAGCGTCACGGTGCGAACGTTGGCCGTCTTGGTCGCGGCCTCACGCAACTCGGGTGCGCCGTCACCGCGCTTGGCGATCTCGATCGCCGAGTCGATCAGCAGCTGACCGTCGTGCTCGTCGCTCCATCGCAGCGACGCCAGCTCCGCTCGGCGTGCGCCGGCCACCGCAGCGATGCGGAACGCCAACTCGGCAGCGGCGTCGATCGACGCAGCTGCGGCCATCACGGCGCGCACGTCGTCGACGGACATCACGGTGCGCTGCTGCGTCTTCGTCGAACGCAGCCGCGCGAGTGATGCGACGTTCGATGACACCCAGCCCCATCGCATCGCCTGCGAGAGCGCGGCGCGCAATACGCCGTGTTGGTTCTTGATGCCGGCGTCGGCCATGCCTGCCGCGCGCAGACGTGTGTGCCAACGCTCGACGTCGGCCACCGTGAGGCGAGCCAACGGCAACCGAGCGATCTGGTCCTTCATCAGCGAGCGGACGCGGCTCTGCTGATCGCGCGCCGAGGACGGCGCCCACGTGTCGATGTTCTGCTTCACCCACTCGTCGAGGACGTCGCTCACCGAGCGGCCGGCCGGCTTGGCCTTGCTGCCCCACGACTCGAGCTGTGCCGCCAATCGCTGCGCATCGCGCTTGCCTCCGTGCACCGTGCGCGACATCTGCGTCGGGCGCCCGCGGGCGTCTGAACCCGTGAAGACACGGACCTCCCACACGCCGGGGCGCTTCTCGCGGATCGTCGCCATGCCCACGACGATACGCCGTGGGTGTGACACTGTCTAGGGCTGAGCACTAGGGACAAGCAACGGACGCCGTCCAGCGGACAACCGGCAACGAGCCAGATCTATTCGATACGCAGGCCTGATATCGCCCGAGCGATCACCAGCTGCTGGATCTCAGACGTGCCTTCGAAGATCGTGTGGATCTTGGCGTCGCGGTGCCAGCGCTCGACGGGGTACTCACGGGTATAGCCGTAGCCGCCCAGGATCTGAATCGCGTCTTCGGTGACTCGCACGGCAACTTCCGATGCCTTGTACTTGCTCATCGAGCCTTCGCCGTTCTTGAAGCCGCCGTTGCGGGCCAGCCACGCGGCACGCCAGATCAGCAGGCGGGCGGCATCGATCTCGGTGGCCATGTTGGCCAGCTTGAAAGCAATGGCCTGGTGCATGATGATCGGCTTGCCGAACGCCTGGCGCTCCTTGGCGTACTCCAGCGAGTACTCGTAGGCCGCACGGGCAATGCCCAGCGCCTGCGCGCCAACCGACGGGCGGGTGGCCTCGAACGTTGCCATGGCCGGCTGCTTCCCACCGCTGTGGCCACCCTCGCGGGCACGTGCCAGCTTGGCGTCCAGCTTCTCCTTGCCACCCAGCAGGCAGCTACCGGGAACGCGAACATCATCGAGCACCACTTCGGCAGTGTGCGAGGCACGGATGCCGTGCTTCAGGTACTTCTGACCCTGCGACAGGCCCTTCGTGTTCGGCGGCACGATGAACGACGCCTGACCGCGACCCTTCAACTCGGGGTCCACAGCAGCAACCACGACGTGAACATCGGCGATACCACCGTTGGTGATCCATGCCTTGGTGCCGTTCAGCACCCACTCGTCGTTGGCCTCGTCATAGACCGCGCGGGTGCGCAGCGACGACACGTCAGAGCCGGCGTCGGGCTCGCTGACGCAGAACGCGCCGAGCTGAATCTTCTTCGCATCGCCGTAGCACTGGGGCACCCATTCAATAACTTGCTCGGGCGTTCCGTTGCCACTGATGCCGGCGGCGGCAAGGGCCGAACCCATGATGGCCATGCCGATACCGGCGTCGCCCCAGAACAGCTCCTCGATGCAGACAGGCAGGGTGAGGCCGGTCGGATCGCCGAAGGAGTTCATCAGGAACTCCCAGCCGTACAGGCCGATCTCGGCAGCCTGCTGCACGATCGGGTACGGGAACTCTTCGCGCTCGTCCCACTCGTGGGCGGCCGGGCGAATGACGCCTTCCGCGAAGTCGTGCACCCACTTCTGGAGTTGCAGTTGGTCTTCATTCAGTGCGAAGTCGGCCATGGGAATCACCTTGCTCGATGGGGGGAGAACGGTAAGTTACTGACGGGTAACTATACCCATCGGTAACTCCACTTGTCTACCTTTCTCTCGGCTCTTTTGAGCGTCGGCCGATGTGGCAGAGTGACCCGGGAATCTTCCGAGGGGGAACGATGAAGCGCACTCTTTTCGCAACGCTGAGCGTTGCACTGCTACTGGCTGCCTGCAGCGGCGGTGGCACCACCGCCACCGAGACAACCGCTGTCAGCAAGTCGACCGTGGCCGCCACAATGGTCACCACACCCGACACCGAGCCGACAACCACGACCATCGAAGCCGCGCCAGCACCCACGCGGGCGGACGTCGCGACCATCGCAATCGTTCAAAAGGCTTTGGCCTCCGGGCCGGCGGGCTGCGACCCGCTCGACACCAAGCGGTGCCTGCTGCCGTTCCCCAGCAACGCCTACACGCAGTCCGACACCGCCACCGACACCGGGTTGCGCGTCGCCATGCCCGCCGGTGCCCTCGCAACGAACGCGTCCGGCGTGGCCATCGACCTTTCCGAGTGGAACCGCAACGACGGGTTCAGCCCCAACACTCCCCTGCTTGCCTTCCTGCCCGGCATCGATGCCACCGCCTCGAAGCTGCCCACATGGACCGACATCGGCGCATCGCTCGCCGACGATGCGACGGTGGTACTCATCGATACCGACACCGGCGAACGAGTACCGCTGTGGGCCGAACTCGACGCCCATGCCAAAGACGAGGCCGACCGCCTGCTCACGATCCGCCCTGCGATCAGCCTTCCCGAAGGTCACACATTCACCGTCGGTCTGCGCAACATGCAAACCGCCGCGGGCCGACCAATCGAGCCGTCCACCAGCTTCGTCGTCTACCGCGACAACCAGACCACCGGCATCGATGCGATCGAATCCCGGCGACCCCAGATGGAGACCGGCTTCGCTGCACTGACCGACGCCGGCGTGGCCCGTAGCGATCTGCAACTGGCATGGACGTTCACGGTCGCCAGCACTCGCAACATCAGCGAGCGCATGCTGCACATCCGCGACGACGCACTCGCTGCACTCGGCGATGCAGCGCCCAAGTACACCATCACCGCCGTCAACCCGAACAGCGACGACAACATCGCGCTGCAGATCGAGGGCACGTACACCGTTCCCAACTACCTCACCTTCGACGGCTCGCCCGGTAACAGCTTCTACTACTCCAGCGACGCGGTCGATTCTCTTCCGGAGCAGAACGGCACCCTCCAGTCGCCGTTCGTCTGCAACATCAGCGTCGCCACCATGAACGGCACCGAGCCCGCCCACCTCGTCGAGTACGGCCACGGTTTGTTGGGTGACGAGAAGGAAATTGACGCCGGCAACGTGCGCTCGATGAGCAACGAATACAACGTCGTCCACTGCGCCACCAAGTGGGCCGGCATGAGCGAAGACGACATCGGCAACGCGGTAGCGACCCTCGGCGAGTTCGGCAACTTCGACTCGATGGCCGATCGTCTGCAGCAGGGCGTTCTCAACCAGATCTTTCTTGGTCGCCTGATGACGCGTGCCGGCGGGCTCGGTGACGACCCGAACTTCCAGCGCTCCGATGGCACGCCGCTGATCGACACCATCCACCTCGACTACGACGGCAACAGCCAGGGCGGCATCATGGGCGCCATGCTCGCGGCGGTCTCACCCGACATCGAGCGCGCCGTTCTGGGCGTGACGGGCATCAACTACAGCCTGTTACTGCCGCGCTCGGTCGACTTCGACACCTACGAGGCCATCTTCGAACCTGCCTACCCCAACGACCTCGAGCGGCTCCTGATCCTCGGTGTCACCCAGATGTTGTGGGACCGCGGCGAGGGCGCCGGCTACGTGCAGCACCTCACCGCCAATCCGTACCCCGGCACCAAGGCGAAGACCGTGCTGCTGCACGTTGCGTTCGGCGACCACCAGGTGAGTGAACTGTCGGCGCTGGTCGAGGCCCGCACCATCGGGGCGACCATCCACCAGCCCGTGGCCGCGGCTGGTCGTTGGCAGGAAGTCGAGCCGGGGTGGGGCCTGGAGGCCACCGTCTACCCGTCGAAGGGTTCCGCGATCGTCATCTGGGACTCGGGCATGGAGCCGATCCCGTTCGAGAACCTCGCCCCTCGCGACGGCGGCGACCCGCACGAAGACCCAAGAGCCGACCCGGACGTCCGCACCCAAAAGGCCAGCTTCCTCTTCGACGACACCCTCATCGACGTCTGCAACAAGGCTGCCTGCCAAGCCGACCACCGCGACTGACCCAACGCTGGGCCGGAATATCGCACAGGCTGCGACATTCCGGCCCAGCGTTGCGGCAACTGTTGTCTGTCACACCCTTTTGCGACAGTCGGCGAATGAACCCTCGATTCGCCGCCCTTGCCGCGCTCGCGGCCGATCAACACTCTGCCGTCTCGCTCGCCCAGGTACAGCGCCTCGGAATCACCTCGTCGCTGTGCAGCCAGTGGGTCAAGGCTGGTCTGCTCGAGCGCGCGGGGCCGCGCTCCCTGGTCATTGCCGGCTCCGCGGCCACGTGGAACCGGGCGCTGTCCGCTGCCTCGTTCGATCTCGACGGCATGGGTCTGATTGCAGGTAGATCCGGCGCGCGCCTCCTGGGGCTCGACGGCTTTCTGTGCGACCACGTCGAGCTACTCGTAGAGCGCCCGGCTCGGAAGCGAGCATCGTCCGGGGTGGTCCGCTCCACGTCGCTGCCCCTGAACCGCGGGGACGTCGTGCGCATCGATGGGCTGCGAGTGCTGCGCGCCGAGCGACTGATCCTCGAATCCCCTCGTTTCTGCTTCACCCAGGCCGAGACCGAGAACGCGATCGACTCGGCAATCCGCCTTCGCCTGGTCAGCGAGCAGCGGCTGAGAGCCAGAGTCGTCGCGCAACACAGCCGCAGCCTCAACGGAGGTCGGCAGCTGCTGGACGCCTTGGTCGACACCGGTGGCGAGAGCAGACTGGAGCGGTGGTTTCTCCGGCTCGTCCGTCAAGCCGGGCTACCGCGACCGATACTGCAGAAGGTCTACCGGGACGGCACTCGCACCATCGCTCGCGTTGATGCGCTTTTCCCCGGCGGGCTGGTGGTGGAGCTGGCTGGACACGGCACCCACTCGTCGCGACGGCACCGACAGAGCGATGCACAACGGCAAACGGAGCTGACGCTGCGCGGTCTGAGGTGGATCACGTTCACCTACACCGACGTGCGCGACCGACCCGAATGGGTCGTTGCTCGACTCACGGAAGCTCTGCGGATAGCTGCCTAGCGGTAACGCTGGGCCGGAATGTCGCACGGGCTGCAACATTCCGGCCCAGCGTTGCGGCAAGGAGGCCTTAGCGGCGGAGGTTGGTGCCGGACTTGGTGGTTTCCACGGTCCAGCCGGCGGAC
>JBBQMG010000133.1:0-11059 GCA_038328705.1 Acidimicrobiales bacterium | reverse complement strand
CGAGGTCGAGCTGGCCGATCAACTGCAGCACCACCTGCAGCAGATGCTCGATGGCTTTGGCGGCGTTCAAACCGGCGTCGCCCCCATCGACTGGCTGGCGGAAGGCTGACCCATGCCCTACGCACGCGCTACTGACGGCATCCGGCTGCACTACGAGGTGCTTGGCCGCTCCGGCGCGACGCCGGTGCTGATGATCCAAGGACTCGGCGCCGACAAGCACGGCTGGGACATGCAGCGCTTTCCGATGGCGTTGCAGTACCGAGTGATCGCGTTGGACAACCGAGGCGCTGGCCGCAGCGACAAGCCGTTCGGCACCTATTCGTTGGAGCAGATGGCCGACGATGCGATCGCGGTGCTCGACCAGGTTGGCGTGCAGAAGGCGCACATCGTGGGTGCCTCGATGGGCGGCGCGATCACGCAGATCATCGGCCTCAAGTACCCCGAGCGCGTGATGTCGCTCACACTTGCGTGCACTGCGTGCCGGAACCATCCGTGGCGAAAGGAGCTGCTCGCCGGTTGGGCAACGGCGGCCACCGAACGGGGTGTGGGTGCAATGACACGCGAGGCCGCTCGTTGGGTGATCGGCCCGCGTTCGTTCCGCCGGCTACTCCCTGCGTTTGGGATGCTGGGGCCGCTCGCGATGGGCCGCACCTCGCACGCATTCGTCGCACAGGTGAGAGCCATCCTCGACGTCGACGATTCCATCTCCGATCAACTCGCGCTGGTCACTGCGCCGACACTCGTACTCGTGGGCAATCAAGACATCCTGACGCCTCGCGGCGACAGCGAGGAGATCGCCGAGCGCATGCCGAACTCGGAGCTGGTGGTCATCTCCGGGGCGGCGCACGGGTTCATGGTCGAGCACGCATCAACGTTCAACCGGGTGCTGCTCGAGTTCCTCGGTCGGGTCACTCGGGCACAGCGCGCGGCCGCGGTGGTCACCGCAACCGAAGCCGCCGCCAGCTAACTCGCAGCGGCTTCGAGCTCGGTTCGGCGGGCGTACGCCCAGCCCGGTGTGCGCAGCACGAAGCCCAACCGATCGCGCCAGCCAGTGCTGCGGGCGATGTCGTGGAAAATGTCGCGGTACTCGTGGGTGCTGACCTTCCACAGGTTGTACGACTCGACGTTCTTGGTAAGCCCGTAGACCACCGGTTCGTCGGGTTCCTCGCGTTGAAAGGTGCCGAACAGGCGATCCCAGATCATCAGGATGCCGGCGTGGTTGCGATCGATGTAGCGCTTGTTGCGACCGTGATGCACACGATGGTGCGACGGTGTGTTGAGCACCGCTTCGGCCGGGCCAAGTGAGCGAATGGTGTCGGTGTGAATCCAGTATTGGTAGATCAGGTTCAGCGCCCGAGAGGTCTCGATGATGGACGGACGCACACCCGCACGTGCGACCAGACCGTACGGAACCCAGACACCGAAGGCACCAGCGACCGGCTGACGCAGTGCCGTGGACAGGTTGTAGTGCTCGCTGCTGTGGTGCGGGACGTGAATGGCCCACATGCCGCGCACCTCGTGCATGACGCGATGGTTCCAGTAGTACGCAAGGTCCCACCACACCATCGCAATCGTCCACGGCAGCACACCGGTGCCCAAGTCGCGGGCGCTGCCCTTGCGCCACATCCGCTTCATACTGGTGAGGGATGCCGTCGTCGCGGTGAGGGCCAGTCCGCCTGCAGCGAGCGCGGCCACTCCACCAACCCCGGCGACCTTTCGCGCACGGGCCCTCGCCCGGCGGCCAGCTTCGGTTGCAGTGTCCGCACGGTTCGCGACAACATCGGCGATGGTGGTGACGGCCGCAGCGGTGACGGCGATTCCAATCACGACCTGGCCGATGCGTCCACTGCGCCCACGACCCTTGCCGGTGCGGAACGGGACCGCGTAGCCCGCAAGCGCAACCGTGAGCGGCGTACTGATGCTGAGCACGCCCATGCCGAGGCTGGTCATGGTGTCCGGGCGCAGGTAGTCCGCCGAGCTGGGGCCCTCGATCTCGGCGCGCTTCTTCAGGACGCGCTGCTCCCACGCCATCGAGCCGAAATACAGGGGTGTGACCGCCACCGTCAGATCCATGCGAACAGTCTGCCGCGCGACCTCGGCCCGCGTACATCTCGATGCGTATGGTGGCTGCGTGATCCCACACGAAGTGATTCCACACGACGATGCTCTGCGCGACCGGCTCGCCCGTAACCTCGCGGCCCACGAACTGCTGCCCTTACCACAGGGCGTAGAGAAGCGAGCCGCCGTAGCCATTGTGGTGGTCAACAGCGTCGCAGGCAGCGACCCCGAGGATCCGTATTGGTCGGCGAACCTGCCCGACAACATGTCGTCGGTGCCCGGCGACGTGACAGGTTTCGATGGATCGGTCAACCATGTTGCTGGCGACGCCGCGTTCCTGATCTGCCGGCGCGCGGCAACGTTGACCAGTCACGGTGGCCAGTGGGCACTGCCCGGCGGACGAGTGGACCCGGGAGAGACCGCGGAGGAAACCGCCCTGCGCGAATTGGACGAGGAGCTGGGTCTGGCGCTGGGGCACGACGCTGTGTTGGGTCGCCTCGACGACTACATCACACGTTCGGGCTACACGATCACGCCCGTAGTGCTGTGGGCCGCGGGCGAAGTGGAGGTGCGGCCCGAACCCAGCGAGGTGGCACACGCGTATCGAATTGGATTGGCCGAGCTGCAGCGGGCCGACTCACCCCGCTTCGTGAACATTCCGGAGAGCGATCGTCCGGTGGTGCAGCTACCCATCGGTCGCAACCTGATCCACGCGCCCACCGGCGCCGTGCTGCTGCAGTTCCGCATGGTCGCCCTCGACGGCCACGCCAACGAGCGGGTATACGAGCTGGAACAACCAGTCTTCGCCTGGCGCTGACCGCGCCACGCAGGTCAGGCGCTGCCGCTGTGGCCGAACCCGCCGCCGCGATCGTCGCCGTCCAGTGAGTCGACGATGGTCCACCGCACTTCCTCGACGCGCTGCAGCACGAGCTGCGCGATGCGGTCGCCGCGCTGGATGTGGAACGGTGAGCGCGGGTCAGTGTTGAGCAGGATGACTTTGATCTCACCGCGGTAGGCCGAGTCGATAAGACCTGGTGCGTTGGCGACGGTGAGGCCGTGCTTGAGCGCGTTGCCGCTGCGCGGGAGAACCAACCCGGCGAACCCGATGGGGATGGCGATACTGATACCCGTCGGCATCAGCAACCGTCCGCCGGCGGGTGCGACCACCCCGTCCTCACGTGCTCGCAGATCGAGCCCGGCATCACCCGGGTGTGCATAGCTGGGCAGCGCCAGGTCCGGGTCAAGTTGCACGATCGCCACAACCAACATCTCGCCAGCTTACGAGCGCTCCACCCTGCCCCCGGTTGTACGTACTCGTCGGGTGCCAGGTCGGCGGTCCAGGGTACGATCGGGCGGGTGAGCGCCGACCGTCCTCCCTCTGTCGACCGCCTGGCGCGGGCAATGGCTGCGGCCAGCGGGCTGCCGCACGCGGTGTGCGTCGAACTGGCTCGCGAGGCGATCGCCGCCGGGCCGGAGACCTACGCAGAACCCGCAGCCTGCGAGCGGGCCGTGGCCTTCCACCGCACCCTGCTCTCGCCGGTCGTCAACGCCACCGGCGTCCTGCTGCACACCAACCTTGGGCGCGCTCCGGTTGCGTTCACGCACCCGCCACAGGCACTCAACGTCGAATTCGATCTTGGCACCGGCGAACGTGGGTCACGCCAGCAAGCGGTCGGCGGCCTGCTGGCAACGCTGTGCGGCACGGAGGCGGCGATGGTCGTGAACAACAACGCTGCCGCAGTGCTCCTGGTGCTCGCCGCCCTTGCCCACGATCGGCAGGTGCTCGTCAGTCGCGGCGAGAGTGTCGAGATCGGCGGCGGGTTCCGAGTGCCGGAGGTGATGGAGCAGAGCGGCGCCCACCTCGTCGACGTCGGCACCACCAACCGCACTCGGCTGAGCGACTACTCGAAGGCACTCGGCCGCAAGAACGCCGACGTGGCGTTGATCTTGAAGGTGCACCCGTCCAACTATCGCATCGAAGGCTTCGTCGAGGACACGCCAGTGGCGCAGCTGGCGACCCTGGGCGTACCTGTCGTCGCCGACATCGGCAGCGGGCTGATCGATTCCAATTGTCCGTGGTTGAGTGGTCCGCCGCCCGCTTGGTTGGCCGGCGAACCGTCGGCACGTCAATCACTGGCTGCAGGTGCAGCGTTGGTGACGTTCAGTGGTGACAAGTTGATGGGTGGCCCGCAGGCTGGGGTGATTGCAGGTCGCGCTGATCTTGTGACCGCGTGCATGAGGTACCCGCTGGCTCGCGCGCTGCGACCCGGAGGGCACGTGTTGTTCGCCATGCAACAACTTGCACTGTCGTACCTCGCCAAGACAGCTGCGACCGACGTGCCGTTCTGGCAGATGGCCAGCACCACCATCAACGATCTCTCGATCCGGGCACACGAGCTGGTGGCGGCCACTGGTGTTGGCGAAGCGGTGCCCAGCGAAGCGGTACCCGGCGCCGGCTCTGCACCCGGCACCATCATTCCGTCGGTCGCGATCAGAGTGGCCGGTGATCACCTCGTTGCGCTCCGCAATGGCGCAATGCCGATCATCGCTCGCACTCGTGACGGTGCCACTCTTCTCGACCTGCGCACCGTCAATCCGTCCGACGACGGCGTGCTGGCCGCCGCACTCAGCGGCCTCTGAGCGATGCGAGTCGTAGCTACCGCGGGCCACGTCGACCATGGCAAGTCGTCGTTGGTGCAGGCACTCACCGGCACCAACCCTGACCGATTCGAAGAGGAACGGCGACGCGGCCTCACCATCGACCTCGGCTTCGCGCACACCGCGCTTGCCAATGGCGAAGGGGTCAGCTTCATCGACGTCCCCGGCCACGTTCGATTCCTGCGCAACATGCTCGCCGGAGTCGGTGGTGTGGACGCGTGCGTGTTCGTGGTCGCGGCGACGGAAGGGTGGAAGCCGCAGAGCGAAGAGCACCTCCGAATCCTCGAACTTGTCGGTTTGCGACACGGCGTGGTGGCGCTGACGAAGTCAGACCTTGTGGACGACGAATGGCGCGAGCTGCAGGAGATGGACGTACGCGATCACCTTGCTGGCACGTTTCTCGCGGATGCGCCGATCGTTGCCGTCAGTGCAACCACTGGCGCCGGGATGGACGACCTTCGAGACGCGCTCGCAATGCTTGTCTCGACAACACCGGCGGCACTTGATCGCGGGCGGCCGCGGCTCTGGATTGATCGAGTGTTCGCGGCCAAGGGCAGTGGCACCGTCGTCACCGGCACGCTCACCGGCGGCGCCGTTGCTGCCGACGACCTGCTCCACGCCGGAGACCACGCAGTACGCATTCGGTCGGTGCAATCGCACGGCGAACGTCACGAGTCGATCGGCCCAGGCAATCGAGTAGCACTCAATCTGGTCGGCGTCGACCACACGGAGATTCGCCGAGGAGACGCCGTCGTGGTGCTCACGCAGTGGCGGCCAGCGACTCGCTTCGATGCCAGCCTCACTGTGCTCTCATCGCTCGATCACGTCGTGTCGCGTCGCGGTGCGTATGCCGCATACATCGGGTCGGGCGAGTTCCCCGTGAAGTTACGGGTACTGGGCAGTCAGTCACTGGCGCCCGGCAGCTCAGGGTTGGTGCGTTTGCACCTCGGTACCGCACTGCCGTTGATGCCTGGGGACCGGTTCGTACTGCGCGAATCCGGCCGCGACGAAACGGTCGGCGGGGGTGAGGTGCTCGACGTTTCTCCGATTCGACCGGCCTCCAAGGCCAGACCAGACCGAAGCGTGGATCGCGTGATCGATGAACGCGGTTGGGTGACCGTCCATGATCTCGAGGCAGTTACCGGCGAGCGCCGCGCACCCACGGTTGGTACGTGGGTGGTGTCGCCATCGTCCCTCGCCGCGACCCAAGCCTCGGTGCGCGAACACATCGCAACGGCCGGCGAGTTGGGCCTCGACCTCGCCACCCTCAACGAGCGCGAGCGAGCTGTAGTTGCCACGTTGGAGGGCGTCGCGATCGACGCTGGACGAGCGCGTCCAGTGACGGCGAAGGATCCACTGGCCGACCATCCGTTTCTCGCCGTGTTGTTGGCGGGCCGCCTGTCGCCACCCGACCCGGTCGGCATCGACAAGACCCAACTGCGCGAGTTGGTGCGCCGCACGCTGATCGTGGAGCGCGACGGCCTCTACTTCCACCCATCGGCCATCGATACTGCCGCCCACGCCGCAGCCGAGTTGCTCCGCACCAGCCCAGAGGGCTTCACCATGTCGCAACTTCGAGAGGCGATGGGCAACACCAGAAAGCACGCCGTCCCCTTGGCCACCGAGCTGGACTCCAGAGGCGTCACCAGACGAAGGGGCGACCTCAGAATCGCCGGCCCCAAACTCCCCCAGGTCTGAGTCAGGGGCCACTATTCGCCGGCGGCCTCACGGCGGCGGCGGGCGGTCAGACTCTGGACTCGTCGCAGGCCCTTGCGCTTGCCTTCTGGCGCCGCCTTCTCCAGATCGCGCGCAGCTTGGGCCACTCTTACGTCGTTGGTGATCACTTCGCCGAACTGCTGAGGGTCGGCGAGCAGCCAGCTGTGCGAGCCCTCCACCACGGTGCCCTCGACACCGGAGGCGATGCACAGCGCCTCGAAGGATTCACGCGGGATGATCCCGTCGCGGGTGCCCCAGATGATGCTGATCGACATACCGCTGTCGCGCAGCGACTCCAGCTCGGTGCGCACATCGGCCCGACGGGCAAGGTTGGCGACCCGCACGATCGCCCGCGGGTTGCGGAGCAGGTTGGGAAGGAGGTCTTCCGCCACCACCGGCAGCACGCGTGTGGCCTGACGGATGGGCCACACATCGCCGGGGAAGTGCAGGCCCCAGTCCCACAGCGGCCGCTCGGCGATGCTGCGCAGACCGCGCCCGCTGCGCCACGAGGAACCACCGATCGAGTTCACCAACACCAGGCTGCGTACTCGCGGCTGGAAGTCATGCGCCAGCCGAACCGCCACGCCACCACCGAACGAGTGGCCGACGACGACGGCCGGCTCCTCGATGTCGAGGGCGTCCAGCAGGTCGGCAACCCACTGCGCATAGCCGCGCAACGAGAACGCGTCGCCGGGCAGATCCGACGTGCCGCCGAAGCCGGGCAGGGCTGGCGCAATCACCTGGCAACCCTGTGCGGCGATGGTCTCGATCACGCCCCGATACGTGTGGTGCGCCAACGCCCAGCCGTGCAGCAACACCACTGGCAAACCCTCACCTGCGACGCTGTAGGAGGCAGAACGACCCTGCACGAATGTCCGGCGGTCGACCACTGCAACTGGCGACATCAGCCCTGTTGTTCCTCGATCTGAGCGGCACTGTCAACGGCAGACACCTCGACAACCTCGCCCTTCACGCGGCGCTCGCGATAGTCGCGTGCCGCGCCTTCCAGCGGTTCGACCTCCAGGGTCACGCCGTCGATCGCAACGACGCGCAGTTCATCGCCGGCAGCCAGCGGAGTGGCCCGGTTGGTGCGCGCTCGCCACTTGCTCTCCCCGACCTGCACGACGCCTTCAGGATTGATGGCACCAAGCGCAACCCCGATGGACCCGATGATCCATTCGCGACCGATGGTCGGTGTGGAGAACCGTGTGCGCACCATCGACGGCATACCGACCACGAAGGTGAGCAGTACACCGGAGATCACCACGAACAGCGTGAACAGACCCAACCGCAGATCGTTGCCCGGCAAGGGTTCGTAGAGGAACCACGACCCGAGCACGAACAGCGCTGTGCCGACACCAGTCCAGAGTCGTGGGATACCCACCTGCACATCGATGGCGAACGCAAGCATGGCCAGCACGATCAGCGCGACAGCGAACGGACGCACGGGCAGCGCCGAGAAGCCGTAGGAGCCGAAGATGGTGAGCACCGCGCCGACAAACCCAGCCACACCGACACCGGCAGTGAAGAACTCGAAGATCAGCAGGCAGACACCGATGACGAAGAACAGGTAGGCGATGGGCGGGCTGGCCACGGTGTGGAACATCTCTTCGATCAGACCGAGGCCCGAGAAGCGCACGAGCGTGGCGACATTCTCGGTCTTGCCCTGATCGTTGAGCTCCTCGGTCACCGTGTTCAGCTCGACACCGTCGACACCACCAACCGACACGATCGCGCCATCCATCGCCAGCACCATGCTCTTCACGGTCGGTACGCCCTCATCCGAAGTCTCCAGCCGCAGCACGTTCAGCTTGCGCGCCTCGGAGAACGACATCGAGCCGTTCCGCAAACGATCGCCCCCAGCACCGAAATCGACGCTGGTGCCGTCCAGCACCAGCGGGGCTCCCGTGTACCCAACACGACTGCCGGCGACCATCGCGGTGACGTCAGCAACGCCGAACAACTGTGCCGGCTGACCGTAGGCACGGGCGTCGCGCGACTGGCCGACCCAGACGCCGATGGCGATCTTGGCGTCGGCCACACGCTGCAGGAGGTGCCGCATGTCGGCAGTGCTGACCACCGAACCACCGGTGTTGAGCTGCAGGATCAGGGCCTGCGAGCCGTTGTCTTCGCTGCGCGTGATGGCGTCCTCGATGGACTGCACCGTCACAGCGTCGAACAGACCGGAGACCTGGAGCACATCGACCGGGGCCAGATCGGCAGCTGCTGACCCTGTCGTTCCAGTAGTGCTGGAGTCGCTCGCGACCGTTGAATCTGGCGGTACCGTGGCGCCAACCGGACCGCCAGCCGACGCTGCGCCCCCAAGAAGAGATAGCCCGACTAGGCCCACGAACGGGGCAAGGAGAAGGGTGATCGCTAGTCTGCGCACAAGTGCCTCCGAAGAGCGTGGATCCGCTGCAGTTCCTCACCACCGCCAGGGTGGCCATAGTGGCCGGCAAGGGTGGCGTTGGGAAGACCACGGTAACCGCTGTTCTTGCGCGAGCCGCACTCCGTCGCGGACTTCGTGTGCTGGTGGTGGAACTGGACGGAAAACCCACCTTGGGCAATTTGCTGCCCGATGTGGAGGTACAGCAGCTCTCCGCCACCGCAGCGTTGGCCGAGTATCTCGATACGCACGGCCTGTCGCGGGTGACGAAACGGCTTGCCTCGCGGGGCATCATCGACGTGATTGCCACAGCGTCTCCGGGAATCGACGACATCGTTGTGCTCGGCAAGATCAAGCAGCTGGAACGCAGCGGCCACTATGACCTGGTGATCGTCGACGGCCCGGCCGCCGGACACGCCATCACCTTCCTGCTGGCCGCCAAGAGCCTGCTGGCCAGTGTGCGCAGCGGCCCCATCCACAGCCAGGCCACCGAGGTGCTGGACATGCTCTCCGACCCGACCCGCTGCCAGGTGGTGTTGGTGACGCTGCCCGAGACCACGCCGGTCAACGAGGCGGTGGAGACGGCCTACGCACTGGAGGAACGCGTCGGCGTACACCTGGGCCCGGTGCTGGTCAACAGCGTCGACAGTGGAGCCACGCTGGACGTGGACGCCGCACCGGCGGACAGCCCGATGCGGTTGGCGGCCGAGTTTCGCAACGCTCGCCGGGCACTACACACCGCCGAATGTGACCGCCTGGCCGACGAATTGGCCCTACCGCAACTGCACCTGCCCACCGTGCCCGGCTCCGGCCTCACCGCTGCCGCCATCGACACGCTCGCCGACGAATGGGGCTCGCTGTGACGCCCAACCACCTGCGAACGACGCTGGCCGAGCACATTGCCAGTGCCGACGTGTTGGTCTGCTGCGGATCCGGTGGCGTCGGCAAGACCACCTCTGCAGCGGCGCTCGGCCTGCAGGCCGCGCTGCTGGGCCGGCGGGCCGTAGTGGTCACCATCGACCCGGCCAAACGGCTCGCGGACGCCCTCGGCGTTCCCGGCGGTTTGAGCAACGAGCCGAACAAGCTGGACGTGCCAGGCGATGGCGAACTTTGGGCGCTGATGCTGGATACGGCGACCACCTTCGACGGGCTGGTGCGAGCGAACGCAGCCGACCCGGAGCAGGCCGAGCGAATTCTTGCCAACGGCTTCTACCGCAATGTCGCCGGCTCGCTGAGTGGCACACAGGAGTACATGGCGGCCGAGCGACTGCACGCGCTCCACAACGACGAGCGCTTCGACCTGGTCATCGTCGACACTCCCCCCACCCGCAACGCTCTCGACTTTCTGGACGCTCCCGGAACGATCACCAAGTTCATCGATCACCCGCTGTTCAAGCTGCTGATGATGCCAACCCGACGTGGGATGAAGGTGCTCAACATCGCCGCCCAGCCCATCCTGCGCACGATCGGCAAGGTCGTCGGCGGCGACGTGTTGGCCGACGCGGTGGCCTTCTTCCAAGCCTTTGGCGGGATGGAGACCGGCTTTCGTCAACGAGCCGACGAAGTGATGGCGCTGCTGCACAGCGACGTCACGCGTTTCGTACTGGTCGCCTCGCCACGGGCCGACACCATCGAGGAAGCGTGCTACTTCGCCAACCGTCTCGCGGCCAGCGATCTGGAAGTGGCGGCCGTCATCGTCAACCGCTGCACGCCGACCTTCGGCGAGCCACCGGCGCGACGCCCCCGTTCGGTAGCCATCGCCGCGCTCTACGACAACCTGGTCGAGTTGCGCACGAATGCCGCCACCGAGCGCTCACAGGCTGCCGATCTTCTTGTCGCCACCGGCGTTCCTATCGGCACGCACACCACCTGGGTACAGACGTTGCCCGGCGACGTCCACACGCTCGAAGCACTCTCCACCATTCGCAGCATCCTGTTTGATTAGGCGAGCTTCGTGCCGACGGGGCGCAGCCGGTAACGTCGGTCCGTGCACTATCTCGTCGCCACTGATGCCGACTACGTCGTCAACGACGTCACTGCCGCCCTGGGTGGCCCCGACGTGTCGTTCACCATCGTTCGTGAGGGTCGCGCAGTCGCTGTCGTCGTCGCCGAACGCACGCCCGACCTGGTGATTCTCGACCTGCAGATCGGCTCGAAGGGCGGCATGGCCGTCACCATGGACCTGCGGCTGGATGCCAGCGCGGGCATGGCCCCGCCCGTGAAGGTGCTGATGCTGCTGGA
>JBBQMG010000132.1:0-11084 GCA_038328705.1 Acidimicrobiales bacterium | reverse complement strand
ATCACCAGTGATGCGGTGATCGAGTTGCTGGCGGGGCTTCCGAGCAGGACCGGTGCCGCGGTGGTGCTCGTGACGCACGAGCCCCGCTTCTCCAGCTGGGCCGACCGTGTGGTGTTCATGCGCGACGGCGTCGTCGTCGACCAGACAGTCTCGTTGGCCGGTGTCGCGTCGACGGTGATGCAATGACGCTGGTCTCAGACCCCCCGGTCGTGGCCCCCGAGCCGGAAGCGCCCGCTCCGCCCACTCGGGGGCCACGGCAGGCAATGTCGTGGATGCGCAGCTGGCGAGTGCCGGTTCGCCTGGCGCAGCGCGACCTGCGCCGCCGGCCTGGCCGCACGGTGTTGGTGGCGCTGTTGGTCGCAGTCCCGGTCACTGCGCTGGCGCTGTTGGACGTCAGCTATCGCACGACGCAGGCTGCGCAAGGCGCGTGGATACCAGAGGTCTTCGGAACAGCCGACGCGATCGCGACGCTCCCCGTCGAGCCCGATGCCGCGCACTGTCCGGACTGCCTTGCCCGCGCCGACGTCGAGACCGCACTGCCCGACGGCACGCGTCAGCTGTGGTCGACTCAGGCGGGCATTCCGTTGCGCACGCCCGAGCAACGGAAAGGGTTGGGCGTGAGAGTGGCCAACACCGACGTGGCCGATCCGCTGTACACAGGGTCGTACTCGCTGGTCAGCGGGCGGTGGCCGACAGCGGACAATCAGGTTGCGCTGCAGCCCGATCTGGCGAAGTTCCTGGGTGTGACGGTCGGCGACGAGTTCTCACTCGTCCACCAGTCGCGCCGATTCGAGGTTGTGGGGCTGATCGACAGGGGTGGATGGCAGTCGGCACAGATGATCGCACCTGGCTTCGACTTCTCGGTGGTGCGACCCAGGAACCTCTCCGACGTGGGAGCGTTCGACCTACCGTCGTCGTTCGATGTGCATACCACCGACATGAACCTTGGACTCAATGGTGAGGTGCAGATTCGCCCTGGGAGCAATGGCGCTGCTACCTACACCGACTCCGAACAGGCCGCGGTCGATCAGTCGTTGATCCTGGGTTGGCTGGGCGGCGTGTTGGCGATGAGCGTGCTGGGTGTTGTGATCGCAGCTGCGTTCGCGATCTCGGGCCGTCGACAACTGGTGGCGATCGGTCAGCTCAGCGCCAGTGGTGCCAGCCGGCAAACACTGGCCCGCACGTTCGGCTTGTACGGCGCGTTCACCGCAGCCGTGGGTGTGGCGGTGGGCTTGCTCGCTGCTCTGGTCATCTACCTCCGTTGGCCGATCAACTCGCAGGGGCATGCTGTCGTCAATTGGCTGGACATCGCGGTCATCGCCGTTACAGCAATAGCGGTCGCAACGTTCGCGGCACTTGCGCCGACACGCAGCTTGACGCGGGTGTCGGTGCTGAGCGCGTTGGCCGGTCGTCGCCCGGTCGGAGCCGTTCCCGGCTGGCTCACCCGAGCTGGCGTCGCACTCTTTGCCGGCGGGCTGCTGGTGACGTTTGTCGCCACCCGCTCCGGCGCTGACGGCGGTGGCGAAGAGGCCGGCATGTTGGTGGCGCTGGGAATGATCGCCGCGGTACTGGGCGTCTGTGCGCTGGCACCGCGCATCGTTGATCGTTTCGGTTCGCTGGCATCGCGTCGTGGTGGTTCCATCCGGCTGGCGGCGCGCAGCATCACGCGCCATCGGCCGCGGGCAGCGGCAGTGCTGGCCTCGCTGCTCGTCGTCGGCATGGTGGCCGCGGGCGTTGCAGCGGCGGCCGAGTATCGCATGCAGGAAAATGAAGCAGAGGCTGCCGCGGACCTATTCACTCGCAGCGACCTGGTGTGGGCGCAGAGCAGCGGTCTGGCGCAGGAACAGGACGGATCGTTGTCGACGACGCCGCTCGCCCTGGAGAACGTGGGAGCTCTGCAGGCAGACGCGGAGTCAGCGATCGGCCCCAGCACTTGGACGTCGGCGCCCCTCGCGTATCAGCCACTGCAGGCTGACACCACGGAGGCGTTTCCGTTTGCACTGGTTGCCACTGACGAGATCCTCGATCTGTTCGGGCTTTCCGCTGCGAGCCGCCAGGCCATTGCGGGTGAGGACGGCCCGGTGCTGCTCATCCGCCGCACTTACACCGACCTAGTACTTCCCGGGATCGTCGCACCCGAGCTAGAGGTGGAGCTGCCGTGGCCGCTCATCAGCCCGTTGGCTACTCAGAACGAGGGCTGGGCGGTGGTGCCCCAGGCAGTCACGTTCGGTGTGGCCGGTCATGACCTCACCCAGAAGGATTGGGATGCACTCTGGTTGCTTTCGCAGGACAGCAGCGAGGGCTTGGCGTACGTGGGGGTCGACGAGTCCGGGCAGTCGACGACCTGGTCGCTGTCCTACTACGCGAGTAGCCATCAGGGCTTCCGTCTGACAGCTGCGCAAGTTCGTATTGCCCTGGTAGTTGTTCCCCTGTTGCTGGTGATGCTGTTGGTCTCGATCGGGATGGCACTGTGGGCGGTGGAGAGCCGCGACGAGCGTGACGTGCTCGTGGCTGTTGGTGCGTCGCCCGCGACGTTGGCTCGGTTCGCGGGGTGGCGCGCCGGTGGTCTCACGTTCGGCGCGATGCTGATTGCGGTCCCGATGGGGTTGTGTGTGGCCTGGGCAGTCGCTCGAGCCGCTCACGGTTTCATCGCGATTCCGTGGTTGCTCGGCGGGCTGTTGCTGTTCGCAGTTCCGGCCGTCATCGGTGTGGGGGCTCTGGCGTGCAGCGCCCTCGCCCAACGCATCCGTCCCGTCCGTATGAGCACTCTCACAGCCGACTGAGGTGCGACGCCGTTCCTGCAGCGCCTAGATTCTGAATCGTGACGGGACGTGCGGGAGACACCCTTTGGGTTGCGCGCGATGCTTTACTGGCGCGCTCGGCAGGCGCGCGGGTCGTGCTGCTCGACGCACCCGGCGGATGGGGCAAGACGACGTTTGCCGAGCAGGTCATCGAGGCGGGCGGCCTCGGAGCAGTTCGCGTGCGCCTGACCGACGCCTGTGGGGTCGACGGACTGGTCGCCGCGTTGGCCCGCGCGCTTCGCCGTTCGGGCGTGCCGGAGTTGGCAGAGACTTTGGTCGGTACCGACCGTGAGGTGCAATTGGACGCACTGCTCGCTGGCCTGAACGCTCGACCCGATGGACTGCATCTTTTCGTCGACGAGGTGCAGTTCGCCGACTCTGAGGCAGCGGTCTGGATGCGGGGGCTCTCGGACGATGTTGCCACACAGCACAGGTTGATCATCGCCGGACGATCGATCGATCGGTCGCTCACTCGTCGGCTGCGCGCCGATGTGGTGTGGACGACGCAGGTGGACCTTCGATTTTCTGTGACCGAAGTGCGCCAGGTCACCGGGCTCGCGCTGGACGATGCGCAGGCACTCCTCGCCAGGACCGACGGTTGGCCAGCGGCAGTTGGACTCGTTGCGGTCACCGGTGCTGTCGCGGGCGCGAACGGGACCGAGAATGCCGTGTCGCTCGCTCCACTGCTGGACAACCTGTTCGGGGAGGACCGTGAACGGATGGCGGCGCTGGCGGTTCCGCCGTTGCTGTCCCGTGAGGTATGTGAGATAACGGCTGGGCCGAGAGCGTTCTCGGTGCTGATGCAGAGCGGGTTGCCGACAACTACAGTCGGTGACTGGCGCGTGCTTGCCGACGCGGTGCGAGACGCCCTCGGCAGTGACGCTCGCCTGTCGAGTCAGCAGGTGGCTGACATTGCCGCGCTCTACGACCTGTCGAACGCACTCGCGTTCCTGACCGGGGTCGGTGAGTTGGACGTGCTGGCCGCCGAGGTCGCCAGTCGTCGATGGACCGAGTTGCTCGACTTGTCCACCGGAGAGGCCAGCGCGTTGCTGACGGTGTTGGGGATCGAACGGTTAACCCGCCATCCTCAGCTGCTTCTTCAGGCCGCGCGTGCTGCCGAGTTGCGCAGCCCGACGCAGCGTGCGGAGTGGATTGCGCAGGGCCTGACTGTGTCTGCCGCCGGCGAACTGCATCGTGCGTTTCAGGCGGAGGCGGTGCGCGACCGTGCGCGGCAGGCGAACCCCGAGGCGGCGGTCGCAGGCATCGAGCTGCTGGCTGAACTTGGCCCGAATGAAACTGAAGCCCGAGCGCGGGCCTTGCTGGCAATAGGAGTTGCCCACGGCACACGCTCCACTCCGGAAAGCCTGGCGGCCGCTGACCGGTGCTTCACGGAAGCCAGCGGTCTCTTTCGGCTACTGGGTGAGGCACGGTGGGAGTCGGAGGCGCTGAGTCGCGTGGCGTGCATGGTCAACTATCACGGCGGCCGCCCGCAGGTGGCCGCCGAGCAGCAGGCGCAGTCGATTGCGCTGCTGCCGTCAGGGTCGCGCGAGTGGGCGGTGGCGTTGACGTACTACAGCGACATTCTCGATCACCTTGGGCGTTCGGTGGAGGCAGAGGCCGCGGCCCGTGATGCGTGGGAGCTCGGACAGCGATTGGGTGACGCGCTCACCGTCGCGTACGGCGCATGGGCAATGGCAATAGTGCGGGCTCACGTGGGCGACTTGAACGGCACGCGCCGTTGGCTGGACGAAGTCGAACGCAACCCGGGCAACTGGCTCACCGAGGTCGCCGGCCAGGAGTTCCTCGCGTTCGGCGCCGATCTGCTGGCCGGACTCGGCGACCAGGACGGAGCGTACGCGTATCGCACGCGCGTCGCTGCCCGGGTGGGCGACGGCGGTACGCAGTACTTGCTCGATGTGGTGGACGGCCGGCTGGAGGCGATGTACGGCGACCCCGTCCGCGCGATCGAAATCTTCGATCGGCTGGACGGCGAGCCGTATGCAACCATTCGAACGAAGTGGATTCGAGTGCTATTCCGTGCGCTCTCGGCGAAGCGACTGGGAGACCCTCACGCAGCCACGAACTTCATCGAGCGGGCGCTGGAACTGGTCGAGGACCTTGGGGTGCCGGACATCCCGCAACGCCACGAACCTGTCGTGGTCGCGATGCTGGCGGACGTGTGGCCTGGAGGTCCCGAGGAGTCGTCGGGCTCACAGCGGCGAGTCGTGTTACTTGGTTCGTTCGCGGTACTCAACGGTGTCGAGCTGGCAACCCCGTCACCGGGCAACCCGGCAACCCTGGTCAAGTTGCTGGCACTGCGGGGCACCCAGACCAGCGAGCAGGTCATCGATGCGCTCTGGCCGGACTCGGACCTTGCCACCGGGCGCAGCCGGCTGCGCAATCTTCTCAACCGGCTGCGCAATCAGTCGGGCGAGTTGGTCGTCCGCCACGGGGAAGCACTGGAACTCGCGCACGGGGTGATGACCGACGTAGCGCAGTTCGAGGCCGGTGTCGTCGCCGCCTTCGACGCTCACGCGGCCGAGCGCGCAGGTTTGGCACGGCTGGCAATGGGCGCCTACGCAGGTGACCTACTCCCTGGGGACGCGTACGAGGATTGGGCCGCGGGTCCGCGAGAGCGTCTGCGGCGTCGCTACCTGTCGCTGGTCGATGTCATCGCTGAGGAATCGTTCGGCCGCGGTGACCTCGATGAGGGTATTCGTCTGCTCGATCTCGGAATCGAGCGTGAGCCCCTGGAGGAACGCCGCTACCTGGTGGGCACCAGGGCGCTGCTGGCACAAGGACGGCGGATGGCTGCGCGAGAGATGGTGCAGCGAGCGCAAGGTGCGCTGAACGAGTTGGGCTTGCCGTTGTGTGACGAACTCGAGGAGATCGGACGGTCGTTGGACGTCCACGGAGGACAGTGAGGTCGTGGCCGACTTCGTCCAACGCTCCGGCCGTTCCACGGTCACGCTGATGTTGCGGCTTGTGACGCGCTCGGCCGAGGATGGTGACATCGTCGGGCACGCTGAGATTGTCGACACGGGAGAAGTGGTGGCAGTGTTGGACGTCAACGACCTTCTCGCGCTCGTCCGTCGGCTCGCTGATTGACCCGGCCGGTGCGTACCGCGCTATGCGAAGAGTTCGGCGTGGAACCGTTCGTCGTGGAACCGTTCGTCGTGGAACAGCTCGTCGTGGAACAGCTCGGCGTGGAACAATTCGGCGCGAAGCCACGCGAGGGCTTCCGCCGCGGACTCCGCGTTCTCGTGCATCCACTGTTCCAGCCGAGCGAGGCTCCAGGGCAGCATCTCATGGGCATCGCGGCGGGCCTCTAAGACGGCGAGGTCCAGCCGTGACTGCGGTACGAGGTGCACGAACGGCGACGGAGCAGCGAGCGCGATTGCGACAGGGCGTTGCTGCCAGCGGTAGTTGATCTTGCGCGGTGCCCAGAGAGCCGCCGATGCGAGTTGGCAGCGAAAGACGATCGCAGTCATGGCGAGGGCAGCGAGTTGCCAGGCCGGTGCGAGCGGCCGATTCTCCACCAAGGATTGCACCCACCATGTCGTTGGCACCACGAAGCCAGCAGCCATCGCCACGCCGAGCATCAGTTTCGACGGGCTTGTTCGATCCATGTCATTGGCCAAGAGCCCTGGAACGAAGAGCGGTGTGAGGGCCAGCGAGGCGAGATCCAGATGGTCGGTCACGGTGGCGCTGAACAGTCGGGTGCCAGTCCACAGCAGGGTCCACGAGATCAATGACGACGTGAGGAGCATCGCGGAAAACTTTCGGCGACCGAACAGAATCAGCCAACGTCTCAAGACCAGGCGCACGAACAGGAACGATGCGAGCGCAACAGCGAACGCTGCAGCAACCTGATACGGATCACCCATGAACATTCCGATGTAGGCGGCACCCACGAAGCCGCCGGACTTCAGGTCGTAGTTGGTGGTGACGGCCCAGGAGGCCGCCGCCGAGAGCAGCACCGCGAGTGGTACCCACCGACTGGCGATGCTCATCGAGCCGAATCCTTCCAGGGGAGCAAGGTCGTTCACGCCGGGCAGATCGACCAGCAGCGCGACTGCGATGGGAGTGGCCACGATGACGCCGGCCAGCATCACCGCCTTGCACGTCCGCTTCACTCCCTGACGTCCCATGTCGTGAGCGATCAGCGCCGGCACGACGTAGCCCGCGCCAACGAAGAGCGGAATCTCGTCCTCCCAGAGCCACCTACCGTGCGGCGTCAGCTTCAGCATCAGCGCCTGCACAGAGATCGAGATGATGGCCATGACGGTGAACTTGGTGCGCCCGTAGAGCATGAACCGGCGTCGGATCACACTGTTGACCAGCCAGAAGCTGAACAGTGCATTGGCGAATGTGGCGACCACCACCAGCGGGTAGACAAGAAAGATTGCGATGTAGCCGGGCACGACGATCGAGCCCGTGGTGAGATGTAGCCGTTCGTACATCAGCATCGAGACGACAACGCCGAACACGAAGGCGAAGCGCACGATCTCTGACGAGAAGAGGTAATCGTGCACTTAGTCTCGCCCCGCTGCCACCCACAGCTCGGCGTGGCGTTCGAAGTACTCGAGCATCATTTCGGCCTGGTGCGTGTGAATGTTGACGAAGCCGACGATCAGCACGTGGTCGGTCGGCATCTCTCCGACCATCCGGGCGAGGATCCGTTCCAGCGGGGGACTGTGCGTGTCGCCCAGATTCAGGATGTGGTCCAGTGGGTAGCCGTTACCCACGAGCAAATCGGTGACGAGGCCCTCGAACGCGCCGAAGGTGACCAAACGGTCGAAGCTGAGGTCTTGTACTGCGACGTCCGCAAACTGGATGGCACGCCGCTCGCGGTCGGTGCGATTGTTGAGGATGCCCACCGTTGTGGTTTCGGGTGTCATGAACGGCATCAGCTTCTCCATGGCGATCGTCATCGACTCGCGGTCGTTGACCGCGAAAAGGTTTGCCCACGTCACGCGCTTGCCCAGGATGTGGAGGTTGCGCATGCGCAGCACCCCTGGGTCAGGTGCCGCGGCCACCATGCCATCCATCGCGATGTTGCGCGGAATCTTCAGGAGCTCGGAGATGGAGAGCGCAATCGCAACGTTCTCCTTGAATGCGATGTAGTCAAACCGTCCGATGTCGGTGTCGGTCACCGACTCGGGGTCGGCGTAGACGACTGTCGAGCCGCGCGCCGCCGCGACCTCTTCGATGATGGGCGTGATCTCCGGGTTGCGCTCGGCCGTCACCAGAATGCCGCCGAAGGGACAGGTGTTGAGGAGAGATCGCGCAATCTCGGGCAGCGTCTCACCCATGACGTCCTGGTGGTCCTCGCGCACATTGGTCAGCACGCCAATGTTGGAGCGCACGATCATCCGCTCGCTCACTTCCTGGTACTGGGGCCGCAGCGCCATGCACTCGATGACCAGCGCCCTGACTGAGGAGTCGACATACTTCTTCACCACCTCGATCTGCTCGAGAATGGTCGGTGCCGCCTTGCGGTTGATCACCTCATCCACGCCGTCACGATTGATCACGACGGCTTCGGTGCCGGTGGCCTTGCCGATGGTGACGATCTGTGCCTCGCGCAGCATGCCTGCGATGATGCGCGCGACCGTGCTCTTCCCGCGGATTCCGTTGACGTGGATGCGAATGTCGAGTCGCCCCATGCGTCGCCGGTGGGCGATGGACTCGATCGCCCAGCGGGAGAGCAAAGAGAGACTGACGATGTATCCACAGATGACTGCGACGGGCACAGGAGTACATCGACCCTTTTGACGAAAACCTGAAAGAACTCACTTTTCGTGACGGCGCCTCGCGGTCAGTCACATCCCGAAGCAGCGTTCACCACTCGATGGTGACGTCTCCATTGGCTCTGGCATAGTCGGCGAGGCGGTCGTCCTTGGTCACCAATGTCAATTGGTTCTGGACGGCGGTGGCGTAGACGATGCGGTCGGCGTGGTCGCCGGTGAACTCGTCGAGATGTGCGGCTGCAACCGCTATTGCGGGCGTGAGCTCGGCGATGGTGACGATTCCGTCGGCCAGCAGGTCGTGCACCCAGATCTGGGTAGGGCGATCGAGCGCAACCACACCCTGGTCGACCATCATCGCCAACTCCCACACGGAGATGATGCTGAGGAAGAGCCGCGGCGCGGCGTCGATGAGGCGTCGTGCGCGAGGGGAGAGGCGCTCACTGCCGGCCTGCCACCACAGCAGTGTGTGCGTGTCGAGCAACAGCGGTTCAGCCGAGGGCATCCCAGTCGTCCCCTGCAGTGAAGTAGTCGCTGTCGTCGTCAGCCAGCAGCGTCACGGACTGAGTGTCGATGGCCTCCGTCTCGATCGGCACGAGCCGGGCGACGGGCACGCCGTGCTTGGTGATCACGAGCGAACGGTGAGTGGTGGCCACTTCGTCGAGCAGCGCGAGGCAGCGTGCCTTGAACACGCTGGCTGGAACAGTGGGCTCGGACATGCGCAGAGCCTACGTGCGCCCGCCTTCGCTGATGGACCGGGTCTGGTCGCGGTGAATCCACAGCCAGTGTGGATCTGGCGCGACCAGAAGCCGGTTCGCAGGGCGGAGTGAGTCAGTTGGCTGCGAGACTCGCCGCATGTCGTCACCGTTCGATCTTGTCAGCTTCCATCGCGGCCCGACCATGGCCAACCGCCTGATGCTGGCGCCACTGACCAACACGCAGAGTCACGCCGACGGCACGTTGTCAGACGAGGAGTTCCACTGGCTGCAGATGCGTGCCGAGGGCGGCTTCGGTCTGACGATGACGTGCGCCGCGCACGTGCAAGCGATTGGGCAAGGCTTTCCTGGTCAGCTCGGAGTTTGGAGCGACGCTCACCAAGAGGGGCTCACTCGGCTGGCCACCGCGCTCGACGCGACCGGCACGGTCAGCTACGTGCAGTTGCACCATGCCGGCAACCGTTCGCCAGCGGAGCTGATCGGTCAACAACCCGTCTGCCCATCCGACGATCCGACGACCGGTGCCCGCGCCCTCACGACCGACGAGGTGCGGGAGGTGGTTGCAGCATTTGTCGCCGCCGCCCGACGGGCAGAGTTGGCCGGCTTCGACGGTGTGGAACTGCATGGTGCCCACGGCTACCTCATCTGTCAGTTCCTGTCGCCCGAGCTGAATCAGCGCGACGACGAGTTCGGCGGCTCGCTGGAGAATCGCAGTCGGATGCTGTTCGACATCATCGATGGCATCCGCGCCGAATGCGGCGAGGACTTCGCGCTTGCTGTTCGGCTGTCGCCCGAACGCTTCGGCATTCGCACGGCCGAGATCGTGGAGGTCTACCAGCGCCTCGTTGCGTCGGGTCAGGTCGACCTCATCGACATGTCGCTGTGGGACGTTGACCGACAGTTGGACGAGGCGGGCTTCGAGGGACGTACCTTGACGGGGATCTTCGCCGAACTGCCGCGGGGCAACGTACGACTGGGTGTGGCCGGCAAGATCCATGATCTTGCCGACGTGCAGCGTGTGCTGGACGCCGGGGTGGATATTGCGGTGCTGGGCCGTGTGGCCATCTTGCACCATGACTATCCGCAGCTGCTCAAGACTGACTCAGGCTTCGTGCCCCGTCGCCCGCCCGTGAGTCCTGACGTGCTGATGGCCGAGGGTGTGTCACCGAAGTTCGTGGCCTACCTGTCGGGCAGCTTCAAGGGATTTGTCGACCACTCGCAACAGTAATGTGACCATAGGCAAGTGACTATGGTCCTACATTTGTTGGCATGTAGTGGTCAAATGCGCGCTCGCGTGTTGTCGCCCCCGAACGCGTGCTCATAGCATTGCCGGGTCCTATCAAGCATGAGGTAAACGCGTGCCCACAATTCAGCAGCTCGTCCGCCAAGGGCGCAGCACCAAGTTCTCGAAGACGAAGACGCCAGCCCTCAAGGGCTCGCCGCAGCGTCGTGGTGTGTGCACCCGTGTGTACACCAACACT
This sequence comes from Acidimicrobiales bacterium, assembly GCA_038328705.1. Lineage (GTDB taxonomy): Bacteria > Actinomycetota > Acidimicrobiia > Acidimicrobiales > Ilumatobacteraceae > UBA668. The sequence continues at coordinate 336 of JBBQMG010000132.1, read as the reverse complement.
CCCAAGAAGCCGAACTCGGCGCTGCGCAAGGTGGCCCGCGTGCGGCTCACCTCCGGTGTCGAAGTCACCGCCTACATTCCCGGCGAGGGCCACAACCTGCAGGAGCACAGCATCGTGCTCGTACGTGGCGGCCGTGTGCGCGACCTTCCCGGTGTGCGCTACAAGATCATCCGCGGCGCGCTCGACGCAGCCGGTGTGAAGAACCGCAAGCAGTCCCGCAGCCGCTACGGCGCCAAGATGGCTAAGTAAGGAATCGAACAACCATGCCCCGTAAAGGTCCTGCCCAGCGTCGCGAGCTCATGCCCGACGCCATCTACCGTTCGTTGCTCGTCACCC
>JBBQMG010000131.1:0-11170 GCA_038328705.1 Acidimicrobiales bacterium | reverse complement strand
GCTCGCGCCAGCTTCTACCTGTACAACGACACCGCCGACGTCGACACGCTCGCCGACGCACTCGACGGCGCCAGCGATATCTTCGGATTCTGAACCGTCGAGGAGACACCATGCCCGGCTTGGACGACCTGTACCGCGAGATCATTCTTGATCACCACCGCCACCCGCGTAACCGCGGCGAGCTGCCGCCGCCGGCACCGCACGCCGTTGGCCACAACCCGCTGTGCGGCGACGAGATCGACGTCTACCTGCAGGTCGAGGGCGATGTCATCACCGATGTGAAGGTCGGCGGCCAGGGCTGCAGCATCTCGCAGAGCTCGGCCAGCATGATGAGCCAGGCCATCAAGGGCAAGCCAGTCGCAGAGGTGCGGGCACTGGTGCGGCGGTTCAAGGGTCTGATGAGCATTCCTGATGAAGACGGCAACCCCATCGAACCTGACCCAGACGTGCAGTTGGGCGACCTCGAGGCATTGCAGGGTGTTGTGAAGTTTCCCGTGCGCATCAAGTGCGCCACCCTCTCGTGGAACACGCTGCTCGACGCGCTCGAACAATCGAACGCATGAGCGCGCCCGCAGCCCCCACGCGCATCATCATCGACACCGACCCGGGCATCGACGATGCGATGGCAATCGTGTACGCCCTCGCCTCGCCCGAGCTCGACGTGGTCGGTCTCACCACCGTGTTCGGTAACGCACACGTCGAGACGTGCACCACCAATGCGCTGCGCATCCTCGACATCGCCGGCCGCCCCGACATTCCGGTGGCACAGGGTGCCGGCCGCCCGCTGGCCTCGGCATACCGCGGCCCGGCCGCACACGTGCACGGCGTCGACGGCCTCGCCGACGTGCCGCTACCAGATGTTCCCCGCAACGCTCACGCGCTCGACCTCGATGCAGCCCACTTCATCATCGAGCAGGTGATGGCGGCCCCCGGTGAGATAACACTCGTACCGATCGGCCCGCTCACCAACATCGCACTCGCGATGCTGCTGCGCCCTGACCTGCCGCAGCACCTTGCCGGGATGGTCATCATGGGTGGCGCCGCGTTCGTGCCCGGCAACGCCTCCCCCGCCGCCGAGGCCAACATCCTCAACGACCCTGAGGCAGCCGATATCGTCTTCGGCGCCGACTGCCCGATCGTGATGTGCGGCCTCGATGTCACCGAGGCCACCATCATTACCAGCGCCCAGATCGAAGCGCTTGGCCATATCCAGACCCCACGTGCCCAGATGGCGGCGGCAATCCTGCCGTTCTACCGCGACTTCCATCTGTCGCACGGTGGGCCCGACGGCATCCACGTGCACGACAGCACGTGCATCTCGTACCTGCTGGCACCGCAGCATTACAAGGCCGCGCACCACCCCATCCGCGTCGACACTGGCTACAGCGTGTCTCGCGGCAAGACGTTGCCGGCCACCCGCAGGTTGCGCCCCGACAGCCCCTGGGTCGGCCGCGGCGACGTGACCATTCTCACCGAGGTCGACTCGGCTGCGGTCGTAGCGCTGGAGCTCGCACGTCTTACAGTCGTGTGACGTATGCATGAGTTCTTCGACGACATCGTCCCGCACCCCGAGGGTGTCGACCCAGAGTCGCAGCTGATTCACGAGCGCGCCTATGTGGTGCGCGCGTATCGCAAGGATGCCAGCACGCTGCTGCTGCGTGGCGCGGTGCGCGACCAGAAGCCACCTGGCCTCTACGTGCCCGACGACCCCGAGCCGCTGACGATCCACCACATGATCGTCGACCTGGAAATCGCCGTGCCCACGCTGGAGATCCTGCGGGCGAAGGTGGTGATGGAGATGCACCCTCACGAGAACTGTCGACAGATCGAGGGTCACTACCAGAACCTGGTCGGCCTCTCCATCGCTCGCGGCTTCACCCACAAGGTGCGCGAACTGTTCGGCGGGCCACGTGGGTGCACGCACACCACGGCGCTGCTGCAGGCAATGGCGCCAGTGGCCATCCAGTCGATGTGGTCGTTCCGTATGGCCGCCGCACGCGAGGGCGCCGAAGACGGTGACGGCGCGCCGGACTTCTCGACACCTGAGGCGCGCATGCGAGCCGTGACCACCAACCTCAACACCTGCCACATCTGGGCGGAGGACGGAGAACAGGTCACCGGCATTCGCAACGGCGAACCGATGGAAGTACCCGTCTGGATCGTCAAGCGCTACGCCGAACTCGGCCGCGATTCCACCAACTGGCGCCATCAGGACTAGAGCCTGGAACCAGCCGACGCTGCGGCGGAGCGGCTGCGCCTCGCCGAACTCGCCTGACAGCCGGCGGGGGCTCAGGACGCGGGCATTGGACCGATGAGGTCCCATCTGTTCCCGGCCACATCCATGAAGACTGCGACTCGACCGTAGGCCTCATTGCGGGGCGTTTCGAGGAACGTCACTCCATTCGACCTCATGTGTGTGTACTGCGCGTCGAAGTCAGCGGCTTGCAGGAAAAAGCCGACTCGGCCGCCGGTCTGATTGCCGACGATGGCACTCTGCTCAGCCCCATCTGCGCGCCAAAAGCAGCGATGCACCTTCCCCACCTGGTGCCACCACAACCCACCGCTTCGGCCGGCCGTCGTTGGTGTTCGAGGCGGAATCTTCGATGAGGTCGAACCCGAGGCTGCCGACGAAGAACGCGATCGCCTCGTCGTAGTCGCGAACCACCAGCGTGATCAGACCAAGGCGCATGGCGCCCAATCTACGCATCACGCGTGAGGTCGCCGACCAGATGATCAGTGGTCGAGCTGATCCTGGAGCGACTCGAGATAGGGCAACGCCATCTGGTCCTTCGGCCGGTTTGCAGCGCGCTTGGAGGCAATGATGTCCTCGAGAGCCGCAACCCACACCACCAGACCCTCGCCGATCTCCTTCTCCGAAGCATTCTTGCGCCAGCCATCGAAATCGGACCGGGGTCCCGCGGGAGTGAACGTGAGGTCCATCTCTCCCAGGTCGGTCACCAGGTTCAACATGTGCGGCATGTTTGCAAGGAACGGACCATCGATCAGCGTGTCGACAGCGCCGCCGTCGATGCGGATCTGCGCTCCCATCCGGCCGAGTGCACGACCGAGACGATCCAGGTTGTCGGCCTCCCGCTGAGGCACGACATCGAGGTCGCGGGTCGTCAGCGGCGAACCGTGGATGATGGCGCCGAAGCCACCGAGGATCACGTAGTCGACGGCTTCCTCGTTGAGGATGCGGCACATCGCTAGAGGATCGAACATCAGCCAGTCGATGAGTTTGAGGCGCGTCGGACACGGGCCTGGACGTCGAGCACGGTGTTGCTGAACGCGATCATCTCGGCGACCCTCTTGGCAACAGTCATCCCCAGCAGATGATCGATCTGAGTCACATCGACACCACGCTTGTCCTCGAAGGGTGAGAGCGAATCCATGGCATCATCCTATGACGATGATGGTCAACCGCGCTTGAGGTCGACAACCAGACCCTCGCTGGCCTGGACGAGCTGGTGCGGTTCGATACCGAACACATCGGTCCAGGTGCCGGCCGCAGCCCACACCTCGTCGTACTGCAACAGGTCAGGGTCGATGAAGATGCGCAAGTGGGTCTTGTGGCCGAACGGTGGCACGCCGCCGATCGGGAAACCCGTGGCGGTGCGGACGGCGTCGGCATCGACGCGAGCACACTTCGTGCCACCCGCCGCGACCGCCAGCTTGCGTTCGTCGAGTTGGTTGGCACCGCTGACGTAGGCCAACACGACCTCGCCATCGACGCCGAAGATCAGGCTCTTCACGATCTGCCCGACCTCGACACCGATCGCCGCCGCGGCGTCCAGAGCGGTCTTCGTTCCTTCCGGGAAACTGATCGGGGTGATCTCCAGGCCGCATACTGCCGCTGCTTCGATGACGCGGACGACATTCGGGTGGAGTGGCTCGCTCATACGTCGTCGAGCGTATCGAGCGCGCCCCCACCGCCGGCCTGGGTCCGAAGAACCATGGTTCGAACTTCATGAAATATGGCGACCCGCGTTGCCGAGAGGCTCCCCAACCCCTACTCTGCTGGGTGAAGGGGAGTATCCCTCCGCATTAGTGTCGTCATCACGGCTCGCGCCCGGCACGGTGGCCCCTCGGGGTGGGAAAGACCTTCGGTTCCAGTCACTTGACGGTTTCCGAAGGAGATTTCCCTTGCTCGCCATTCCTGCACCGCCCGGTCGCAGCACCAATCAATCCGCGTATCGGCGTCCCCCGGCGCAGGTGGCCGAAGGCCTTGACGTCGACCCCAGCATCGGCCTGTCGGCGGCGGAGGTCAATGCCCGGCTCGCGGAGTACGGCCCCAACGAGCTCGCCGCGGCGGTTCGCATCCCTGCCTGGAAGCGCTTCGTCACCCAGTTCAAAGACCTCTTGATCCTCATCCTCCTTGCGGCCGCGGTGGTTGCCTTCCTGGTCTCCGGCGAGCTGAAGACTCCGCTGGTCGTGCTGGTCGTGGTGCTGTTCAACGCAGTGATCGGCTTCGTCCAGGAAAACCGTGCCGAGCGTTCGCTAGAGGCGCTGCGCGACATGCTCGTCTCGCACACCAGGGTCCGCAGAGATGGGCGCCTGGCGAACATCGCCACGAGCGCGGTCGTGCCCGGCGACATCGTTCTCGTCGAGGCAGGTGACCGCATTCCCGCCGACGGCCGCCTGCTGGTGGCCAACAGCGTCGAGATCGAGGAAGCCGCACTCACCGGCGAGAGCCATCCCGCCGCCAAGCATACGGACGCGATCGATCGTGCAGACGTGCCCCTCGGCGATCGCACGTGCATGACCTTCATGAATACGACGGTCACCCGCGGCAGCGCCGAAATGATCGTGACTGCCACCGGCATGCACACCGAGATCGGCCGCATCGCCGGCCTGCTCGGTGCCACTCCGGCCGAGCGCACACCATTGCAGGTACAGCTCGACCGCCTGGCGCACAGCCTGGCCAAGCTGGCGGGCATCATCGTCGCACTCGTCGTGATCATCGGACTGGCACGCGGTGAAGCACTCGGTGACCTGATGCTGACCGCCGTCGCACTCGCGGTCGCCGCGATTCCGGAGGGCTTGCCGGCCGTCACCGCCGTGACGCTCGCCCTCGGCGTGGGCAAGATGGCCAAGCAGCACGCCATCGTCAAGCGGCTCGCCTCGGTCGAGACATTGGGTTGCACCAGCGTGATCTGCAGCGACAAGACAGGCACCCTGACGCTGAACGAGATGACCGCTATCGAGCTCGTGACGCAGCTGCGCGGCCACACCGTGACCGGCAACGGCTACGAGCCGGTTGGCACGATCGAAAGACTCCGTGGCGACGATCCAGTAGCGCTCGATGCAGCGCTCACGGCCATGGCGCTGTGCAACGACGCGGAAATGCGCGACGACGGCGACGGTTGGGTCCTCGTCGGCGACCCGACGGAGGGTGCGCTGATCGTGCTGGCAGCGAAGGCCGGCCACGACATCTCCGATCTACGAGCACGACATCCACGACGTGCCGTAGTGCCTTTCGACTCGGCCAACAAGTTCATGGCGACCGCCCACGACATAGTGACGGCCAGCGGCGAGCGAGTCGTCCGCCTCCTGGTGAAGGGCGCTCCCGATGTGTTGCTCACTCGCTGCGTCAACGTGATCGATCACGATGGTGCGCTGGCACCCCTGTCGATGCACGTCGACGAAGTGTCCGGACACAACGAGCGACTCGCCTCGCAAGGCCTGCGGGTGCTGGCTGTCGCACAGCGTGAGTTCGACCTCGACGCGTGGGCAGAGTTCGAGGCCGACGCCGCCGAGACGATCGAGCTCGTCGAGCAGCTCACGTTCCTCGGGCTGGCCGGCATCGTCGACCCGCCCCGTCCGGAGGCACGCCTTGCGATCGCGACGGCGCATCGGGCGGGCATCGACGTCAAGATGATCACCGGTGATCACGCTGCCACTGCGGCGGCAATTGGCCAGCAAATCGGCCTCGAGGGTGAGGCAATCACCGGCGCCGACCTCGACGCGATGGATGACGCCGAACTGGCGCGACGTATCGACGAGATCACCGTCTTCGCCCGGGTGGCGCCGGAGCACAAGCTGCGCCTGATCGCAGCCCTACAGCAACGCGGCGATGTCGTCGCGATGACCGGCGACGGCGTGAACGACGCACCGGCCTTGAAGAAGGCCGACATGGGCATCGCCATGGGTATCACCGGCACAGAGGTCAGCAAGGAAGCCTCGACGATGGTGCTCACTGACGACAACTTCGCAACCATCGTCAAGGCGGTGGGCGAAGGCCGCTCGATCTACGCCAACATCGTCAAGTTCGTCCGCTTCCAGCTCAGCACGACTCTCGGGTTCGCGCTGCTCTTCCTGCTGGCCGCGGCGCTCGACATCGCCGGGGGCAAGCCGTTCACGGCGATCGCCATCCTGTGGGTGAACATCATCATGGACGGCCCGCCGGCGATGGCGTTGGGTGTCGACCGCGCCGATGCCGACACGATGCTGCGCCGGCCGCGACCACGCAATGAGCGGATCCTGACGCGCAGCCGTTGGACCGCGGTGGCACTCAGCGCGCTGACGATGGCAATGGGCACGCTCGCCGTGCTCGAGTGGGCGCCGGGTGAAGCACTTCGGGCAGGCACGCCCACTATCGCCGCAACAATGGCGTTCAACACCTTCGTACTGTTCCAGTTCTTCAACATCCTCAATGCTCGGCACGACACGCGCACCATCTTCCACCGCGACACGCTGGGCAACCGTTGGCTGTGGTGGTCACTGCTCGGTGTCGGGGTGCTGCAGGTCGGCGTCACCCACCTCGGCCCGATGCAGCGCCTCTTCGACACCACGTCGATCAGCCTCACGCAGTGGCTGGTCTGCGCCGCGGTCGCCAGCAGCGTGCTATGGGTCGAAGAGGCCCGCAAGTTCATCGTCCGTCGTACCAACCGAATGGAGCCCCTCTCATGAATTGCCCCACCTGCCCAGCGACTGTCCTAGTGATGGCCGACCGCGCCGGCATCGAGATCGACTACTGCCCCTCGTGCCGCGGCGTGTGGCTCGATCGTGGCGAGCTCGACAAGATCATCGAGCGGTCGGCAGCCGCCGCGCCGACACCGGCCCCGGTGGCGGCATCGCCCAATCGCATCATGCCGGCCGACCAAGGCAGCGCCGCCCCCGTGCCGAGTTCGAACTCCAACAGCAAATACCACTCGAAGTACCACTCGAAGTACCACGACCCTCGCGGCGGCTACCCCCGCAAGAAGAAGTCGTCGTTCCTCGGCGAAATCTTCGACTTCTGACCTCCCACACGCCTCGGAAGGAACCCACTCATGTTCAAGAACACCATGAAAACCTCTGTGCTGCTCGCTGGTATGGGCGGCCTCATCATCGCCGTCGCCGGCATCATCGGCGGCGGCAGCGCCGCATCGCTCACCGTCGGTCTCGCGATTGCGTTCGTGATGGTCGGTGGCTCGTACTGGTTCAGCGACAAGCTGGCCCTGTCGTCCGCCAAGGCGAAGGTGATCCAGCGCGAAGACTCACCGGAGTTCTACGACATGGTCGCCTCACTCGCGCAGCGGGCCAACATGCCGATGCCGCGAGTCGCCATCTCGCCCAGTGATCAACCGAACGCGTTCGCCACCGGGCGCGGCCCGAAGCATGCCGTCGTCTGTGCGACCAGCGGGCTACTGCAGTCGATGCCGCGCCACGAGATCGAGGGCGTGATGGCCCACGAACTGATGCACGTCAAGCATCGCGACATCCTCATCGGTTCGGTCGCTGCAGCGATCGCAACCGCGATCAGTTTCATCGCTCAGATGGCGATGTTCGCGAGCATGTTCGGCGGCGGCCGCGACGACGAGGACCGCCCGAACCCGATCGCGATGCTGGCGATGGCGCTGCTCGCACCGATCGCCGCCTCACTGATCCAGATGGCCGTCAGCCGGTCGCGAGAGTTCGAGGCCGACCGCGGTGCCGCCGAGCTGCTTGGCGGCGGTCATGCTCTTGCCGACGCTCTCGCTCGCATCGAGACCCTGGCGGTCGGGCGGCCGATGGCAATCGCGCCGGCGCAGGCGCAGGCATACATCTACAACCCGTTGAACGAACTACGCGGCGGCCGCAATGCCCGCACCGCGCGGCTCTTCAGCACCCATCCTGCGACGGAGGAACGCATCGCTCGCCTGCGTGCGATGTAAGTGCTCCCGGCGCAGCACACCGCCCACCGGCCTCGCCCTCCCACACCGAGCCGGTGGGCGGTGCCGCGTCAGAGCGCGAAGAGGTCGTCGAGGCTGCTCGGCCGGTCGACTGCGGCGGCGCCTTCCGGCTCGCCGCCGGTGAACGCTTCGTAGCCGTCGGTCTCCAGCTGGTCGGCCAGCTCCGGACCGCCACTCGCGACGATGCGGCCCTTCACCAAGATGTGTACATGGTCGGGGTGCAACTCGGCGAGCAGACGGTTGTAGTGGGTGATCGCAAGCACGCCCAGCGGCTCGCGGCCGTCATCGGACTCGTTGGTTGCATCTTCCACACGCCGTGCGCAGTCGCGCAACGCATCGATGTCGAGGCCGCTGTCCAGCTCGTCGAGAATCGCGATCTTCGGCGCCAGCAGGGCGAGCTGCAGCGTCTCGTTGCGCTTCTTCTCGCCACCCGAGAGGTCGACGTTCAGCGAACGGTCGAGAAGCGCCACTGGGAAGTGGATGCGCTCTGCCTCGGCAGTGATCTCCTCGGCAAGGCCGTCGATGCTGCGACCGCGGGCGCTGAACGCCTCGGCCAACATGTCGGTGAGGCCGACGCCGGGCACTTCACTGGGGTACTGCATGACCAGGTGCATACCGGCCTGAGCGCGCTGCCATGCGGGCAGGGCCAGCAGATCGACGCCATCCAACAACACTTCGCCCGCGTGAACTTCATAGCCGGGCTTGCCCATGATGACGGCGCTGAGCGTGCTCTTGCCGGCACCGTTGGGGCCCATCACTGCGTGCACTTCGCCGGAGCGAACGACCAGGTCGATGCCGTTGAGGATCTGCTTGCCGGCGACGGAGGCGACGAGGCCTTTGATCTCGAGGGTGCTCATGATGCGGTCTCCATGCTGATCTTGACGTAGCCATCCACGACCCGTGCGACGAACACCGGCACCGGGCGAATGGCGGGCAACGTCTGGGGCTCGCCCGTTTCCAGGCTGAAGGTGCTGCCGTGCTTCCAACACTCCAGTTCCTTCTCGTCGCACAGCACTTCGCCTTCGCTGAGCGAAACTTCGCCGTGGCTGCACACGTCGCCAATTGCGTACACGTCGTCACCTATGCGCACGACCGCGACTGCGACACCGTCGACATCGAAGCGAGTGGCGCTACCGGGTGCAAGGTCATCGAATGCGCACACCACCGTGCTCATGACTTGGCCGCCTGCAACTTCGCCGCGACGCGCGCTCGCAGGTCCGCGCGCAGGTTGCCGTGGCCCTGCAACGAGGCTGGTAGCTGACCGAGTACGTCGTCGAAGAAGCCCAACACCACAAGGCGCTCGGCGACTTCCGGCGGGATGCCACGACTTTCCAAATAGAAGCGCTGTTCTTCGTCTACCGGGCCGACCGTACTGGCGTGGCTGCACTTCACGTCGTTGGTCTTGATGTCCAGGTTGGGAACGCTCTCGGCCCATACGCCTTCGCTGAGCGTCAGGTTGCGGTTGGTCTGGTAGGCCACCGAACCCTTCGCCTCCTCACGAATGCGGATCAGGCCGGTGTACACGCTCTTCGCGGTGTCCTGCACCGCGCCCTTGAACAGCAAGTCGCTGTACGTCTTGGGCGCCACGTGGTCTTGCAGGGTGCGGAAGTCGTGCATCTGCGTACCGTCGGCGTAGTACAGCGCCACCTGCTTGGTGGTGGCTCCCTGACCCACGACGCGGGCATCGGTGCGCACGCGGGCGTAGTCGCCGCCGAGTGCAACCGTGGCCAACAACGTCGTGCTGTCGCGCTCGCCGGTGGCCTGCTGGTGACCGAGCTGCCAGACCTTGGTACCCAGCAAGTTGACGCCCAAGTACGAGACACGAGCGGCCTGCGACGCGTGCACGACAAGGCGGGGCACGACCAGGGCTTCGGTTTCGTCGGTGCTCTCGAAGCGCTCGACGACGGTGAATTCGCTGTCGGCGCCGGCGTGGATGACGAGCCGCGGATAGAACGCGACACCGTTGCCCTCGATGTGGTGGGTGACGACGATGGGGTCGGCGAGCACCTTGCCGGCAGGGACGCTGATGGCGACCGTGCGGTGGTAGGCGGCGCTGAGTTCGTCGAAGACATCGTGCACTTCCATGCCGGCAACGAGCCCGGTAACCAGCGCGGCGTCGGCGGGCGGCACTTGGTCGGCCCCGGTGACGGTGGTGCGCACGGCGGCCGGCGCGTAGTTGGCAAGGTCGAGTTCGGCGATGCGGCTGTAGCGCCACACTTCCAACTCGGGCGAGGGAAGGGCCATTGCGGCTGCCCGCTCGGCGGCGGCGAGACGCAGCGCACGGTCGGGTGCATCCGCGTCGATGGCATCGGATATCGAGGAGAGCACGGAGTAAATTCTACTACGCGCGTAGTACTAATCCCCACGCCCCACCGAGTTGCGAGTGCCCCACCGTCAGTGCGAGTGCCCCACCGTCAGTGCGAGTGCCACGCTTCCATCCGAGTGCTCACTCGCACCCCGGGGTGGGAGTGAGCACTCGGATGCCAGGGTCCTGGGACGACCGAGTAGTGGCCAGCGCTTCACTCAGGGCTTGCGGCGGCGCAAGAAGCGCTTCCAGCCATTCCTTTGCTGGGCATCGCGCAGGGCGTGCTCGGCCTGCACCTCGGCCATGACCTGCGGACCCACCGAGCTCAGGTACTCCTCTGCCTCGTCGAGCAGCGCTGCGGCGCTGCCGTCCTCCAGACCCGGCGGCTCGTCGGGCGTCTTTGGCGACACCATCGAGCCATACGTCCAGCCCGCATCCATGCGCGGCTCGAACTTGCCGCAGTCGGCCGGGCAGCGCCAGGGTGCCTCCGGGGCCAGGTCGAGATTGCACTTTCGAACCGTTTCACCGTTGGGATAGGTGCGGCTCTCGAAGTTCCTGCACTCCTGTCGCATGGGCATGGCGCCAGTCTGGCAGCAAGGAGGGCTCGCGGTCTGGCAGGATCGAACAATGCTGCAGAAGGCTCCGAGAACATGACCATCAGTGTCTTCGAACTGTTCCGCATCGGAATCGGCCCGTCCAGCTCGCACACCGT
>JBBQMG010000130.1:0-11222 GCA_038328705.1 Acidimicrobiales bacterium | reverse complement strand
CCAACTTGGCAATCGCCAACCTGACCGCATCGGGCGAGCTGGCCACCATCACCGAGGCCTGGATGGGCAAGTGGAGCGAAGCACCGACGCTCTCCGAGGACTGACCCGACGAGATCGGTCCGACAGGGATTGACCTTCTAGAGTCACAACATGACGAACAACGATGAGGGCGCCGGCATCACGTCGGCGCCCTCTCGCGTCGCCGACCAACCCTCCGAGACTCCGACCCGCCGCGAGCAGTGGCTGCGTCGCCAACGACGCAAGGCAACCATCATCGCTGTGGTCTCGACCGTGGTCACCTTCGGTGGGCTGGCCTGGCTGATCACCAGTTCCACCGGTTGGCCGAAGGTGAAGACCATCTTCTTCAACGGCGAGCGCTTCAAGGAAGATTTCCCCGAGATCATTGGCTACCTGTGGGTTGACGTGAAGCTGTTCCTGCAGACCGCACCGTTCATTCTGATATGGGGTCTGGTGATTGCGTTGTGCCGCAACACTCGCAACCCTGTGCTGTTCCCGCTGCGTGCGTTCGCCGCGGTGTACACCGACTTCTTCCGCGGCGTGCCCATCATCCTCACCATCTACCTCGTCGGTTTCGGCATTCCGAAACTGGGCTTACTGAGGGGCGACTTCCAGTTCCTTGGCTTCGGCGGCAACTGGAGCTCGCCATACCTGTGGGGCCCCATCGCGCTGGTTCTCGCCTACTCCGCGTATGTGGCAGAGGTGTTCCGTTCGGGCATCGAGGGCGTCCACGAAAGCCAGCGCGCCGGGGCCCGGTCGCTGGGGCTTTCGCATACGCAGACGATGCGCCATGTGGTCATCCCGCAAGCGGCACGGCGTGTGGTGCCACCGCTGATGAACGACCTTCTGTCGCTGCAGAAGGACGTGGCGCTCCTCAGCGTGCTGGGCATCATCGAGGTCTTCCGCCGCGCCACGTCCATCAAGGATCTCACCGGCAACTTCACTCCGTTGGTGGCCGCCGCTGTCATCTTTCTCGCACTCACGATTCCCGAAACTCGCCTGGTGGATTGGTACACCAACCGACAGCGTCGCCGCACCGGCGGGTCGCAGGTCGTGTGAGCACCGAATCATGAGCACGACAGCGAAGATCGAGATCCGCAACGTCCGCAAGTCGTTCGGCGACAAACTGGTGCTCGACGACGTTTCGTTGAAGGTGGGCTCGCACGACGTCGTTTGCCTCATCGGCGCGAGTGGTTCGGGCAAGAGCACCCTGCTGCGGTGCATCAACCTGCTCGAGCCGATCGACGATGGGGCGATCCTCCTCGACGGCGTCGACATCAGCGAGCCAGGCCTGGACCCTGACCCAGTTCGGCGGCGCATTGGCATGGTCTTCCAGAGCTACAACCTGTTTCCGCACATGAGCGTGCTACACAACATCACCCTTGGTCCCACCAAAGTGCTGCGTCAGCCGAAATCCCAAGCTGCGGCCGCGGCCAACGAGCTGCTCGATCGCTTCGGGCTGGCCGACCGTGCGGATGCGTACCCCGACCAGTTGTCGGGTGGGCAACAGCAACGAGTGGCGATCGTGCGCGCCCTCGCGATGCAGCCGGAACTGATGTTGCTCGACGAAGTCACCGCCGCGCTCGACCCGGTGCTGGTCGGTGAAGTACTCAACGTGATCCGCGACATGCGAGGGCAGGGCATGACGATGATCCTGGCGACCCATGAGATGGGCTTCGCTCGCGAGATCAGCGACCTGGTGTGCTTTCTCAAGGATGGCGTGATCCTGGAGGCTGCTCCCCCGTCGAAATTGTTCACCGCACCGGATCGTGCCGAGACCGCCGACTTCCTTCAGCGCGTCATCGCCAGCGGCCGTCTCTAACTGGCGTTGTCCCCCTTAGAATCCGGCCAGCATGACCAGCGTCGCCGCCACCCTGCACGCACTGCGGGTACTCCCCGCCCGGGCGAGAGGTATGTTGACCTCGATACGGTCGCTCCGCGCAACCGAACGTGCCGTCGGCCCGCTGGACAATGCGCTCGTCGCGCTGCAACAGCAGTTGGCGGAATCACAGCGCGAACTCGCCCAGCTCGGCGTCATCACCGCAACACGTGTACAGACCGTCCACGCCCTCGCCGCAGAGCTCCAGAAGGTACGCCACGACCTCAGCGTCGGCGACGATGCCACCCGACAGGCACTGCTGGCCGCGCTTTGGGCCGCACACGCTCCGATCGCCACTCACCCGCTGGTCTCAGTCGTGATGCCAACATTCCTCGAATCGCGTTTGGGGTTTCTACGAACCGCCATTGAGAGTGTGCTGGCACAGTCGTACCGGCATCTTGAGTTGTTGGTCGTCGACAACTCGAAGGATGGCATGCTGACCACGCGGCCACCGTGGTGGCCTGCCGACGACCGACTACGCGTGGTGCGGTCAGCGCCCCATCGGGGCAACGAAGCACGCAACGTGGGCCTAGCCGAAGCAAAGGGGTCGTTGATCGCGTATTTGGACGACGACTGCGTGTGGTTTCCCTGGTGGCTTCGAGCAGCGGTGTCATCACTGGAGGGCTCACCACTCGCGCAGTTCGCGTATGGCGTCCTGCTTCTCGGCGAGGCCGGCCCGGGGCCGGACTGGATCAACGCGATACCACTGACTCCGCTGCAACTACACGTCGACAATCCCGTCGACACCAACTCGCTGGTCCACCGCGCATCCCTCGAGGCGCGCTGGGACCCGACCTTGGACTCATGCGGTGATTACGACCTGGTGGAGCGTCTCTCTGTCCATCCACATGTCTTCGTGCCTGTCCCCGCGTGCGTGTACGGCACCGGCGCACCCGAGCGAGTGTGGGCGACCGGCGCACAGCTCGTGCACAGCGGTGATCTCGAGAAGGTTCGCGCCCGCGCCCGTCGGCGCCGGCCACTGCGAGTCGTCGCAGCGAACACCCTCTACCCCCTGATCACGGAGACCTACATCGGCGACGAGTTGGAAGGGCTGCGTCGCTACGGCGTAGAGGTCGTTCTGGCCCGCCAACAAGCGGCCACGACCGAGTGCGCGAACAGAGTCGACGCGCCCCTCTTCGAGTCCTTGGAGGAAGCGATCTCCTCGATGGACCCGGACCTTGTGCTCTCTCACTGGGCGGACGCGGCACAGTGGTCCGGGCCCATCGCAGCTGCACACGGGATACCCCACGCCGTTCGGCTGCACTCGTTCTGCGCTGCAGTTCCGGATGACGCGATCTACAACGAGTGGTGCGTGGGCACGTGGGGCTTCGAACACAATCAGAGGCGGCACCCGCTGGCACACGACTTCCCAACGATGATTCTCGATCCTGGTGAGCCAAACACCGACGACACGAGCCGAAGCCGCACGCTGCTGTCCGTATCCGCCGGGCTTCCGAAGAAGGCGTGGGTGGATCTCATCGAAGCGGCAGCGGAGATCGACGACGCCCGGCTACACATCATCATGGGACGCACCAATGGTTTCGAGCACCTCGCTGACGAGGTCGCTGCAGTTGCTTCTCAGCACGGCCATTTCAACGTTGTCGATGTCGACGTCAAATTCGAAGCGACGCAGTGCGCAATTCGGTCGGTTGCGGTGCTGGTCTACAGCTCGGGCGCAGGAGTGCATCTCGGCCAGCCCCGATCGATCATCGAGGCTGCACTCGCGGCAACCCCTCTCGTGGTGCCCGACGAGCCGGCGATGCACGCCATGGTCGGCGGGACTGCGACGTTCTACACACGCGGCAGCACCGCCTCTCTGTTCGATGCGATGCGCAACGCGCTCGACCGACCCCATTCGATTGAACAGCGACTGGAACTCGCCGAACGCATCCGTGCCACGCACGCTGCGCCTGAACGATTCGGCCAATGGGCCAACGAACTGACACGAGCGGTCGTCGAGTGGCAGGCACTACGTACACCCGGTGCGGTTGCCGCCGACGGCCGCTGGTGGGCGCACCGCTAGAACGGCCCGGTCAGCCGGTCTTGCGACCGCTCGCCACGCCACACACCACTTCACGGTGCAGGCACAGCTCCACCTCACTGGTGAGCTTGGCCTGGTCCCAACCGTTCATGAAGTCGGCGTGCCCGGTGGTCAGGCCACCGCTGGCGAGCACAAGCCCATCGGTGCTGCCCCACACCGGGTATTCAACGCTGAATTGCAGCTGCGGAATCGACACCGCAAAACCCTTCGGGCAAACACCGCGGGCGCTGTACGCGACATGCGCGTGATGATCGTGGCTGTCGAGGTTGCTGCCGTCCCAGCAGTCAGGAAAGGTGACCAGTAGGCGCAGGTCGCGACCCTCCGCGCACTCAGGGGGAAGCACCGCGCGCTCGATGCCAGCGCCGCAGCCCCAGGCGACAATCGACAGTGGTTGCTCGCCGGTGGCGCCCGAGTTGCCCGCGATCATCACGAGGCCAACCGGGAACGGCTGGACGGAAGCTGGGGGCACGCCCTCGCCTGGCCGGTAGTACGCGGTGCTTTTCACCGGCTTCAGCACCGCACCGCCGCGCAGCAGCGCCGGCGCCCAGTACGCAGCCTTGTCCAGCGGCTGATCGCATGTTGTGCCGCCGTTCGTCAGTGACCCAACCGTTGCGAACGCGTCGACCTCGGTGTTTCCGAAGAACTCGTGCAAATGACTTTGCCCGGGCCGGCCCGGATACACGATCGGGTCGTCAGAGGCGGTGTGGCTGTGCAGGCATTCCACGAGGAACTGCGGCGTGGCACCCTGCGGCCCCGCAATCGGACGATCGGGCTGCCCCAGCGACGTTGCGTCGGTGTGCGCCTTCATCTCCCCAGCACCGGTGTCGCGGTTGCTGCCGCCGCCGGCACACCCCGAAACGGCGAGCACGGTCGCCATCAGCGCGACAGCGACCGTGCGTGATCCGAACATTTGTCAGCGACGCTCAGTTTTGACGATCAGACGGGCTTCGACGGCACGACGATGGACTCGAGGTCGATCGTCTTGGGACCGGTAGCCGGACGGACGGGCGCAGTGGCTGCGTCGGGCATGTTGACCTGCGGCTCGAGCGCCGGAATCACCGCCACCTTGTAGTCAACCGACGGCGGCCGGGTCGTCGCCTCGCCCAGCCATGCTGCGACGTTGTACTCGCCGTCCTTCCAGTCGCCGCTACCGGTGGCGTCGCACGGGGCGAGCGTCTCCAAGTTGTTCGGTGCGGTGGTGGTGTGTGTGTTGCCGCTGAAGCAGTTGCCGAGCGTGCTCACGTCAGTACCTGCCGAGGCGACCAGAAGGTCGGCGGCGCGGTTGTCGGACAGAACGTTGCCGATCACGCGGTTCTGCATCGAGTCCCACAAGATGCCGGCTCCAGGGTCGACGGGAGTCTTCGACTTGCTGTCTTCGCACGTCGTGCCCCACTCCTCGGGCAACGGAACGGAGTCGTTGGGGTCCTCTTCGAGGAACGGAACCAGCCCGATGCCGCTCTTGTCGTGGTCGTACACCAGGTTGCGTTCGATGTCGTTGAGCACGCCGCCGGCCGAGAGGATGCCATTGCCCATCGCGAGGATCGCCACGTCGATGGCGGGAGTGTCGGCCTGGTTGTTGGAGTACACGGTGTTGCCCACGATGGTGGTCTGCCGCTCGGGGTAGCACAGCTCGTAGCTGCCGCTGTTGGGCACCACGCCTGCTCGGTTGAAGCGGAAGGTGGAGTTCACGATCAGCAGGTTTCCACCCGAGTTGGTACCCGAGTAACCCAGGCCGTTGTGTTCGCTGACAGTGTCGTCGATGACCGAGTTACACGGGAAGCACTCACCGATGTACACGCCTGCATCAGGGCTGCCAGCCGCGTAGATGTGTTCGAGGTCGCCGTTCATCGAATCGAAGACGTACACGCCGTAGTCACCGGTTCGGTACGACGTGAGGTACGAGCCGCGAAACCCGTCGACGCCCGTCCAGAAGAAGCCGTTGCGGGTGTAGTTCATGGCCGTCATGTTCTCGACGGCAACGCCCTTGGCACCGAGAATTCGGATGCCGTTGTCCAGCTCCAGCTTTCCATCGAGGATCACTTCGTTGCGATCGAGACCGCGAATCGTGATGCCGTCGGTGGTCACGTTGACTGCTTCGTTGTACGTGCCCGGCTTGACCAGGATCAGGTCGCCCGGCGCAGCAGCGTCGACCGCTGCTTGGATGGTCGGATAGTCGTCGGGAACGGTGATGGTGCCTTCCACCGCTGCAACTGTGGTGTCAGCGGCGACGGTCGTGTCGGCCGCAGCGGTCGTGTCGGCACCAACCGTCGTCTCCGGAGCGGCGGCAGTCGGAGCGGTGGTGCTGTCGGCGGCGCGCTCGTCGCCGCACGCTGCGACCAACAGCAGTGACGCTGCCATAGCAGCAGCCCAAATCTTGCGTTGCATGTGTTCCCCCAGAACATTGATGACCAAACAACCGCGGCCACTCAGGACCGAGACCATAGTGGTGCGGTGCGCCAAGGTACGAGATGGAGATCCGAGCGATCGTTGAGGTGGCCGGCGCGTTGACGCCGCGCCAGCCCGCGGAGCCAATTCACTGGGACAGCATTAGCGTGTCGGGATGTCAGTCGAGGACGGTCACCCCGTCGGCTCTACGGAGCCGTTGCCGTCGATCGAGGTTCCGTCTGACATCGAGGTGTCTTCCGGGAAGCGTCGGCTCGTGCTCAGCCTGAGCGCACTGCTGTTCGCGATGGGCACGTTCGGCTCCAACATCGGCCCTGCATGGGTCGACGAGCGACCGGCAGTCGTTCTCGCACTGTCAGCGCGCAACCGCAATCTGCTCGGCTCGGTGCCATACATCGATGTGGTGCCGTACACGGTGCTCGGCTTCAGCCGACTGATGCTGGCTGGCGTCACGTTGTTCTTCCTCGGTCGCTGGTACGGAACCAAGGCCATCTCGTGGGCGGAAGGCCGTGTCGGTGAACTACCGTCGATCTATGGCTGGTTCCAGCGTGCGGTCGACAAAGCCGGCTGGCTGATGCTGCTGCTCATGCCGGCCAGCAATCTGGTGTGCATGATGGCTGGCCACAGGCGTATGCGTGCTCGCGTGTTCCTGCCGTTCATCGCCGCTGGCATCGCCATCAAGCTGGTCGTGCTCTGGGTGGGCGGCAAGGTCTTCGTGGACGAGATCATCGCCGTCATCGAGTTCATCAACAAGTACCAGTGGTGGGTCGTCGGCGGCCTGTTCGCCATCACGATCCTGCAGTCGGGTAACAAGGTGCGCAAGTCGCTGCCGGAGATGCTGGACGAAATCGAGACCCCCGACGGCGTCATCGAACCCCACGTCGCACACGAGCGGCACTTCCTACACCACACCGCCGCCGAACCCGCTCGCGACGACGGCAACGAAAACGACAACGACAACGACAACGGCAACGACAACGGCAACGGCAACGTGGAGCAAGGCGTCTCGAACGACGACCAACGCTGAGCCGGCTTTCAGGTCGCGTCGTTCAGGTCGTCGGCTCGGTGACCACGATCGTGCCCACCATTCCTGCCGTCTTCGTTCCGTGAATCGTGCAGAAGTACGAATAGGTACCGGGCTGATCGAAGACGTGCGAGTAGGTGGCCTTGGGCACGAACACCTCGGACTTCACACCCCAGGCGACTGCGTCGACGTCGTCGATCGGGGTCACATCGTGATCATTGCGCCCGTTGTTCTCCCACACCACTTCCGTACCGGCCGCAACACTGAGGGCTTCCGGAAGGAAATTGTTGTCGAGCGCGATCACCGTTTCGACCTCGCCATTCGGGGGGAACGTCTGGTCGGACTGGGCGACGGTCACGAGCGGCAGTGTCGTCACGGCGGCTGCGGCAGCCTCGGCCGCGCCGAGGCTGTCGTCCGGATCCGGTGCGCAAGCTGACAGTGACGTCGCTACGAGCACGATCGCCCCGATTCCGATGAGCTGCCGCATGGATTTCCCTTCTTGCCGCCCACTCTGTCGCAAAGAGTGCGTCGGCGGCGCATAGGGTACGCGCACGTGACCGACGACGAACAAACCGAGATCATTCCGGAAGCTCCGCCGCCGCCACGGTCTGCACGGATTTGGCTGGTTGCTTTCGTCGCGCTCGTGATCTGCAGCCAGGTCGCATCCGCGTCGTGGGCGGCGTGGACCGAGCCCGGCAACGAGCGCCCAGCGCTGCTGCTGATGATGTCGTCGCGCAACCGCTACCTCGTCGCCACCGTGGCCAGTGGTATCTCCATGTGGAGCTGGGCGATCATCGCCGCCATCCGCCTGACTGCCGCAGCGGTCGTGTGCCACATGCTCGGGCGGGCGTATGGCGACAGGGCCCTTCGCTGGTTCTGGCGCTACCTCGGAATGCCGCAAGAGCAGGTCGGCAGGTTCGAGGGGGCCTTTGCGAAGGCCGAGATCTTCATCGTGCCCTTCTTTGTCGGCAGCAACATCGTGTGGGTGCTCAGCGGCGCGGCTCGCACCAGTTGGAAGCGGCTGGCACCGTTGATGGCCATTGGCTTGGCGGGGCGTCTCGCGCTGATGTGGTGGCTCGCCAAGTTCTTCGACGAGGAAGTCCGGTCCACGTTGAAGTGGGTCGACCGTTACCAGTTCTGGTTCATCGGTGGATCGATTCTGCTGGTGGTCGTGGTCAACCTGCGCAACTTCCGCGGTCGGTGAACCGCACGTCCTGGAAGTCGTGGTAGAACCTGGCCATGGCTGAAACTGCACTCGGCGGCAACCCCGTCCACACCGTTGGCGACCTCCCCACGGTCGGCTCCCCCTCCCCCTCGTTCGCGATCACCAAGGGCGATCTCTCGGAGGTCACGGCCGATGACTACGCCGGCCAGCGCGTCATCCTCAACATCTTCCCCAGCCTCGACACGGCCACCTGTGCCACCAGCGTGCGCAAGTTCAACGAGAAGGCGTCGGCGCTCGACAACACCGTCGTGCTCTGTGTCAGCGCCGACCTGCCATTCGCGCAGGGCCGATTCTGCAGCGCCGAGGGCCTCGCCAACGTGGTGCCCGCCAGCACATTCCGCAGCGACTTCGGCACCGCCTTCGGTGTCACGCTCGCGGACGGCAAGTTGGCCGGTCTGCTGGCCAGAGCAGTCGTCGTGCTCGACGAGCACGGCACCGTCATCCACAGCCAGTTGGTGCCCGAGATCGGGCAAGAGCCCGACTACGACGCGGCTATCGAGTCGCTGGGCTGAGCGCCCAGCAGTGCGGCCATGCGGCACATCGCAGTGGCGTTGCTGCGGCGGATATGAGCACGCGCGATCGGCGAGGTGACACGATCGATCATCAGCACCTCGACCCACCCGAACTCGAACGTGAGAAGCGTGCCGCCGCTCGCTGACGTCGAAAGCGTGTAGGTGCCCTGACCGACGCGGCCGGCCTTGTGTGCGGTGTTGCGTTCGACGATGCGCGTCGGTGCCTCGGCCGCGATCACCTCGATGTCGATCACGTCCGAAATGCCCAGCGCCCGACTGTGCGCGCGTGCCCGCGGGCCGACTCCACGGTCGGGGCCGGAGAACGACCAGTCGCGCATGAGATGGTCGTTGAGCGGCTCGTGGTTGGCCATCAGGTCGAGGAACTCGTAGACCTGTTCGACGGTTTGTGGCACTTCGATGGACACTGTGACTGGAACTGGCATGTACCACTTGGTACATACGTCATGTACCAAGTGGTACAATGGTTTTCATGGCACTGACAGAACGGTCGGAGGTTGCCGAAGAATTGCTCGACGCCGCCATCGAGTACGTGGCAGCGAGTGGCCTCACCGACCTGTCGCTGCGCCGCCTTGCTACAGAGCTGGGCACCAGTCATCGCATGCTCAGTTACCACTTCGGGTCGAAAGAAGGCCTGTGGGTGGCCATCATCCAAGAAGTCGAGCAGCGCCAACTCGCGCTCGTCGACCAGATAGTCGTCGAAGGCTCGCTGTCGCCGAGTGATGCCATGCGGGCCTGGTGGCAGCACATCTCGCATCCATCGCTGTGGCCCAACGAGCGACTGTTCTTCGAGGTCTACGGTCAGGCGCTCCACCACCGTCCGGGCACTGCGACACTGCTCGACGGCATCGTCGAGTCGTGGCTGGCCCCGATCACTGCGGCAGGCGAGGCGCACGGCATGTCACCCCCAGACGCGCGGGCGTCGGCACACCTGGCACTGGCCGTCACCCGCGGCCTGTTGCTCGACCTCCTCGCCACCGAAGACCGCGTCGGCGTGGACGCCGCCATGGAACGCTGGATCACCCTCAACGCCCCCTGACCGTATCAACGCAGATCCGAGTGCGAGCCAGTGACGGGTCAGATGCCGAGAAAGGGGTCGAGACCGACGGTGAGCCCGGGATGGTCGGCGATCTTCTTGCACGCAAGTACGACACCCGGCATGAAGCTGTTGCGGTCGTAGCTGTCCTGGCGGATGGTGAGCGATTGCCCTTGTGCGCCCAGGATCACTTCTTGATGGGCGACCATGCCGCGCATACGGACTGAGTGCACGTGAATACCCGCGGGACCGACACCACCACGTGCGCCCGGATACACCTCGTGTTGCGTGGGGTCCGGTGCCCACTCGCCGCTGGCTGCGGCCATACGCGTCGCAGTGGTGATCGCTGTGCCCGAGGGTGCGTCGACCTTCGCATCGTGGTGCAGCTCGATGATCTCGGCAGTGTCGAAGTAGGGCGCCGCCAGTTCGGCGAAGCGCATCATCAGCACCGCGCTGATCGCGTAGTTGCTGGCGACGATGCAGTTGCTGCCGCTGAAGGCTGTACGAAACGCAGCCAGGTCGTCGTCATTCAGTCCGGTCGTGCCGACGACCGCATGAATGCCGTGCATCGCCAACCATGGCACCGTGGTGCGCGAGGCGGCGGCGACCGTGAAGTCGACAACCACCTCCGCATGTGCGTCGGCCAGTGCCCGCAGCTCGCCACGAATCTCGACGCCGCAGCGAACCTCATCAATCGCATGCGGGTCGACTGCTGCCACCAGCTCGAGCGCCGGGTTGGCGGCCACCGACTCACACACCAGCGCGCCCATTCGCCCACCGGCTCCCACGACACCCACACGAATCACGCTCATGCCACCGAACGTAGCTGCTGGCCTGCCCCTCCATCCCCCTCAAGTTCGGCGAACCTGTCGCGGGTGCGACCACCAAGAATGGTGCTCAGGTGAGCGACCGGTCCAACGAGCCCTGCGCGGTCCTGCACAACCCGTCGTCGGCGCGGCAGCCACGAATGGTGGTCAAGGGCGCGACAGGTTGGAGAATTCCGCGACGGGGGCAGCGACGCCGGCAGCGGGTGCGCGGACAGAGGCAGCGGGGGCGGGGGCGGGGC
>JBBQMG010000129.1:0-11458 GCA_038328705.1 Acidimicrobiales bacterium | reverse complement strand
GCTGCTGCCGGCTCTTCTGGGCGTGCTGCGTCCCGGACTGCGGAACTGACCACACCCAGATCGAGCTATGGGACCATCGCTGCCCAGAAAGTCCTTGCGCACACAAATGGGTGCATTCCGTCTCGGTTGGCGGACTTGGTGCCCGACGGTCCAGAAATGGCGCCCCACAACGCGCGAACGTTCGTGGACAGAGCACTAGGTGTGGCGGATGGTCATGCCGCCGTCGACGGGGATGATGGCGCCGTTGACGAAACTGCTCGCGGGCAGGCACAGGTTGAGGGTCATGTGCGCCACCTCCTCGGGCGCACCGTAGCGACGCAGTGGCACCCACCGTTTTGCGTACGTGTCCTTCGCCTCGTCAGGGATGCCGGCGGTCATGCCCGTGTTGATCGGGCCGGGGCAGACGCAGTTGACGGTGATACCGACGCGACCCAGCTCGACGGCAAAGCTCTTCGTCAGCCCGACGACGCCCGCCTTCGTCGCCGCGTAGGCGGCCAGCCCGGCGGTGGTCACCATTGCTTCTGTCGATGCGATGTTGACCACTCGCCCACCACCCTCGGCGGCCCGCAGGAACGGAAGACACAGCCGGATCAACCGCGAGTGCGACGTGAGGTTGACCTCCAGCGTGCGCGCCCAATTGAACTCGTACTCCGCCTCCTCCATGAACGCCGAGTTGATCAGCGAGATGCCCGCATTGTTGATCAGGACCTCGATGCCGCCGAGCGTGTCCAGCACGCCGGCGACCATCCACTTCAGCGCGTCGTGGTCGCCAACGTCGACCACGAAGCCCACCGCCGCGTCCAGGCCGTGTGCGGTGCGGATCTCATCAACCACCGCCTCGACTGCCTCACCGCCGATATCGACAACTGCTACTCGTGCGCCTTCGTCGGCAAAGAGATGAGCCGTAGCACGACCCATTCCGGAGCCTGCCCCGGTCACGATGACCCGACGTCCGGCAACCGAACGGGAGAGCTCCGTGAGCCTGGTCACGAGGCGGTCCAGCGTTCACTGCCACCCATCCCATACGTGTCCAACCAGAGTGCCCGCTGCGGCGTGATGGCAACGAAGGCCGTGCCCGGAGAGTTGTCAGGACCGCCCGGTGCGAACGCGTCGAGGTCGTAGTCGAAGACCTTCCACAGACGACGCTTCGTTTCCACATCTGCGTGCACGGTGGCAGTGCCCCAGACTTCCAAGCCGTCGCCTTTCCCGGTGACCTGCCAATGCAACGCAACGTTCGAGTTTGCCTGCAGGTTGCGCACCTTGACCGACGTTTCGCCACACATCACCCACAGCACGTCCCCCTCCCAACAGGGGTGCACCGGCACAACGTCGGGGCAGCCATCGGCACCGACTGTCGCCATGTGCGCCCATGGGCTGAGCGCGCTGCCCTTCACCTTCACATCGTCGAGTTCCATCCACAGATCATCGCGTTCAGCGACGGGTGGCGCCGGTATCGTGCGCGCAGTGAAGAAGCCCACCGTCGCCGAGCGTCGCGCCGAAATCCTTGAAACCACGTGCGAGGTGGTGATCGAGCGCGGCTTCGCCGCCACTCGAATCGCCGATGTGGCCAAACGGCTGGAGGTCTCCAGCAGCCTGATCCATTACCACTTCGACTCCAAGGAGCAGCTGCTCGCTGAGGCCTTCGCCCACTATGCCCGCAAGGACGTGGCCGAGATGGAGGCCGAAATCGGAGCTGCCCCAAACGCTGTCGCGCAACTCGACCGAGTCATTCACAACTACGTGCCCGAAGGCAGCGGCGACGTCGAGTGGATGTTGTGGATCGATGGCTGGGGCGAGGCGCTGCGTAACCCGATGATGCGCAAGATCAGCCAAGAACTCGACGCTCAATCAGCGGGCCTGGCCGAGCGAGTCATTCGCCACGGCGTCGATACCGGCGAGTTCGTCTGCGTCGACCCGGCTGCCGCCGCGCTGCGCTTGACTGCGGTGGTCGACGGCTTGGCCGTGCAGTTCGCCGCCCACGATGGCACCCTCACCCGCGACCAGTTCATCGAGCACGTGCGCACCCTGGCCGCGTGGGAAGTGGGCCTCGAGCCCGCCGCACTGCGCGACGGCAATGCCATCGTCGCGTTGGCCGGGCCGCCCTCGCCGGCCACCGACAACTCTCTGCGCCAGCTGATCGCCCGCTACTGCGACGCGGTCGTGCGCAACGACGCGGGGGCGTTCGCTGCCTGCTGGACCACCGACGCGTCGTGGATGCTGGGCAAGCCGATCGTCGGCCGTGAGGTAATCGCTACCGCCTTCCGGAAGCTGATGACGAGCTACACATGGCTGGTCCAGACCGCGCCCAACGCAGTCTTCGAAGTCGATGAAACGGCCGGCACGGGTACCGGTCGCGTGATGATCCATGAGGCCTACCTGTCGAAGAAGGACGGCCGCGGCGATCTAGTAGGCGTGTACCACGATCGGTATCAGCGCGTCGGTAACATTTGGTTCTTCGCCGAACGGCGCATCCAAGTCATCACCCGCGGCTAGCCGTACTGCCGCGAGGCGCTACGGACGAACTTCGTAGAACGCGTTGACGCTGTGCTCGACGTCGAGCTTTCGGAAGCGGGTGAACCCCGCCGCCTCGGTCATCGCCCGCGCCTTGTTCTCCGAGAGACCCAGCGTGCCGAGCCCCTCGCCATCGGCCTCGCTGAGCGCTGACGACATGCACGAGAGCACGCTGATTCCGTACATCAGTGACGCCATTGGGTTCTTGCGGGCGTTCTCCTCGAATGTGTCGAGCGCCTTGATGTCGACCAGCAACCACATCCCGTCGGGTTTGATGGCGTGACGGATGCGGCGCATCATCTCGGTGGGCTGGGTCATGTCGTGAATGCAGTCGAAGGTCGTGATGAAGTCGACGGAGTTGTCGGCGGGCATCGGCGACTGGCGCGGGTCATCGAACACAGCGTTGTGCAGCCCGCTGTCCTCCAGCTTCTGAGCGGCGCGTGCGAGCGCGTACTGCGAGATGTCATAGCCATGGAAGGTCGACTGTGGAAACGCCTTCGCCATCAACAGCACGGCGCTGCCAGCACCACAGCCGATGTCAACGACCCGAGCGCCGGCCTCCAAACGAGCGACCAAACCTTCCACCGAGGGCAGCACCGTCGGCAGCAGATTCGCGTTGCTCCAGGGTTCGAAGCTGCGCTCGATTCCGACCGCGCCCTGCGGGCCGTGACTGTCGTAGTCGTGGCCGACACCGGTGCGGAAGCTTTCGCGCACGTCTTCGAGTGCGTGCATCGTCTGCGGCAACCGGTGGAACATACCCATCCCGTAGGCTGGGTGGTCGGGAGTGGCGAAGACGACCGCTGCCTCCGGGGTCAGAGAAAACCTGCCCTCGCTGTCGGCAACGATCAGCCGCGCTGCCGCCTGATTGTGCGCCCACTCCCGCACCCACCGCTCGGCGAGGCCGGCTCGATCCGCCAGCTCGGCGGTCGTCAGTGGCTGATCGGCCTGTTTCATCGCGGTGTACAGCCCCAGTTGGTCACCGAGGTGGATCATGCCGGCGGTGACTGCACCCTCCAGCTTGGTGAACACCTGGTACGAGAACATCTTCAGTGCGTCGTCGTCGATTTGGTCAGTCATGTCGGTGCCTTTCAGCTGGCGTCGGTGAAGTTGGGGGCACGCTTCTCGAAGTTGGCCGTGACGGCCTCCTTCTGGTTGGCGCGTCCGATGAGGGAGCCAATGGCCTGACGCTCGGCATCGAACTGCTCGGCGGCACCCCGATTGAACAACCCGTTGAGCAATGCCTTGCCGGCGCGCACTGCGTCGGGGCTGCGGCTGGCGATCCCGCGTGCCATCTCCATTGCGTCGTCGTACGGCGTCTCGGAGAGCTTCGTGGCAATACCCAGCGAGAACGCTTCGCGACCATCGAACATGCGGGCTGTCAGCACCAGTTCCTTGGCCACGTCAGCTCGCACCAACTGCGAGAGCATCATCGTGCCGGTCATGTCGGGCACGAGACCCCAGTGAATTTCGCGGACACTCATCTGTGTGTCGGGGTGCACGATGCGAATGTCGGCACCAAGCGCGACCTGAATGCCGCCGCCGATGGCATGGCCGTGCACCGCAGCAATCACGGGCACCGGCACTTCCTGCCACACCCAGCAGACCTGCTGACCGAGGTGCGTGATGCGACCTTCCTTCATGGCACCCGGGTTGCCGCCCTCTGGACGATCGCCGCCACCGGCCAACGCCGACATAGTGGCGAAGTCCAGCCCAGCGCAGAACGACGAGCCCTCACCGGACAGCACTGCCACGCGCACGCCTGGCTCCGTCTTCAACCTCTCGCCAGCGGCGGCGAGCGCTTCGAACATCGCACCGTCGAGTGCATTGCGTTTGTCGGCACGAGTCATACGCACGTCGGCAATGCCGTCGGTGATGGTGATGGAGACGCGGTCTTCGGACATGTCCGAGAGTTTGGCAGGTCAGTTCTTCACCGCACGCAGCGTGTAGGTCGCTGCCAACCGTTCGGGGTTCTCGCGCAGCCGGAACTCACCCAACTCGTCCTCGACCATTGCGTCGTCGAGAGGGTTCCACGGCACCGACTGATGCTCCTCGAAGAGCATGATCGTCAGGCCAGCGTTCCACAGCGCGTTGAACACTTCCGACAGCGAGTGGTTGAAGCTCACGGTCGTGGGCGAGTCGAGTACGCCATCATGCTCGACGTAGGAGTGCTCCTCGACGAACACCGTGCCCGCGGACTCGAAGTACGCGAACTCGATCACCGGCAGCCCGTCGGGGCGCGGATCGCTGAGTGTCCACAGCATCGGGTGACCCTCGCGTATGAACAGGAAACCACCCGGCTTCAGTAGCGCAGCAACAACCTGCGCCCACCGGGCCACGTCGGGTAGCCAACACAACGCCCCAATACCGGTGAAGACGAAGTCGAACTCGCCGGCGGGAAGGTGATCGAGCGCTGAGTACACATCGTTCTCCACGTAGTCGATCTGCTGGCCACAGTCGGCAGCGAGCCGTGCCGCTACCTCCAACGCAGGGCCCGAGAAATCGAGGCCGGACATCTGCGCGCCAAGGCGCGCCAACGACACGGTGTCGGTACCGATGTGGCACTGCAGGTGAACGCCACGCAGTCCGGCGATTTCACCGAGCCGCGGCAGGTCGAACTGGACAACGCGCGAGAGATGAGCGGGGTCGTCGGTTAACTTGTGCAGGTCGTAGCCACGCTCGTGGTGGGGCACGCGACTGTCCCAGTTGGCCTTGTTGATGCGCTGGTAGTCAGAGACGTCGATCGGTTCCACAGCGACCAGACTGACACGCCGTGCAACACTGTCGGGATGGAATTGAATCTGTCTGCCGATGAAGTCCTTGCCACCACTCGCGCGGTACGCAAGCGCCTCGACTTCGACAAGCCCGTCAGTCGCGAGGTCATCGAGGAATGCCTGCAGCTGGCGCTCCAGGCGCCAACGGGCAGCAACACACAGGGTTGGCAATGGATCTTCGTGACCGACCCGGCGAAGAAGCAGGCCCTTGCCGACATCTACGCCAAGAACTTCGCGCTCTACCGCAACTTCGCGGCCGCGACCACCTTCGAAGAGGGCGACCTGCGCGGCGAGCAGAAGGATCGCGTGACGGACAGCGCGCAGTACCTCGCCGACAACTTCCACAGGGTGCCCGTGCTGATGATTCCGTGCATCACCGGCAGCCTCGATGGTGTGCCCTCGTTCGCCGGGGCATCCATGTGGGGCTCGATCCTGCCGGCCGTGTGGAGCTTCATGCTGGCAGCCCGCGAGCGTGGCTTGGGCACGGCTTGGACCACCATTCACCTGATGAACGGCGGCGACAAGGAAGCCGCTGAACTGCTGGGTATCCCCGACGGCATCACGCAGGCGGGGCTGTTCCCGGTGGCCTACACCATCGGCACCGACTTCAAGCCCGCCAAGCGTCTGCCGCTCGGACCAATCACTCACTGGGAGCAGTGGTAACCGAACTCGGCAGCGCACGGCTGCCGAAGTTCTGCACGCAGAGCGGGTTCGCATACCGCTGCGATTGGGGTCTCGAAGGCCTGGAGGCCTTGGCCCCCGATTCTGCAGTCGTGATCGTGGTGGACGTGTTGCGGTTCACTTCTGCCGTCTGCTGTGCCCTGGAAGCCGGCGGCGTGGTGCTGCCCTATCGGTGGAATGACGCAACGGCAGTCGAGTATGCCAGCCAGCACGACGCCGTCCTCGCCGGTCGGCGAGAGGACGGTGCGCTGTCGCTGTCACCCACTGACCTGCTGACGATGCCGGCCGACACGAGACTGGTGCTGCCGTCCCCGAACGGATCCACCATTGCATTCCGAGCCTGCGAGTTGGGCGTGCGCCACGTCGTGGCAGGTTGCCTCAGGAATGCGACGGCGACGGCTGACGTGGCGCGACAGCTCGCCGATGGTGGCGCGATCAGTGTGATCGCTGCCGGCGAGCGCTGGGGCTCACACGATGGATCGCTACGTGCCGCCGTCGAGGACGTGCTCGGCGCCGGTGCGATCCTCACCGCACTCGACCCGTCAGCGGCGGCGACCGCTCCCGCCTGCTCGCCTGAAGCCGCTGCCACACGCGCGGCTTTCGTGGCCGCTCGCCCTCGTCTGTACGAGGCCCTGTGCAACAGCGCCTCTGGTCGCGAGCTCCTCGAACGCGGCTGGGAGGACGACATCGCGACCTCCGCCGCCTACGACGTCAGCACCACCGCCTGCCACCTCAACGGCATCGAGTTCCAGCGAATCTGAGGCGTGTGTGCACTTTCGCTCGGAAGCCGACCGAAAGTGCACAAACGCTGGAGGGTTACTCCACCAATCGGAGTCCGCTGGGAAGGGCCGACGGTTCGGCTTGCGGTAGCTCGACCACGAACTCGGTACGTCGGGCCGGGAAAACGTGTTCGCTCATCAGCACGGCTCGCCCGTGGGTGTCGGTGGTGATTCGTTCGCAGCGCAGCACAGGACTGGCCACCGGTACACCCAACAATGCTGCGTCGGCACCGTCGACGGAGTCGGCGCCAATGGTCTGCGTGGCGCCGCGCAGCGCGACGCGCAGAAGCTCGTAGAACGGATGGCGCTCCACGTCGCGACGGCTGAGATGGTGTCCCAGTTCCGCAGGGCACCAGACCGTCACGACTGCGAACGGGATGTCGTCGGCAAGGTTGAGCCGCTTGACGCGCAGCACCTGATCGGTACCGAGCACCGACGCCACCCGCGGTGGAGCAACGCGAAAGTCGAACTCGATGACGCGGCGTTCGGTCCGAATACCGCGCGCTTCCAGCTGGCCCTCGATGGTGCCCAGCTCGTCGAGGTGCTGGCGCACGGGCTCGCCCGCCACGTACCACCCGAAACCTTGACGGGCGTCGACCAAGCCTTCGTCGCGCAGGATCTCCAACGCGCGACGAATCGTGACGCGGCTGACCCCGAACTCGCCGGAAAGCTCGCTTTCGCTGGGGAGTACGCGGCCAACGCCCACACTCGTCAGGCGGCCGCGAAGCTCATCGGCGATCTCCTGATACCGAATGGTTCTCATCCCACACCCCCCCCGACCCGAGCGATTGTTGCACGGTCAGGCTGCCGTTCCACACGCACTCCGTGCGCGCCGAGTCCTGCCTGAATCACTCGCCACCCGCTGCGGCCCTCTATGGCGGCACGAAGCGCGGCATTGTCCTCGACGTTGGGCGGTCCAAGTACGACCATCGAGCCGCCCTCACCACCAGCGCCGTTGACCTTCCATCCGCTCGCGCCGAGCCTTTCGGCAAGGTCACCCAGCTCGAGGGCGTCGCGACCGATCAGACCTGGATGCATGATGCGCACAGCCTCATTGTGAGCCGAAAGCGCTCCGCCGTAGGCATCGAGGTCTCCGTCGGCGAGCGCCGCAGCGGCGGCGATTGCGGCTGCGCGCATCTCGTCGAGGCACCCGGCGCGCTGCGTTTCAAGCTGAGCGATCACTTCGTCGTGCAGTGCGGACGACGCGTGCGGTGAGCCCAAGTAGACGGTGTGCAGTCGCCGCGTCAGTTCGGCAGCCGTGGTGTCCGTGATCGCAACCTGTGTGCGGACGACGGCCGGGTACTCGACCGCGAACAGACTGATGCCACCCCACGCCGACGCCCAATGGTCCTGCACTCCGGACTGTTTGCCCGTTGATGTCTCATAGAGATGGGCTCTCGTCGCGATATCGGCCGGGTCGACGCTGCGCCCGTCGCACGCCAGCAGGCCGGCAACGAGTGCGACCATCACCGCCGCCGAGGTGCCCAATCCGGAGCCCGCCTCGATGCTGTCATCGATGTTGATGACTACCGAGCCACTCGGCATCGCCGCCGCAATGGCGTGCTCGATGATGGTGTGCCGGCCCGGCGCTTCGCCCGGCCGAAAGGAATAGCGCTCGCCCGTGATCGCCAGCGCAAGGTCCACCATCGGCGACGAGTCCGGGTCGTGCACGATGATCACTTGCGCTCGGTGCTCGATGGCGATGTTGCACACGGCCCCGACGCCGGCAAACCACGTGTCGGTCCAGGCGCCGATGTCCGCGGTACGCACTGGTGCCGACGCCAGCCAGGTCGTCGCATTGCTCGTCATCAATCAGGCCTCGATCAGTTCGATCCGATTACCGAACGGATTTTCGATGTGACAACGGACCGTACCGACGATCTCGTCGTTCCACGTCGCCGAAAGTCCCTGGGAGGCGACGATTGAGCGCAGGTTGCGCAGCAGCGCCGGGTGTGCCTTGCGCGCAGCAATGAACTCGGCCTCGGCGCCCAGATGCAATTTCACAGTCCCGGCCTCGAACCAACAGCCGCCGCGGGCTGCCATCACCGGAGGCTTGGGCATCTCGACGAAGCCCAGGACATCCACGTAGAACTGTCGAGCTACGGGCTCACCACCCACCGGCATCGCCAGTTGCACGTGATCGATGGCGACCCAATTGGGCCGATCGGTTGCTTTGAGTTGCTCGCTCACTTGTATTATGCTTGTATACATAGGCCGCCGATGCAAGGGGAACTTGTGATGACTGTTACCGCTGGAACGCCGATTGAACTGGTCGAGGGTGTCTACGCCACCCTTCCCGAGCGGGTTGCCGCTGGCCGCGAACGCTTCGGGCGCCCGCTCACCCTCACCGAGAAGATTCTCCTCAACCACCTTTACGATCCCACCGAAGCCATCGAGCGCGGCGGCACGTACAACGACTTTCACCCCGACCGAGTTGCAATGCAGGACGCCACTGCGCAGATGGCGCTGCTGCAATTCATGACTGCCGGCCTGCCCACGACGCTGGTGCCCAGCACCGTTCACTGCGACCACCTCATCTCCGCCAAGGTCGGCGCCAAGATCGACCTCGGCGTCGCCATCGACACCAACCGTGAGGTCTACGACTTCCTGCGCAGCGTCAGCGCCAAGTACGGCATCGGCTTCTGGGGCCCCGGCAGCGGCATCATCCACCAAGTGGTGCTCGAGCACTACGCCTTCCCCGGCGGCATGATGATCGGCACCGACAGCCACACCCCCAACGCCGGCGGCCTGGGAATGGTGGCCATCGGTGTCGGTGGCGCCGATGCCGTCGACGTGATGACCGGCTTCGCGTTCAACGTGCGCTGGCCGAAGGTGATCGGTGTCAAGCTCACCGGCACACTCTCGGGCTGGTCGTCGCCCAAGGACGTCATCCTCGAGGTCGCCCGCGTGCTCACCGTCGAGGGTGGCACCGGCGCCATCGTCGAGTACTACGGCTCGGGCGCCGACTCCATCAGCGCCACCGGCAAGGCCACCATCTGCAACATGGGCGCCGAGATCGGTGCCACGTGCAGTGTGTTCGGCTACGACGACAACCTGGTGCAGTACCTGAAGGCAACCGGGCGCGAAGCCATCGCCGACGCCGCCGACAAGGTGGCCGAGCACCTGCGCCCCGACGACGGCGCTGTCTACGACCAGATCATCGAGATCGACCTCGATGCTCTCAAGCCACTGATCAACGGGCCGCACAGCCCCGACCGTGCCAACCGTATTGGTGCCGCCGTCGGCGCCGAGGCCCGTGCCAACGACTGGCCGCTCGACATCAGCGCCACCCTGATCGGCAGCTGCACCAACAGCTCGTACGAGGACATCACGCGAGCTGCATCCATCGCCCGCCAAGCATCGGCTCGCGGGTTGATGGTGAAGACGCCACTGTTGGTTTCACCGGGCAGCGAGCAGATTCGTGCCACCATCGAACGCGACGGTCTCATCGCCGACCTGGAGGCCATCGGCGCCACCGTGCTGGCCAACGCATGCGGCCCATGCATCGGACAGTGGGACCGCCCCATCGAGGCAAACAACAAGCCGAACACCATCGTCAACTCGTTCAACCGCAACTTCCCGAAGCGCAACGACGGTTCGGCGCTCACGCTGTCGTTCGTCACGTCACCCGACACCGTGGTGGCACTTGCGTTGTCCGGCC
Organism: Acidimicrobiales bacterium; assembly: GCA_038328705.1. GTDB lineage: Bacteria > Actinomycetota > Acidimicrobiia > Acidimicrobiales > Ilumatobacteraceae > UBA668. The sequence goes on along the minus strand of JBBQMG010000129.1, from coordinate 1,055 downwards.
AACTGGACTTCGATCCATCGGTCGACACGATCACCGCCCCGGACGGCACCGAAGTCACGTTGAATGCCCCCATCGGCGAAGTATTGCCGTCGCAGGGCTACGACCCGGGCAAGGACACGTTCACCGCTCCCCCGGCTGATGGCAGCGACGTCTCGGTCGAGGTCTCACCGACCTCCGACCGCCTGCAGCTGCTCTACCCGTTCGCACCGTGGGACGGCCAGGACTATCACGCGCTTCCCGTGCTGATGAAGGCCCAGGGCAAGTGCACCACCGACCACATCTCGGCCGCCGGCAAGTGGCTGAAGTACCGGGGTCACCTGGAGAACATCTCCGGCAACCTGTTCCTCGGTGCGGTCAACGCGTACGCGCAGCCCGACGGCAGCGAGTACCCGGTGGGTGTCGGCAAGGACTTCCGCGATGGCAGCAACGACACCTACCCCAGCCTGGCCAAGAAGTACAGCGAGGCAGGCGTACGGTGGGTCGCAATCGGTGACCGCAACTACGGCGAAGGTTCATCGCGCGAGCACGCCGCGATGGAGCCGAGGTTCCGCGGTGGCGTCGTCATCATCACGCGTAGCTTCGCCCGCATTCACGAGACCAACCTGAAGAAGCAAGGCCTCGTGCCGCTCACGTTCGCCGATCCGGCCACCTACGACTTGGTGGGCGAGGACGACAGCATCAACGTGCTCGACCTTCCTCCTGTGCCCGGCCGCAATGTCCGTTGCCAGATCGTCAAGCCCGATGGCAGCACCGTCGACTTCGAGGGCGTGCACACATTCAGCCCCGAACAGATCGAATGGTTCAAGGCCGGCAGCGCACTCAACGTGGTGCGCAAGAAGGTGGCCGACGCGGCAGGGTGATGCCGCGTCGGCGCTGCTTCATGCCGCCGGGTGATAGCCGTTGACGTCGACGAGCAGGTGCGCCGAACCTGCCGTTCCCGACACGAACAAACACACCTTCCCACCAGCACCGATCTTCGTCGTCACCGCATTGGGCACCGTGCCACCACCAGTCGTGTTCAAGTTCGACACCAACGGCAACGCCGACCCACACGG
>JBBQMG010000128.1:0-11506 GCA_038328705.1 Acidimicrobiales bacterium | reverse complement strand
CCGATGGTGGTGGTCTTGCCCACACCATTGACACCCACGAAGAGCCACACGTTCGGGCTGTCGGCATCGCCCGGCTCGAGGTGCAGCGAACGATCGGCACCATCCAGGCGCGACGTCATCTCCGCTTGCAGCGCCGTCAGCAGTTGGCCGGGCTCGGAGATCTCCTTGGTCTTGACACGTGCACGCAGACCACCCAACAACTCGTCGGTCACGCGTACACCGACGTCGGCGCGCAGCAGTGCTTCCTCCAGGTCGTCCCAGGTCTCGTTGGTGATGCCGGTGCGCCCGGCGATCCCCAGCAGCGCCCCCGTGAACGCCGAACGGGCCTTCGACATCCGTGATCGGAAGTTGGGCCGCTCGAACTCTTGTGGGCCCTCGACGACGGTGTCGTCCTCGATGACCGTGTCGCTGTCAACCGCTTCGGGGCCAGCTTCAACTGGCGAAGGCTGCGACGGCAGGGCCGGGCGCACTGGCGCGGCCGGAGCTGCTGACCGGCGACGATTGACGAGAACGACGCCGAGGCCAAAGACGAGTACGGCAACGATGAGTACGAAATAGATCCACAACATGACGGTGCCACGCTATCCGTGTCGTGGCACGACCCTCAGGGCCTCTGTGTCACGACTCGTCGCCGCCATCGCTGAGGCGCTGAGCCAGCCACGCCAACGGGATCGAGACCAACATCACGAAGGTGGCCATCACGTTGACCAACGGCACGTTGTTCGGTCGACTGAAGTTGGAATAGATCCAGACCGGCAGCGTCTGGAAGCCGGAACCGGCGGTGAAGGTGGTGACCACGATCTCGTCGAAGCTGAGCGCGAAGGCCAAGATGCCGCCGGCCACCAGCGCCGACCGCACCAGCGGGAAGGTGATGTAGCGGAACGTCTGCGAACCATGCGCCCCAAGGTCCGCCGAGGCCTCCAGCAGATTGGGTGATGACCGGCGCAAGCGGGCCACGACGTTGTTGTACGCCACCACGACGCAAAAGGTGGCGTGGGCGATGATCAACGAGTGAAAGCCGAACCCGACCTTGAACGAGAACAACCCAAGGTCGATGGTGCGTGAGAAGGTGTTCTGCAATGCGATACCGGTGACGATGCCCGGTAGCGCGATCGGCAGCACGAGCAGGAACGAGACCGACGTCTTGCCGAAGAACTTGAAGCGGGTCATTGCGAAAGCAGCAAGGCTGCCCAACAGGAGCGCGATCAGCATCGCGGCGAACGCAACCTTGCAGGAGTTGACCAGCGCGTCGCGCGGGCCGTCTGCCTCCCATGCCTTGCCCCACCACGAAGTGGTGTAACCCGACCAGCCTGGCCACGACACCGATTTCTGCGGGTTGAACGACAACCGCGCAACGACCAGCAGTGGCAGGTACAGGAAGACCAGCGTCAACACCGTCATCGCGCACAGCGACGCGCGAGAGAACCGAGACAGCCTCATCAGAGATTCTCGAATGCGCCGAGGCGCTTCATCGCGAACAGGTAGAGGACAACGATCAGCAGCGGCCACAGCGTGTAGGCCGCGGCGAGCGGCTGATTGGGCGCACCCAGCGTGCTGTTGATGAGCGTGCCGAACATGAACTTCTCTTTGCCGTTGTTGACCAGCTGCGGGACGATGTAGTCACCCAGGGTCAACGAGAACGTGAAGATGGAACCGGCCGCAACGGCGGGCAGCAGCAGTGGCAACATCACCGAGCGAAAGGTACGCAATGGCTTGGCACCCAGGTCGCCCGCCGCATCGAGGAGCGACGGCGAAAGGCGCTCGATACCGGCGTAGATGGGTAACACCATGTACGGCAACCAGAAGTAGACGAGCGTGATGACGATTGCCGCGCGGCCATAGCCGGGCGTCCAACCGAACGTGCTCTCCAAGAACCCGCCGCCACCCTTGCCGTCGGCGGCAAACCGACCGCCGGCAGGCGCAACCATGGCCCGCCAGGCATACCCCTTGACGAGATAGCCGGCCCACAGCGGCATCAGCATGGCGACCACCAGACCGCGTCGAGCGCGGCGCCACGCGATCTTGGAGATGAAGAAGGACACTGGCAGCGCGATGAGGAAACAGATCAGCGTGACCGCCAACGCCAGAATCGTGGTGCGCGCCATCACCCACACGACGCTGGAATTGGTGAACGCATCGCCGAGGTTCGCCAACGTCAACGTGCTGCTGGGCTTCTGCGTCGTGGCATCCAGTTCGTAGAGCGAGCTGACCATCAGCAGCAGCAGTGAGCCGACGTAGACCCCCAGCATCCACAGCAGTGGTAGGCCGAGGGTACTGGCGACGCCGAGGCGACGACGCCCATGAAAGGCGCGATTGACGCCACGAAACGGGAGGGAAGGCTTGTGTGCCTTCCCTCCCTGGTTCGTGTCGGTCGGGACCTCACCGTCATTCAGGAACGTGTCGTTCAGCTGCGGAGTGTGGTCCAAGCATCCACCCACTTGGTGTAGGGAACGCACTTCACGTCGGTCCGGCCGTCGAGGCACTTCTCGGTGGCGGTGGTCCAGTACCACACGTCCTTCCAGTACGCCTCGTCCGAAGCGTGGAACGTGTCGCAGTGCTCGGCCATGCCGTCGAGATCGCACGACTTGGCGTTGCTGGGCGCCTCGCCGAACCAGACCGCGACCTGCGAGTTGGCCCACGGCGAGGCGATCCAGTCCATCCACAACTTCATGCAGTTGGGGTTGGCGGCCTTCGCGGAGAGCATCCACGTGTCCGACCAGCCGGTGGCACCCTCGACGGGCTTCACCGCATCGATCTTGGCGCCATTGGCCTGAGCCAGATTGACGATGACCTGCCAGGTGGTGCCGGCGAGTACGTCGCCGTTCTCCAGCGAGCTCTGCTGCACCGTGTAGTCACCCCAGTACTGGCTGGTGAGTGGCTTCTGGTCGTTGAGCAATGCGATCGCTGCGTCGAACTGAGTCTGGTCGAGCGCGTAGGGGTCGGTGATCCCCAAGTCGGGCTGAGTGGCCATCAGGTACACGGCGGCATCCGCGATGTAGATGGGACTGTCGTACACCGAAATAGCGCCGTCAGCGGGGCCGCCTGGCTCGAACATGGCACTCCACGAATCCGGCGCACCGTCGGCAAACGCTTCGGTGTTGTACACCAACAGGTTGGCGCCGCGACCGTGAGGAATGCCGTACGGCTTGCCGTCGACGGAGTTCCACGGCTGCAGCTTGAGGCCGTCGAAGATGTCGGCGTAGCTGGAGTACTCGGCGGTGTCGATGGCAACGACTTCGTCGCCGGCAATGAGGCGCTGGGTGGCGTCACCCGAAGCGGAGACACCGTCGTACTCGCCGCTCTGCATGAGCTGCACCATCTCGTCACTGGACGCTCCGGTCTTGACGTTGACCGAGCAGGAGGTCATGTCCTCGAAGGGTGTCACCCAGTCGTAGGCCGGATCGGTGGAGCCGTCTTCTGCATATCCGGCCCACGCAACAACGTTGAGCTGGCCCTCGGCACCCGCGAGCAGGTCGGCGTTGGGCGTCCACATGTAGTCGACGGCGCCACCGATGGTGTCGGGCGTTGCCGTATCGGTGGTCTCACCGGCCGTGGTTTCCGGCGCAGCCGTGTCGCCGGTGGTGTCGGCAACCGTGCTCGGCGCTGCCGTCGAGGTGGATGCTTTGTCATCGCCGCACGCAGCGACAACGATCGACAACGACGCGAGCAGCGCCATTGCGGTTCTTGTGGTCCTCATTGGTTTCCCCCTTCAGAGGTGGTTGTTTCTTCGACTGTGTAGGCCGCAAATCGCGACCACGCCAGGCGGATGGGACCGCCCATGGCAACTCCAACGAGCCCGTCGCTCGGCACGCTGGCGAGAAGGTGTTCGCCGCCCGGAAGGTCGACGCGGATGCGACTGTCGGCGCCCAGGTATTGCAGGTCGCTGACGACACCGGAGACGGAGATTTCTCCATCGGATGCGACTTCGTGCACGACTCGGATGCGCTCTGGACGCACGCTGTGCACGGCCTCGACACCCATCAGTTCACGCGACAGCGCCGCCGACAGAACGTTGCTGGTGCCGACGAAGCCGGCGACGAATGCAGTCTCGGGCTTGTCGTAGATCTCACGTGGCGTGCCGACCTGCTCGATGCGCCCATGGTTGAACACTGCGATGCGGTTGCTCATACTGAGTGCCTCTCCCTGGTCATGGGTGACGAACACGAATGTGATGCCCACATCGCGCTGAATTTCCTTCAGCTCGACCTGCATCTCCTCACGCAGCTTGGCGTCGAGGGCGCCCAACGGCTCGTCGAGCAGCAGCACCTTCGGACGGTTGACCAGCGCACGAGCGAGCGCGACGCGTTGGCGCTGCCCGCCGCTGAGCTGGTTGGGCTTGCGATGGCCGAAGCTGCCCAGCCGAACCGATTCCAACATCTCGTTGGCCCGGCTACGGCGCTCGGTCTTGGAGACCTTCTTCACCTTGAGTCCGTACTCGACGTTCTGGAGCACGGTCATGTGCGGGAACAGCGCGTAATCCTGAAAGACGGTGTTGACGTTGCGGTCGAACGGCGCGAGGCCGGTGACGTCGCGACCCTGCAGCAGGATTGCGCCTGCCGTTGGACTCTCGAAGCCGGCGATCATTCGCAGCACAGTGGTCTTGCCGCTGCCCGACGGGCCGAGCAGCGAGAAGAACTCGCCCTCGTCGATACTCAGATCGACGGCATTGACCGCGACCACCTCGTGTTCGTCGACGCCGAACGACTTGCGCAGGGCGACGAGTTGGATAGCGGGAGGTGTGGAGTTCGACATGAGATCAAGCAGTCTGTGTGGCTGTGAATCCGAGAGGCTAGCCCAACCCGCCGAGCGGACGGTGAGACCGACGCATCGCCATCAAGCGATGGTGCTGACCTTCTCGACAACGACTTTCGACGAGCCGCCCGGCTGAATAGTCACACCAAGCAAACTGTCACCCGCTTCCATCGTGCGCTTCTGGTGGCTGACGATCAGCAGTTGGGCTTCGCGGCGGAACTCGTGGATCAGGCCGAGAAAGCGGTGGAGGTTCACATCGTCGAGTGCAGCTTCCACTTCGTCCATCACATAGAAGGGCGACGGGCGACTTCGGAACACGGCAAACAGGAATGCGAGCGCAGTAAGGCTGCGCTCGCCACCCGAAAGTAGCGACAGTTTCTTCACGTTCTTGCCGCTGGGCTTGGCCTCGACCTCGACGCCGGTGTTCAGCAAGTCGTCGGGGTTGGTGAGAATGAGACGCCCGACGCCGCCAGGGAAGAGCGTCGCGAACAGGCTGGTGAAGTGGGTGCTCACATCGGCGAACGCCGCGGAGAACACGGTCTGGATCTCCAGATCGACGGCCTTGATCACGCGCATCAGGTCGCGACGGGTGTTGCGCACATCCTCGAGCTGCTCCTCCAGGAAGCGATGACGCTCCTGCAGTTCGTTGAACTCCTCCAACGCCAGCGGGTTGATGGGACCCATCAGGCGCAGTTCGCGTTCCAGATCGCGAACGCGTGCGGCGGGGTTCGTGCCTTCAGCGACCCCCTCAGCAAAGGCAGGCATCTCCGCCGCCTCCGCAGCCGCAGGCTCGAGATCGTGGTCGCGACGCAACGCCTCCACGGCAGCCTCCGTACGCATGCGTACCTCGGCCTCGTCGATCTCCACGCGGCGCATACGCTCGCGGCTCTCTTCGAGTTCCTTCTCGGCGGCACTTCGTCGACGGCGCAGTGCGTCGAGGCGTTGGGCTATCCCACGAACCTCGTCGCTCTGGCGACGACGGATTTCCAACAGCTCGTTGTGCCGCACTTCGACCACGTGACGATGACCATCGACGAGGGCCGCCAAGCGCTCGACCGCTTCCAGGCTGCGCTCGACGCCAAGCCGGCGTTGCGCTGCTTCGACACGAGCCACGGTGTCGGCTTCGAGTCGGCGTTCGGTCTCCTCGAGACGACGCTCGAGGAAGGTGTGCCGCTCGTGCAGGCCGGCGTTGCGTACCTCGAGGTCTTGACGCTTGCCAGCGAGGCGAGCGGTCTGTGCGTCGAGGCGGGCACGCGCTTCACCGCGAGCCTTGGCCGCCTCTGCTTCGGCGACCTCGTCGGCTTCCAGCGCGGGGACCAGGGTCTCCAGCTCACCGATGCGGGCACGCTCGCGTTCGTCGCGCTCCTCCGCGTCGCCGAGGCCGCGTTCAACGGTTTCCATCTCGGCTTGCGCTTCCCGGCGCTCACCGAGCGAACGGGTCAAGGCCTCGCTGTTGGCCGTGAAGCCGGCATCGTGCGCGTCGAGCTTGCGAGTGAGTTCGTTCTCGTGCTGGCGGGCAGCCTGCAGCTCTGACTTGGCGGACGCGAGGTCGGTTTCACGTTCGGCCAGTTCGGTGGCAGCCGACGCTGACCGCTCCTGCGCCTCTTCCAGAGCGGCGGCGGTCGCACCGCCGCCAGCGGCGCCGATGCGCCAACCGGTGGGGCCGAAACGGTCGCCATCGGGGGTGACCACGACGGCCAGCGGGTTGCCGATCGCAAGGTCGAGTGCTTCGTCCCAACGGCTGACACGAACGGCGTCACCAAGTACCGCATCGAGCAGCTCTGGGACGCCTGCATGTCGGCTGCGCACGTGCGGGCGCACGGCGTCGCCGCCGCCGGTTGCGGATGGTGCACCTGCCGGGCGGCTGCCGAGCGCGAGTACCGCGCCGTGCACATTGCTGGCCTGTAGTGACTGCAGCGCGCTTCGACCAGCGGCGGGACTGGCCACGACGACCGCTTGCAGCGCTTCGCCCAATGCCGCTTCCACTGCTGGCTCCCAGCCGGCGTCGATCTCGATGACGTCGAGCAGCGTGCCGAGCACACCGTCGACGCCGGCAAGGTGCTTGGCACCGGCGCGGGCACGAGCACCCTCGAGGGCGAGGTGCAGCGCCTCCGAGCGAGCCTTCCAACGCGATGCCTCCTCAGCGGCTTCTTGTCGGCCGGTGACCGCCGAATCGTGGGCTGCGTCGACCGCCAGGCGACGTGCCTCTGCAGCCTCCACGTCGGCGACCAGCGAGGCTTCTGCCGACTGCGAGAAGTCGCATTCCAGGCGCAGACGCTCGCACTCGCCGTCCAGCCGCTCGGCACGCTGCCGCAATGCATCGAGTCGGGTGCGCTGACGACGAAGCTCGGCATCCGCGCGTTCGAGGTTGCCGCGCATGGAACGCAGTTCCCCGCGCACCTCGGCGGCGGCGCTGGCGGCCGACGTGCTGTTGGAGAAGCCCTCGATGGACGACAGCGTCTCGCGACGTTGGTCGGTGAACAGCGTCTCCTCGGTGGCCAGTTCCTCTGCCTCTGGGCCGACTGCGGCGAGATCGGCTTCCACGCCCACGAGTTCGTCGCGCAACCTCTGCGCATCGGCCTCCAGGTTGGCGACGACACCACTGTCCATCAACTGGCCTCGGTCGCGCTCCATCGATCGGCGCCGCTCGACCAGCACGGCCGCAATACCCCGGGCTCGTTCACGGAGCTGCTCGACGCGCACCATCTCGTCACTGAGGTCGGTGTCGCCGCGGGCAGTCAGTTCGGCTTCCGCCGTCATCACACCTGTATCCAATGCACCCAGCTCGGTGCGCAGCGCCTGCTCCGCTTGGGTGAGCGTCACCTTCTCCCCCGCCTGCGCCACCATGCGCGTGCGAAGCGAGGCGATCTCGCGGCCGGCCAGGAAGATGCGGAGGCCGTCGAGCTCTGCGATCAGGTCGCCGTGGCGACGAGCCGCATCGGCCTGACGCTCGAGGGGTCGCAGCTGACGGCGGACCTCGCGCAGCAGGTCTTGTACCCGCAGGAGGCTGGCCTCGGTGGCGTCCAGACGACGTTCGGCCTTCTCCTTGCGGCGACGGTACTTCAGCACGCCAGCGGCTTCCTCGACAATGCCGCGCCGGTCCTCGGGGCGGGCGTTGAGCACGGCGTCGATCTGGCCCTGGCTGACGATCACGTGTTGCTGGCGGCCGACGCCGGCATCGCTGAGCAGCTCTTGCACATCGAGCAGACGGCAGTTGACGCCGTTGATCGCATACTCGCTCTCACCCGTACGGAACAGGGTGCGGCTGACGGTCACCTCGGTGAACTCGATGGGCAGCAGGCCCGCGGAGTTGTCCAGGGTGAGCGTGACCTCGGCACGACCGAGGGCCGGGCGCTTCGCCGTGCCGGCAAAGATGACATCGTCCATCTTCTGACTGCGGACCGCGCTCGGCGCCTGCGCGCCCAGCACCCATGCGATTGCGTCGACCACGTTCGACTTGCCCGACCCGTTGGGACCGACCACGACGGTCACCCCCGGCTCCAGCTGGAGCGTGGTGGCGTCGGCGAAGGACTTGAAACCTTTGAGGGTGAGGGCTTTCAGGAACACAGCGTCGGCGACGTTATCAAGGGTCGGCGCCCCCCGCCGCTTCCCACTGCCGGCGACGCCTCAGCGCTGGCAGCGGGGGCAGTAGTGGGTGCCGCGGCCGGCGACAGCAACTTTCACGATGTTCGCGCGACCGCAGGTGATGCAGCGCTGGCCGGCGCGGTCGTACACGCAGTGGTTCAGCTGGAACCATCCGCTCTCGCCATCCACGCCCACGTACTGTGTGTCGGCCAGCGTGCTACCGCCGGCCTCGATGGCGTCACCCAGCACGGTCATGATCGCCGAGTGCAGCTTGGTGATCTCACGAGGGGATATCGCGTCGGATCGCCGATCCCACCGCACACCCGCCAGGTGCAGACTCTCGTCGCAGTAGATGTTGCCGATGCCCGCAATCACGTGTTGGTCCAACAGCAGCGCCTTGATCTGCCGCGACCTGCTGCGCAACAGCGCAGCGAACTGGGAGCGCGACAACCCGTCGGCAATCGGGTCGATGCCCATCTTCGCCAGCTCGGGCAGCTCGACTGTGACGTTGGCAGGGTCGAACACCACGACTTCCCCGAACGTACGCGGATCCACGAACCACAGCTCCTGGGGCGGCTCGCCGGCAAGGTGCATCACGACGTGTGTATGCGGCGGTCGCTCGGTGCCCGAGTCCGCAACGAGCAGCCGTCCGCTCATCCGCAGATGCATCATCAGCTCGTCACCCGTGTCGAGAGGGCACAGCAGGTACTTCCCACGTCGATTGACGCTGAGGATCGTGGCGCCGGTGAGGCCGTCGATCACCGCTTGGCGGGAAGTCCGACGAACCGAGCGTTCACGGCCGACCTCCACCCTCGTGATCCTTCGGCCCATCACCTGCGCTTCCAGGCCACGACGAACAGTTTCCACCTCTGGTAGCTCGGGCATTGCCGACTACTCCGCGGCGCGGGCCGAGAGCACCAGCCACGCCTGCTCGGCGGCGGACTGCTCGGCGGTCTTCTTCGAGCGGCCTTCACCAGTACCCACGGTTTGTCCCGCGACGATCACGACCGCCGAGAATCGCTTGTCGTGGTCAGGGCCTGTGTCGCTGAGGACATAGACCGGGGCGGTGTCATACAGCCGAGCAGTCAGCTCCTGCAGCACCGTCTTGCAGTCCAGGCGATCGAGCCGCAGCGCAGCGACCGCCATCCGCTTGGTGAACAGCCGCTCGATCAGGGCGAACGCTGCGGGGGCGCCACCGTCGATATAGACGGCGCCGAGCACGGCCTCCAGCGCGTCGCTGAGGATCGATGGCTTCGAGCGACCCCCGGCGGCCGCCTCGCCCTTGCCCAACAGAATGAAATCGCCGAGCTGAATCTCTTGAGCCACTTCCGCAAGAGCGGATGCATTGACGACGCTCTTGCGGAGGTCGGTGAGACGACCCTCGGTCAAGTCGCCGAAGTGCCGAAACGCAATGTCGGCGACAACCCAGCCCAACACTGCGTCGCCGAGAAACTCCAGGCGTTCGTTGCTGGGCAGACCGCCCACTTCGGCGCACCAACTGCGATGCGCAAGTGCGCGCAACAAGAGATCCGGGTCTTGGAACTCGTACCCGAGAGACCGCAGAAGCTCGGTGAGATCAGGTTCGGCCTGAACCGAAATGTCAGCTGCCCTTGACCCGGTCGAACACGTAGTCGACGGCGTCGCGCACCGTCTTGAGATCGACGAGATCCTCGTCCTCGATGCGGAAGCCGACGTGACGTTCTGCCAGATCTTCCTCGAGCGCCTCGACCAACTCGATGAGTGCCAGCGAATCGGCGTCGAGATCGTCGACGAACGACTGGCCTTCTGAAATGGATGCAGGGTCGATCTCCAAGATGTCGGAGAGGTTGGCGCGCACGATCTCGAAGACCCCTTCGCGGTCGAGCGGCTGGTCAGCGTTGGTTTCTGCGGGCACCGAGTACTCCTGGATGTCGTGGGACGACCGAGGTTAGCGCTTGCTGCGTCGCCGCCGTGTTAACTACGGAGCAGTCGCGAACGCGGCGGTGATCTCCGCGACCAGGCCGGTTTGCACCATTTCCTCAGCCAACTTGATGGCGTTGACCATCGCAGTCTCGCCCGATGAACCGTGGCTGATGATGCAGATGCCATCGACGCCGAGCAGTACCGCGCCACCCTGCGTATCAGGGCTCATCGAGGTGTGCAGGGGCAGCAGCGCCGGCAGTAGGGCATCGGCGTGCTCCTTGTACTCCGGCTTACTGGCGAAGGCGGTGAGCAACGCGCCGAACAGCGTCCTCACGCCACCCTCCAACGTCTTGAGTGCAACATTGCCGGTGAAACCGTCGGTGACGATGACGTCGGCCGTCTTCTTCATCAGATCGCGACCCTCGACGTTGCCGATGAAGTCGATACCTGGCGCGTTGACCAGCAGCTCGTAGGCCTCCTTGCGCAGGGTGTCGCCCTTGCCAGGCTCCTCACCGATGGAGAGCAACCCAACAGTAGGGCGCTCGATGCCGAACCGATGGCGCGCGTAGATGGTGCCCATGGTGGCGAACTGCACCAACCACTCGGCCTGTACCTCGGAGTTGGCACCGGCGTCGAGCAGGATGTTCGGGCGTTCGCCCGGCACGGGAATCGGGGTGGCAATGGCGGGGCGGTTGACGCCCTTCACACGCCCCATGCGCAGCAGAGCAGACGCCATCGTCGCGCCGGTGTTCCCAGCCGACACCATTGCGCTGGCCTTGCCATCGCGCACCGCTTCCGCAGCGCGTACGAGGGACGAATCTTTCTTGCGACGCACCCCTTGGGCAGCGTCGTCGTCCATCGCAATGACTTCCGACGCATGGATGATGGGAAGATCGCCACAACCTTCGAGCCCCTCGGGCCCGACAAGAACGACTGGGATACCCAGCACAGCGGCGGCATGCGCACCGGCGAGAATCTCGCCAGGTGACCGGTCGCCACCCATCGCATCGACCGCGATCGGCAGCATGGCAGCCTCGCGGCTCAGCCGACTTCTACGGCAACGCGGTCCTTGTACCAACCGCAGCTGGGGCACACCGTGTGCGGCAACTTCGCAGCGGCGCAGCGGGGGCAGATGCTGCGCGACGGGGCGGCCAGCTTCCACGCGCCAGCACGATGGCTGCGGGTCTTCATCTTCGACTTTTTCTTCTTGGGAACAGCCATGAGGACTCCCGGAATCGGACGAGGGACACTTCCCTCGGCACACGAG
>JBBQMG010000127.1:0-11637 GCA_038328705.1 Acidimicrobiales bacterium | reverse complement strand
AGAGACCACCGCCGGGTCCAGAGCGCGTACCATGATGAGTGCCTTCCACTGGTCGTTGGTTGTGAGTGCACTCGCCATCAAACGCGAGACACAGCAACGACCGGTGGATGGTCACCACTACCTATCCGCGCGGCCCCTTAGAGTTGCTCATGGCTCGTAGCGATCGTCCGCTTCCACCGCTTGTCCCGATTATTCTGGAATCAGTTGATCTCGACTGTTTGCCGCACGGCGAATGGGACAACGCGCTGCTGAGCGGCACGCTGGCTGCCGACTTCGACGAGCCAGTCCTGCTGAGTCAGAGTCGAATCGAACGAGCAACTCTGGTCGGAGCGTCGCTTGCCGGTTCCCGGCTCGTCGATGTGGTGATTGACGGGTGCGACCTCTCCGGCGCTGACCTGGACCACGCCGCACTGACACGCGTCGAGGTCCGCAACAGCAAGCTCGCCGGTGTGCAATTCGCGCAGTCGCGCTGGCACGATGTGCGGTTCATCGACTGCCACCTCGACTGTGCCAACATCAGGTTCGTTCGCGGCGAGTTCGTGCGGTTCGAGCGCTGCCGCATGCGGAAGGCAGAACTCCGCGATTCCGTGCTCACTGCCGTTGCCTGGTGGGACTGCGACCTCACCGACGCTGACGTCTCCAACATCAAGGTCGTGCGTGCGCAGCTCCACGGCACGAACGTTGCCGGAATGGTGGGCGCGACCAGCCTCGTGCCGATTGCACTCGACGCACAGCAGGCACCCGCGTTCGCCGAACACTTCATGGCCACCATGGGCATAGTTGTCGGCCACCGCATCGAAGAGTGAACGAGCTGCCTATCAGCTCGACGAATGAAAGAAGGCCCGCCCAGAGGGCGGGCCTTCTTCGTTGTCAGTCAGGAGGACCACTACATGTATCCAATCGGTCGCTCCCGCCAGCGCTTGAGTCCGTAGCGAACGAATTGATCAGATCCTGATCTGGGGCCCGGGGGTCTGATGAGGCGGCTACCGTCGGCGTCATGTGCGGCCGCTTCGTCTCGTCCCATTCAGCCGACAAGATCTCGGAGTTCTTCGGCGCCTCGTTCGAGGGCGTGGCAACGCTGCCGGCCAACTACAACGTGGCGCCAACGCAGGATGTGTACGCCGTCGTCGCCGATGCCACGGGCGCCCGCGAGGTGCAGCCGTTCCATTGGGGGCTGGTGCCGAGTTGGGCGAAGGACATCAAGATCGGTTCCAAGATGATCAATGCCCGCAGCGAAACCATCGGAGAGAAGCCGGCCTTCAAGGGGCTGTTCAAGAAGCACCGCCTGATCATTCCGATGGACGGCTTCTACGAGTGGCAACAGGCAGGGCCGGGCGCGCCACTGACGAAGGCCGGCAAGCCGATGAAGACGCCGATGTTCATCCACCGCGCCGATGGCCAGATGCTCGCAGTGGCCGGGCTGTGGGCGACGTGGCGCGACAAAGCAGGTGGCCCGGATGCCGAATGGCTGCACAGCTGCACCGTCATCACCACTGCAGCCAACGACACGATGGCACCGGTGCACGACCGCATGCCGGTGCTGCTGGCACCCGAGGACTGGGAGGGGTGGCTGGACCCGACGAACAACGATCTCGACGCGCTGCAGCACCTCTTGGTGCCGGCGCCGAACGAGGTGTTGGTGATGCACACCGTCAGCACCGCGGTCAACAACGTCCGCAACGCGGGCCCCGAGTTGACGCAGCCGGCGGCGGCTACCGGCTCAGTCGAGCTCGGCCCGGGCCTGTAACGCAACTCGGATGGCGTGTGCGGCGTCGGTCATCTCGTCATGGTCGACCTCGCTGGCTGCGTTGGCGAAGTTGAGTTGCCCCATGTGCTGTGTGGGGATCAAGTGCAGGTGCGTGTGCGGCACCTCGTATCCAGCGATGATCAGCCCAACTCGATCGCAATCGAAGGCAGCCTGCTGCGCGCGACCGATGCGGTGCGCGACCTCGAAGAGATGGGCGGCAAGTTCGGGGGAGAGGTCGACCCAGTGGTCGACTTCCTCGATGGGCACCACCAGCGTGTGGCCGTGAGCGAGAGGGTTGATGGAGAGGAACGCAACGCAGTGATCGTCGCGGTGTACGAAAGTTCCTGGGATCTCGCCGCTGATGATGCGAGTGAAGACCGTTGTCATCAGGCGAACCCACCTGAGGCGGCAAAGATGTCGCCGTTGCAGTAGCTGCTCTCCGGCCCGGAGAGAAACCTCACGAGCTCCGCAAGTTCCTCCGGCCGACCCGTGCGACCCTGGGGAATCTGCATCACGATGCCGGCCATCATCATCGGGTCCATGGCGCCCAGCAACGGTGTGTCGATCCATCCAGGACAGACGGCATTCACGCGCACTCCGAACGCAGCAACCTCTTGGCCGACCGACTTGGTGAACGCGATGATGCCAGCCTTGGCGGTGGCGTAGTGCAACGCCCCAGCCATCGGCCGCAAGCCGAGCACCGACGACACATTGACGATGGCACCATTGCGCGCCGGTGTCATGTGTCGCAGGGCAGCGCGGGTGCCGTAGAAGGTGCCGTAGAGGTGCACCCGGATCATGCGATCCCAATCCTCGTCGGCGAGCTCGACGGTGGTGTTGGGCGGCACCAGGTCGCCGATGCGACCCTCCATACGTGCCATCTGGTTGGCAATTGCCTGCTGCACGCGGTCCGGGTCCGTGGGCGGGGCGATACCGGCGTTGTTGATGAGAATGTCGAGGCGCCCGTGCCGTGCGACCGCCTTGTCGATCTCGGCGTCGAAGGCCACAGAATCGCAGACGTCGAAGATGGCCGTGTCGCCACCAACTTCGGCGGCGACGTCAGTTGCCGCGTTCGGATGGAGGTCGTTGACGATGATGGTGGCGCCGTCGCGCGCCAGTCTCCGAGCGAAGGCGGCGCCGAGACCAGAACCGGCGCCAGTGATGAACGCGACCTGGCCGGCCAGTGCGCCGGGTGACACTGAAGAGTTGCTCATGGGCGAAGCGTACGCAAGTACGCTCACCAGCGATGGACGCAACGGACGTGACCGACCCACAACTGTCGTCGCACGCGCTGTTGACCGCGCCGAACCTGTTCACGCTGGCCCGCCTGTGCTGCATCCCGCTGTTCATCTGGATGCTGTTTTCTCGCCACAACGTGGCTGGCGCAGCGTTCCTGTTGGGCGGGTTGGGTGCCACTGACTGGGTGGACGGATGGCTCGCCCGACGGTTCAATCAGGTCAGCGAGTTCGGGAAGATGTTCGATCCGACTGCCGATCGGCTGCTCTTCATCGTCGGTATCAGCGGCATCATCATCAAGGGCATCCCGCCACTGTGGTTCTTCTGGCTCGTTGTCGTCCGCGAGGTGGTCTTCGGCGGCGTCATTGCCATCGCCACCCTGTTCCTCGGAATGAAGCGCTTCGATGTGACGTGGTGGGGCAAGACCGCCACGTTTCTCCTGATGTTCGCGCTGCCCGGATTCATGCTTGGCTCCACGGACTTTCTTGCGCATCAGTTCTTCCTGATTGCCGCATGGTTGATGGGCATCCCTGGCCTGGTGCTCAGCTACTACACCGCGATCACCTACGTGCCCACCATCCGCACAAGCTTGAAGGCCGGTCGGTCCGCTCGCGGCTAACGTGGCCGTCATGCAGGTTCCCGAACACCTCCGTTACAGCAGCGATCACGAATGGGTGTCCGTTGAGGGCACTCGCGCCCGCATTGGTATCACCGACTATGCACAAGATGCGCTGGGCGACGTGGTGTATGTGCAGGTGCCCACTCTCGGGTCGGCCTTCTCTGCTGGCGACAGTTTTGGTGAAGTGGAAAGTACGAAATCCGTCAGCGATGTGTACGCGCCGCTCTCGGGAACGGTCGTCGCCGTCAACGACGCGCTGGGCGACAGCCCCGAGATCCTCAACTCTGATCCGTACGGAGCAGGGTGGCTGTGTGAAATCGAGTTCTCCGATGAGAGCGAGCTGGCGGCCCTGCTCGACGCAACCGCATATCAAGCATTGATCGACAGTTAGGGTTGGCCTCGATGGAGTACGTGTTCTGCAACCAATGCGGTCACCGGAACCCTCCGGAGGCAGCCTTCTGCTCGTCGTGCGGCGGCATCCTCGACCGCCGCAGCGACCACACCATCACGCTGGCAAAGACAGATCCACTCCTGGATGCCGCTGGCCCCGAGGACGACATCATCGTCAACCTCAGCGACCTTCCCATGGCAGCCGCCTCGCTGGTAGTGCGAAATGGCCCGCAGGCCGGTGCCGCCATGTCGCTCGCCGCCAACGTCACGCGGCTGGGTCGCTCGAGTGATGGGGAGATCAGTCTCGACGACATCACCGTGTCGCGTCGGCATGCAGAGATCATTCGCACGGGGCACTCGTATCTGGTACGCGACTCTGGCTCACTGAACGGCACGTACGTGAACAGTGTTCGCATCGACGAGGCGCCACTGGCCCAGGGCGACGAGCTACAGATCGGCAAGTTCCGTTTGGTGTTCTTCCAAAAGGGCGACGGCTGAATCGATGCCGGAGCATCCATACCTGTCAATCGGTGAAGTCCTGGCACTGCTGCTCGAGGAGTTTCCGGACGTCACCATTTCGAAGATCCGATTTCTGGAGAGTCAAGGGCTGATCGACCCCGAACGCACGCCGTCGGGCTACCGCAAGTTCTACGATCTCGACGTCGAACGGCTGCGCGTGATCCTTCGTGAGCAGCGCGAAAACTTCTTGCCGCTGCGCGTGATTCGCGATCGGCTGGAGAGCGGTGAGATCGACGAGACCGGTTCGCTGACGCCGCCTCGCGGATTGCGCAATGTGACGCTGCTCGAGCGCGAGCCCGGCACGTCCGACAGTGGGTTCGACGAGACCGGCGACCTGGACATTCCGGAGGGAACCGTCGTGCCGACTGGGCACCACCCGGCCGCGCAGCTGCGCGTTGCCTCCACGCCACCTGCCGCTTCCTACCTCTCGTCGGTTCCAACTGCGCCAGCTCCCGATCGGCCAACGAACAACCCGGCGGCAGCGTTCTTCTCCGGCAACGGGTCGGCGAGTTCTGACGCGGGCGAATCAATCGAGACCGCGCACGACACGTACGTCGCCACCGAGCTCTGCACGATGGCCGGCATCACCGGCAAGCAGCTCGCCGAGCTTGAGTCCTTTGGCCTTCTCGCCGGTCGTGGCTCGGGCACCAACGCGTTGTACACCGCATCAGACCTTGCCATCGCTCGCGCGGCTGCCAGCTTTCTCGAGCACGGAATCGAGCCGCGACACCTGCGGGCCTGGCGCCAATCCGCTGAGCGCGAAGCGGCGTTGTTCGAGCAGTTGGTGCTGCCGCTGATTCGTCAGCGCAATCCGCAGAGCCGTCAGCAGGCCTCAGCGCTGCTCACCGAACTGGCACGCCAAGGTGGCGAGCTGCGCACGGCGATACTCAGCGCCGCGCTGCAGCATCACCTTGAAGCCTGAACGTCTCAGCGCCAGATACCATCACGCCGTGGTTCGCATGGAATTGCTCGGGGTACGTGTGGAGTTGCCGGCCAACACGCCGGTGGTCATGTTGCGCGAGCAAAAGGTAGAGCACCCGCGGGTGTTGCCGATTCTCATCGGCGGGCCGGAGGCCTCGGCAATCCACAGCGCGCTCGAAGGCATCGTGCCGCCACGCCCGCTCACCCACGACCTGCTCGTGATCGCGATCCAGGCCCTGGGCGCTTCGCTCACACGGGTGGTCATCACCGAGGTCCGCGAGCACACCTTCTACGCCGAGTTGCACCTCCTCACGGCCGCTGGTGAGCAGCAGCTGTCGTGCCGCCCCAGCGACGCCATTGCCCTCGCTGTACGCACTGCCTCGCCGATCTTTGCCGAGGAGGCGTTGCTGGACGAGGCCGCGGTGGAGGCTCCAATCGTCGCCGATGAAGTGACCGAAGAAGCGATTCTCGACGAGTTCCGCGACTTCCTCGACGACATCAGCCCCGACGATTTCGGCAGCTGAATCGCGCGCACCGCGCGATTTCCTCGCGCGATCAGTGCTTGACGTCGAGACAGTTCGCCGCCTACGATGGCAACCCTGTTACACAGGCGTAGTTACTCGCGTGTGATCACCAACCGGAGGCAACGATGAGTGAAGACGGTTTCAGCGGTACCAAGGCCGCCAGCGTGGTGGGTATTTCCTACCGTCAGCTGGACTACTGGGCTCGCACCGATCTCATTCGTCCGTCGCTCACCGACGCGGCCGGCAGCGGTAGTCGTCGCATGTACAGCTACCGCGATCTGCTCGAGCTGCGCGTGATCAAGAGCTTGCTCGACGCGGGTATCAAGCTGGAGTCCGTTCGCAAGGCGTTCACCTACCTGCGCGATCAGGCCGACACCGACATCGCCACCGCGACCTTGGTGATCAGTGGCAACGACGTGTTGCTCTGCGACGGCGAAATGCTGATCGACATCGTTCGCCGTGGCGGTCAGGGCGTGCTCAACGTGTTGGCAATCGGCAGTGTCAAGACGGATCTGGATGCGTCGCTGTTGCAGATCAGCGATCCCGATGGGTCACTGCTGCTCGCCGCTCAGGCTGTGTGATGACCGACTTCGAGGTCAGCCCGCTGGATGCCTTTCACCGCCAGCTGGGCGCCAAGATGGTGCCCTTCGGCGGCTGGGAGATGCCCGTTGCGTACCAGGCGGGCACGCTCGACGAGCATCTTGCGTGTCGCAACGACGCCGTCGTGTTCGACGTCTCACACCTTGGCACCGTACGCGTCGAAGGCCCCGACGCTCTCGATCGATTGCAGTGGGCGTTCACCAACGACCTGCACAAGGTAGCTCCCGGTCGAGCGCAGTACACGCACCTGCTCGACGAGGTCGATGCATCCGTCCTCGACGACATCATCGTGTGGTGGGTGCGCGACGACGTTTTCGACGTGATGCCGAATGCCTCCAACACGGACCGCGTCCGTTCTGCAATCGGGGGCACGGAAACCACCCGCGACAGAGCGGTGCTGGCAGTTCAGGGCCCGGGAGCGAAGGAACGGCTGTCAGCGGTCTTCGCTGCTGCGGCCGAGGTCGGTCGCTTTCGGGTGCAGGAGCTGGATTGGCACGGCGCGGAGTGCGTGGTTGCCGGCACCGGCTACACCGGTGAGGCGGGTGTCGAAATCGCGGTGCCCGTTGCTGCCGCCGGCGAGCTGTGGTCGGCCATCATGTCCTGCGGCGTCATGCCCGCTGGTCTCGGCGCGCGCGACACTTTGCGGCTGGAAGCCGGCTTGCCGCTTCACGGCCACGAGCTGGGCGCAGGCATCACCTCACTGCAGGCCGGGCTCGGCTGGGTGGTGGCGTGGGGCAAGGACGAGTTCCGTGGGCGTGAGGTGCTGGCACTCGAGCGCGAGCACGGTGTGACTCGTCTACTGCGCGGCATCGCCACAAACGGCCGTCGTCCACCCAGGGCCGACTGCCCCGTGCTCCACGACGGGATGCCAGTTGGCACCGTCAGCAGTGGCAACTTCTCACCGATGCTCGAGCACGGGATCGCGCTCGCGTTCCTGCCTCCCGACCTACCTGACGGTGCCGAAGTGAGCATCGATGTTCGGGGCTCGGTGCTGGCCGGCCGTATCGTGCCGCTGCCGTTCGTGGCCAAGAAGTAACGCCGTCTGTCGGGTGCGGACGCGGACCGCGTCCGCCGAAGTGCCGGCAACGCATGCCACGGCAACGTCAGAAGTTCTGCGATTCTCATTCTGTGGCACACCACAGACGAACGTACTTCTGTGGTGTGCCACAGACCGCTGACGGCGCCTGTGAACCGCTGCGAAGCCCAAGCCCGATTCGGCTCGGCTTTCAGCGCGCCTTGTTGGCTGGGCGGCTGGTTGCTGGCGTTCGCTTCGCCGGGGCCTTCTTCGCAGGCGCGGCCTTCTTCGCAGGCGCGGCCTTCTTCGCAGGCGCGGCCTTCTTGACCGGCGCGGCCTTCTTGACCGGCGCGGCCTTCTTGACCGGCGCGGCCTTCTTGGCCGGCGCCTTCTCGACTGGCGGAGCAGTTGGCGGGGGAGTGGCGCTACTGGTGAACTGTCCGGCGCGGGCGGTGCCGCCGCCCGAGCGCAGTGCAGCCAACGGGCGCAACCCGAACCATCCCCCGGCCGTCTCGGCCATTTGGCCGAGCGGCGCCAGACGCTGCGCCAGTTCGCCAAGGGTCAGCATGAAAGCGCCGAGTTCGTTGGGCAGCGCGAGCAGCGCCGGGTTCGAGATCGTCTCGGCAAAGCGAGTGAGGCTGGGGGCAACCAACTCGATGGGCCCGCTGAGCTGTTCGACGAGCGCGTCGGCGGTCTTGATGGTGCGCGTGATCTGTGGCACGAACGCCTTGATCGGCTCTTCGATGGTGTCGAGCAAACCGTTGACTCGCTTGGCGACGCCGTTGAGCTCATCCATCGTGTCGTTGAATTTTTCGACACTGTCGAGGAACTGCGTGACGCCACGCTGGAACTGAGCGATCGACTTGTTGATGCCTGCGAACGGGTTGCTGCTGCCGAACAGACCCAACAGGTCGCCCAGCCCGGGTGTGGAACTCTCTGCCATGCGCTGGACCGTAGCGCAGCGATGGGTCAGAGGTTGGCGTAGGCCTCGAGTGGCTCGCAACTACAGATCAGGTGGCGGTCGCCGTACGCTGCGTCGATGCGTGACACGGAGGGAAAGTACTTCGAGGCACGGACGGAATGCAGCGGGTACGCACCCAGCTCACGTGAGTACGGCCGCTGCCACTCGCCGAGCAGATCCTCGGCGGTGTGCGGCGCCATCCGGAGCAGGCTTTCTTCGAGCGGCCAGACGCCATCGGCTACCTGTTCGATCTCGGCACGAATAGCCAACATCGCATCGCAGAAGCGATCGAGTTCGTGCAGGTTCTCGCTCTCGGTCGGCTCGATCATCAGCGTTCCCGTCACAGGGAAGCTCATCGTCGGAGCGTGGAAGCCGTAGTCCATGAGCCGTTTGGCGACATCGTCGACACTGACGCCGGTGGCCTTCGTGATCGGCCGCAGGTCGAGGATGCACTCGTGGCCGACCCTTCCCTGCGCGCCGGTGTAGAGCACCGGGTATGCATCGTCGAGGCGTGCCGCCAGATAGTTGGCGCTGAGAATGGCCGCGGCGGTGGCGTCGCGGAGACCCTGTGCACCCATCAGAGCGACGTAGACCCACGAGATGGGCAGGATGCTGGCCGAACCGAACGGCGCGGCCGAGACCGGGCCGACGGTTTGGTCGTGGGCCAACGGATGGCCGGGAAGGAACGGTGCGAGGTGCGACCGAACGCCTACCGGGCCAACGCCAGGGCCACCACCACCGTGGGGGATACAGAACGTCTTGTGCAGGTTGAGGTGGCTGACGTCGGCTCCGAACGTACCAGGCCGGGCCAGGCCGACCAGCGCATTGAGATTGGCGCCATCGACGTAGACCTGGCCGCCGTGCCGGTGGATGATGCTGCACACCTCGGTAATGCCTTCTTCGAAGACACCGTGGGTGGACGGGTAGGTCACCATCGCCGCGGCCAGTTGGTCGCCGGCGGTGGCAGCACGAGCGGCGAGGTCGGCGAGATCGATATTGCCTTGGTCATCACATGCAACTACGACCACCTTGAGGCCTGCCATCACCGCGCTCGCCGCGTTGGTGCCATGTGCGCTGGACGGAATGAGGCAGATTGTGCGCTGCTCGTCGCCACGGCTGCGGTGGTACGCACGGATCGCCAGCAGGCCGGCGAATTCGCCCTGGCTGCCGGCGTTGGGTTGCAGGCTGACAGCGTCGTAGCCGGTCACAGCAACCATCATCTGTTCGAGCTGGCTGATCATCTCGCGGTAACCAATGGTCTCGTCGTCTGGCGCGAACGGGTGCACGTCGGAGAACTCTGGCCATGTCACGGGCATCATCTCTGCCGCTGCGTTGAGCTTCATCGTGCACGACCCGAGCGGGATCATGGTGCGATCGAGCGCAAGATCCTTGTCGGCCAACCGACGCAGGTAACGCATCATCTCCGTCTCGGTGTGGAACTTGCTGAACACGCCGTGAGCGAGGAATTCGTCGGTGCGGCGACTGCCCAGCCCATCGATGAGCGTCGAATCGTCGGCTGGTAGCAGGGCATCGGCGCCGAAGAGTGCAAGCACCGCCCGCACAGTGGAGAGCGAGGTGGTCTCATCAAAACTGAACGACACGGCACCGGCATCGACCTGTCGCAGGTCGAGGCCCGCAGCGCGGCCGGCGGCGATGACGTCGGCAGCTGCGCATTCCACGCAGATCGTGTCGAACCATCTGTCGTGGCGCAGCACCGCACCGCTGGCACGCAGTGCGCCCGCAGCTAGCGAGGCCAAGCGCTGCACCCGCTCGGCGATCAGCGACAGTCCCTCCGGGCCGTGCCAGCTGGCGTAGAGCCCAGCCATGTTGGCCAACAGCACCTGAGCGGTGCAGATGTTCGAAGTGGCCTTCTCGCGGCGAATGTGCTGCTCGCGGGTTTGTAGCGCGAGGCGCAACGCAGGGCGACCTTCGGTGTCGGTGCTGACGCCGACCAGTCGGCCGGGTAACGACCGTGCCAGCGCATCGCTGGTGGCGATGAACGCCGCGTGCGGGCCGCCGAAACCCATCGGTACACCGAACCGCTGTGCCGAACCGATGGCGATGTCCGCGCCCAACTGACCTGGGGGAGTGGTGAGCACGCAGGCGAGGAGGTCGGTGGCGACCACCACCACGGCGCCGGCGGCGTGCGCATGGTCGATGGTTGCTCGCCAATCAGGTACGGCGCCACTTGAGGTCGGCAGGCTGAACAACACCCCGAAGTACCCATCGAAGTCGATGGTCTCGGTGGCAAGGTCGCGCGTCACGATCTCGATGCCGATCGGCTCGGCGCGGGTGTGCAGCACGGCGATGGTTTGCGGATGCGTGTCGTGGTGGACGAGAAAACGGTCGCAGGCGACCTTCGAGGTGCGCCGCGCCATTGTCATTGCCTCGGCCGCGGCGGTGGCTTCATCCAACAGCGAGGCATTGGCCAGAGGGAAGCCGGTGAGCTCACCGATCATCGTTTGGAAGTTGAGCAGTGTCTCCAGACGACCCTGGCTGATCTCGGGCTGGTAAGGGGTGTAGGAGGTGTACCAGGCCGGGTTTTCCAACACATTTCGCTGAATCACGGGTGGGGTGATGGTGCCGTAGTAGCCCTGACCGATGAGGCAGGTGCGGTGCACGTTGCGGTCGGCCAGGCCACGCAGTTCGGCCAGCACGTCCTCCACGGTGCGGCTACCCGCGAGCGGAAGGCCGCCTTCCATGCGGATGGCTGCCGGCACGGTCTGGTCGAGCAGCGTCTCCATCGAGTCGACGCCGAGGACCGACAGCATGTGTTCCTGTTCGGCCGTGGTCGGCCCGATGTGGCGGCCGACGAAATCGTCAGCACCCAGCAGTTGGGGCAGGCCCACGTGAGGGGTGGGAGAGTGATCAGCGGTCATAGGGAGCCTCCAGGCCATCGTGGCGCGTGCGAACTGCTTCCCCCGCTGTCATGGATGCCTGAGAGCTTCTCGGCCCGCCGCGTGTGCGACGTGCAAATTTCCCCGTCGGCGAGCCGGACAGAGCCGACTGCTTTCCAGCGTTGCCCCACCCGGTCGGTCCGTTGGCCTGAGAGATTCCGGGGAGGTTGCTCCTTCGGCGCCCCGACGCTGGCTGCGTCGGTGGCTC
>JBBQMG010000126.1:0-12315 GCA_038328705.1 Acidimicrobiales bacterium | reverse complement strand
TGATCTTGCCGCTGCGGTGGCGATTCCACAGTTCGATCGACTTCCTTCCATCATCGCCGCACGTTCTACCAACGCCGAGTACTTCAACCGTCACCTGAGCGGACTCGAAGGTGTCGTCACGCCCGTCACCATGGTCGGCCGGACACACGCGTGGCATCAGTACACACTGCGCATCACGTCGGACTGTCCCGTACCCCGTGACGAGGTGCTCTCGCGCCTGAATGGCGCCGGCATCGGCGCAGGTATCTACTACCCGAAGGCCGTCTACGACTACGAGTGCTACCGGTCTCACCCCGCCGTTCGAGTCGGGGCTGGCAGTCCTGTAGCCGAGCGTGTCGCCGGCGAAGTCATCAGCCTGCCTGTCCATCAGCACCTCACCGAGCGTGAGCGCGACCAGGTGGTCAGTTCAGTCCACGCTGCGGTTCGGTCCTGATGAGCAGCCGGATTGCGGTGGTGCTCGGCACGCGTCCAGAGATGATCAAGTTGGCGCCGGTGATTCGGAGTCTCGGCGAGCGGGCACTGGTAGTGCACACCGGCCAGCACTTCGACGCCAACATGAGCCAGGCCTTTCTCGATCAATTGCACATCGGCAGCCCGCACCTCCATCTCGAAGTCGGTGGCACAACCCGTGGCGCCCAGATCGGTCGCGCCACCGAAGCGATCGAACAGTTCCTTCTCCAGGAGCGACCGGACGTCGTCGTGGTCCAGGGCGATACCAACTCTGGTCTGGCTGGCGCACTTGCGGCCAACTCCACCGGCACCCTCCTTGTTCACCTCGAGGCCGGACTACGCTCCTACGACAGGGCCATGCCCGAAGAACACAATCGCGTGCTGATCGACGCGCTGGCCGATCTGTGTCTGGCACCCCATCCGTCCAACGCCGATGTCTTGCAGCGCGAGGGCATACCTGCCGACCGCATCCGAATCACTGGCAGCACGCTGCTCGACTCACTGGCGATGATCATGCCCACAGCAGCCGAGCGCGCCGCGCTTCTTGCTGAGCACGGTGTGCAACCCGCCCAGTTCGTCCTGGCGACCATCCACCGCGCGGAGAATGCGGACAACGCCGACAACTTACGAGACATCCTCAGTGAGCTGGCCGGCTTGCCAGTACCGGTGGTGTTGCCGTTGCACCCGCGCACCCGCAAGCGAGCGGACGAGTTCGGGTTGCAGCGGCTCCTCGACCACCTCCTCGTGCGCGAGCCTTTCGGGTACCGCGAGTTCATCGGCCTGGCAAGCGAGGCAGCCCTGATCGTCAGCGACTCCGGCGGGGTGCAGGAGGAGGCCACCATCGTGAAGCGGCCCGTTCTGATCGTTCGCAACTCGACGGAGCGACCTGAGATCCTCGGCACGTTCGCCCACCTGGTCAGCCCCGGCCCAACCATCGGCGTCAAGGCCCGCGAACTCCTTGCCGGCGGTGCGGCGCTACGTGGTGAGCTGGAGGCGCTGCCGTACCCGTACGGTCAGAACGCCACTGCGGCCGTCGTGGCCGCCATCGACGAACTAACTGGCTGAACGCGCTTCGATCTGCTCGGCGAGCACATGAGCAGGCCAGATTTGGCGTCGTTCCTCCACGTGGTCGGCGATGCCGTCCACCAGGTCGAGGAAATGGGCAAACTGCAAGGAAAGCGGTTCGCCGGTGTGACGAACGAACGGCAGCTCGATCTCGGTCGACGAGCGGTAGCCCATTCCACCGCCGGACAGTGCCATCTCCTGGCTGACGTTTCGATACACCGTGACGTCCTGGCGAAGGAGGTCTACCTCGACCAACTGCGTCGCGGTGTGAATGCTGAGCGATCGAACTTTCCGTTGCCCCATTCGGTTCGCCGACAATGTCGCAATCCCGTTGTTGCCGAACGAAATGGTGCAGTCAGCAATCTCGTTCCACGGACCGTTCTCCGGCCGCACACACGCGGAACCCACCAGCGTGGGTTCCGCCTGCCCGAACAAACGCTGCGCGACATCGAGATCGTGCAGCATCAGATCGTTGACGACGCTGGAGGCGATGCGCGGTGCCGGCGGTGAGTGACGGATTGCGAGCAGGTGCACCGGCGGACCGTCAAGGACCTGCACAGCCGTACGGAACGCCGCATTGAACCGTTCGACGAACCCGCACATCACCGGGACATCACGGTCGGCAGCGATGCCAAGCAGCAGGTCAAGCTCAGCCAGCGTCGGTGCAAACGGCTTCTCGACGAGCAGCGGACGCCCTGCTTCCAGCAGCGGCCGGACGCATTCTATACGCGCCGATGTGCTGCCGGCGACGACAACTGCGTCGCATTCCTCTGCGTCGGCGAGGTCCGTGGACGCGAACGCCCCGTACCGTTCGGCCAGGCGTTTCGCGGGCTCCGCGTTGACGTCGATGATGACCGCCAATTCGGCCACTGCAGATTCGGCGATCACGCGAGCGTGACTCGAACCCATTTGACCGGCTCCGACAAGGGCAATCCGCTTCTGGCTCATGCGGCACTCTCGGTAGAGTCCTCGGTCGCTACTTCCGACTTCTTCGTTTTGGGTGAGCGACGCAGTGACCTCAGCACTCGAACGATCAGGTGCTCGACCGTGCCCAGCATGATGAGCACGTCGAGCGTGATCGACCAGTTCTCCACGTAGAACAGGTCCAGTCGTCGGTAGGCCTCGAACGACGGGTTGTCGCGCGCCTCGACCTGCCAGAGGCCGGTGATTCCCGGCAACACTTGCTCGCGTTGGCGAAGTTCGGCCCCGAAGTTGACGACCTCCGAGGGCAGAGCCGGGCGTGGACCAACGAGGCTCATCTCGCCCCACAGAACGTTCTTCAACTGCGGAAGCTCGTCGAGGCTGGTCTCGCGCAGAAGCCGGCCGACACGCGTGACGCGCGGGTCGCGCTCCATCTTGAAGAGCGGGCCGTTGCGTTCGTTGGCAGCACCGAGTTTCGCCAGTTGCTTCTCGGCATCTACCCCCATGGTGCGGAACTTCAGCACATCGAACGTGGTACCGCCGCGGCCCACGCGCTGCTGACGGAAGAACACCGGCCCACCGTCTTGCAGCTTGATCGCAATGGCAACTACCGCGAAGACTGGCGCCGCCAGGATCAGCAGAATGAAGGCCGTCACGAGATCGAACGCTCGCTTGAGCAGCTTCTGGACACGCGACAGCGATGGCGCCTCCACGTAGAGCATCGGCTCGTGAGAGAGCGGCAACGACCGCAACCGCCGCGCATCGATGCCGGAGATACCGGTGGCAAGGTGCACGTGCACGTCGCGGTTCTGCAGAGTGCGGATGAGAACGTTGAGGCGAGCAGAGGTCATGGCCGTTGGTGAGACCACCACACCGGAGGCGTCGTGCGCAGCCACCAGAGCCTCCGTCTCATCAAGCGCGCCGAGCCACAAGCCGCCCATGTTGTTGCGCTGCGCCTCCTCACGGTCACCCACGATGCCGACCACCAACATGCCCACGTCGGAGTGCGTGGAGAAGAGCTCGATCAACCTGGCCGCTTCACTGTCGGAGCCGACAACGATGACCCGTCGCTGGTGGTGACCATTGCTGCGCTTGACGGCGACCCACGACCGGAAGATCGAGCGGCTGATCACGATGAGCACCCACGCGAGCGCGCCAGCGAGCGCGATGTATCGAATACGAAAGCCGAAGCGAAGAATTCGGTCAGCAACGATCATTCCCCCGACAAGGAGACCAACTGCTCGCGTGCTGCGGACCAGTTCGACGATCCGAACGGAACTCACCCGGGCGAGGAACAGGCCCTGACTTCGCATCGCCACCAGGCCGATCACGACTGCGACCGCGACCACCGCAATCGACCGCGGTACGCCGTAGACCTTCGAGAAGTCCTCAGAAACAATGACACAGGCATACGCAGCAGCGATAGCCAGCGCGTCACCAGCGATCAGCACCAACTTCAGTTTGTTTCGCACTACGAATCAGCCTCTTCCACAGCCCACGCGGCAAACGCCTTACTTCGCCACTACCTGCCCCTCATATGTCGTCCGATTCACCGCCTTGCCTAAGCGTTTTCTTGACGAAGAAAGTATGCAGCTATGACGCAGAACTTCGATGGGCGATACAAAATCTGGACACAAGGCACACGATTGCACCAGAGCCGACTCATTCTCGTGACATGAGCGGCACGCACGGTCACTCTACGCGGTCGCGAGACCACGCTCCATTACCCAAGAAGGTCGAAGAGGCCTTCGGGGGGCTCGATGGTCAGCACGCCGGGGGCTGACGAGACGATGAACACGACGGGCACCAGCGCACCTGACTCCAGCTCGAGCAGGTCGTGGGCCGGGTTGGCGACCACGGCGACGCAGCGACCGTATGACTGCCGATCGGCGCCCACTACCTCACAGCCGATGAGGTCACTGACGTAGAGCCCGTCATCGCTGAGTGCTGGCAGTGGCGCAGCCATCAGTGCGCAGTTCACGAACGCCTCGGCCGCGGTGCGGTCGGCCATGCCCGCGAAGTGCACCAGCCAGCGCGTGCCGGCCGGCCGGGCTGTCTCGACGGTCAGCCACTTGTCGCGCACCTGCACTCGGGCGCCGACGGCGAGCCGCTCGGTGCGGTCCGTCAACAGGTCGACGTAGAGATCGCCACGCACACCATGGGCGCGACCGATGTGACCAACCTCGACGAGCTCGCTGTCTGTCGGCATTGCTGCCAGCCGAACCGGTGGCTCAGTCGGCGAAATCGACGTCGACTTCGACGTCGTCGCGGGTGGCGGCAGCGCGCACCACGGTGCGGATGCTCTGCGCAGTACGGCCACGGCGGCCGATCACACGGCCAAGATCGCCAGGGCCGACGCGAACTTCCAGGCGCACCCGGCCGCGGCTCTCGGCACCATCGACGAGGACCAACGAGGGGTCGTCGACGATGGAACGCACGACATGCGAGAGAACGGCAGTCGCGGTGGGGGCCAGCACGGGCTGGTCGTCAATCACGTCAGGCATGATGGGGATTACTTCGCCGCGCGAGCGGTGCCGAACTCGGCCCATGCGCCCGAGATCTCGAGCAGCTTCTTGACCCGCTCGGTCGGCTGGGCGCCGTCCATCAGCCACTTGACGGCCTTGGCGTTGTCAACGGTGAGCGCGGACGGCTCGGTGCGGGGGTTGTAGGTGCCCACGATCTGGATGAACCGACCATCGCGAGGCGAACGGCTGTCAGCCGCCACGATGCGGTACTGCGGTTGCTTGGTCTTGCCGACCCGAGTGAGACGCAGCTTTACTGCCATGCGACTTCAGTGCTCCTTCAAACTTCACGACTACAAAGACTTCACGACAACGAAAAAGCGTTGACGACGTCGAAATACGAACTGCGTAATGCTATCAATTGAAGTTGGGGAAGCCACCCGGCGCCCCACCCATTCCGGGGGGTAACCCAGGCATTCCGCCACCGGGCATGCCGGGCATGCCGGGCAGCCCACCCATGCCACCGGGCAAGCCGGGGAACCCACGGCCGGGCTTCCCCTTCTTGCCCTTCTTACCGGGTCGGCCACCGCCCATCGTGGCGCCCATGCGCTTCATCATCTTCTGCATCTCACCGAACTGCTTGACCAAGCGGTTGACGTCGCCAACCGTGGTGCCGCTGCCGGTGGCGATGCGCGTGCGACGGCTGCCGTTGACCAGCTCGGGCTTGCGCCGCTCCAGCGGGGTCATACTGCGGATGATTGCCTCGATCGGCTTGAGCTGGTCGTCGCCGATCTCGGCGCCCTTCAGCTCCTTGGGCATTCCGGGCATCATGCCCATCAGGTTGCCCAGCGGCCCCATCTTCTTCAGCGCCTGCATCTGCTCCAGGAAGTCGTCGAGCGTGAACTCGCCTTCCATCAGCTTGGTGGCTGCAGCCTCTGCCTGGTCCTTCTCGAAGGCCTGCTCGGCCTGCTCGATGAGGGTGAGCATGTCGCCCATGCCCAGGATGCGCCCGGCCATGCGGTCGGGGTGGAACTGCTCGAACTCGCTGAGCTTCTCACCGGTGCTGGCGAACGCAATCGGCCGGCCGATGACTTCCTTGACGCTGAGCGCAGCGCCGCCGCGGGCATCGCCGTCCATCTTCGACATGATCACGCCGTCGATGGCGAGCGTGGCGTGGAACGCCTCGGCCACGCCAACCGCGTCCTGGCCGGTCATCGCATCGATCACCAGGAACGTGTAGTCGGGCTGCACGGCCTGCGAGATTTGACGGACTTCTTCCATCAACTCGGCGTCGATGGACAAACGGCCGGCGGTGTCGACGATGAGCACATCGCGACCAAGGCGACGTGCCTCCTCGAGGCCACGCCGGGCGGTGGAGACCGGATCACCGGGCTCACTGAACACGGGCACATCAATCTGGCGGCCAAGCGTGCGCAGCTGCTCGACGGCGGCGGGGCGCTGAAGGTCGGCACCCACCAGCAACGGCTGGCGACCCTGGCTCTTGAACCAGCGAGCCAACTTGGCCGAGTTGGTGGTCTTACCCGAGCCCTGCAGACCCGCCATCAAGATGACAGTGGGCGGGCGCGAGGCGTAGGAGATCTTCAGCGTCTCGCCACCGAGCATCGCGGTGAGCTCGGCGTTGACGATCTTGATGACCTGCTGGCTGGGATCCAGCGCCTCGCTGACGCGGCTACCCACCGCCTGTTCGCGGATACGGGCGACCACGTTGCGCACGACGCCGACATTGACGTCGGCCTCCAGCAGCGCAGTGCGGATCTCTTTCAGCATCTCGTCGACATCGGCTTCGGTCAGGCGGCCTTTGCCGCGCAACCGCTTGACGATGCCTTCGAGGCGGGAGGACAGGGAATCAAACATGCGAGGCGAAACGCTATCGGCCGCGCCTGCCTCCCCCGGGGCTCTCAGGGGTTCGTGACGGGAGGAAGTGACTCGACGACTGCGGACGTGACATCGACGGTCGTTGCGACCGAAGCTGGCTCAGTCGTCTCCACGGGCAACGACTCGACCGGCATGGTGTCCACTGGCATGGTGTCGACCGGGTACGGCGCGGGCAGTTGAATGAAGCTGTCGTCGACGGCGATGACGGTGTACTGGCCGCCGTCATCGGCGCTGAACTCGTAGGCCGGCAAAAGCCAGATGGTGTTGTCGGCGGCCCAGATCATGGTCAGCCCCATCTTCACGTCAGTGAGGTTCACGGTGACGGGCTCCATCGGCGGCAGCTCGATGCCGCAGTCAGTTCCCGGTTCGCACGGGATGATCTGGCCCACGACAGCCGGGACCACCGTCTCAGGCGAGGCTGACACGACTCCTGAACTCGCCGAATCAGCAGCGACCCCGCCGGTGCTGGTCTCCATGCGGGCCATGGCCGTCGGCCCGCCCCAATAGCCGCCCCACTGACCGGTCTGGTCGTTCAGTCGGACAACTCCACCGTCGACACCGACCAGCGGGTACTCCCCTGCGGGCACCGGCGTGGCCAGCGAACCGGAAGCCCAGGTCACCGCACTGTCCGCGCCGAACCCCACGGACAACGAGAGCGGACTGCGCATACCGTCCAGCAGCAGGTAGGCAGTGACGTTGGCACCCCACTCGTCGGCATACACCTCGTACTCGAAGGTGGTGGTGTCGTAGCCCATGTCGGCAAACAGCTGCTTGGCTTTCGCCTCGGCAGTTGCCTTGTCGGGAACATTGGCGGGCGGCAGGGGTGCAGCGCAGTTGCCGTCCGGCGGGGCGACAACCGCGTCGCCGCCGACCGTGGCCGTGGCCTCGGTCGGCACGACCTCGGTCGCGGGGTCGACATAGACACACTCCACGGAGCTCACGGCGGTGGACGGAGCGGGGTTGAACCACCAGCTCAACATTCCATCGGCGCTCACCATCAGACTGGCGGTGGTGTAATCGGCCGCACCGATCATCCAGCCACCGCCCTGGTCCGCGGGCAGTTCACGCAGTTCGCCCTCGATACCCAGCAGTGCGGCGATCTTCGCAATTCGTGCAGTGTCGGGTGTACCACCAGCAGGCAGGGTCCACGCCGATCCGGCAGCGCCGACCTTCGAGGCATCTCCGTCGAACACGAAGGTGATGTCCTGCATCTGCGCCATCATCTTGTCCGCTGTCGCGGCCTCGGCGCCGCCGCGCGTCGAGGACCCGCCGAGTTGGATGACCACCGGAGAAGCGCCCGCGACGGTCTTCGGGCTGGAATCGCCGCACGCAGAAAGGCCAACGAGGAGGGCAGCGGCGGCAAGGGCGAAGCGGCGTGAGCGAAGCATGGTGATGGTTCCTTCGTGATTCCGAGGGGCCGCTCCACTGTGGTGCGGGTCGTTCACTTCGTTCGACGGTCCGAGGTATCGCTTCGGTTCCCGAGAATTTCAGTCGAGGCTGACGAGTGCCTCAACGAACTCGCTCGGTTCGAAGGGAACCAGGTCGCCGATGGTCTCACCGAGGCCGACCAACTTCACCGGCAACCCCAACTCGGTTTCGATCGCGAACACGATGCCGCCCTTGGCCGACCCGTCCAGCTTCGTCAGCACCACCCCGGTGACGTCGGTTGCGTCGCCAAACTCACGAGCCTGGGTGAGGCCGTTCTGGCCAGTGGTGGCATCGATCACCAGCAGCACCTCAGTGACGCGACCCTTGCCTTTGGCAGCAACGCGGCGGACCTTGCGCAGCTCGTCCATCAGGTTGGTCTTGGTGTGCAGTCGCCCGGCCGTATCAGCCAGCACGAGCTGAATGCGGCGAGCGCCGGCCCGCTCGATGGCGTCGAAGATCACTGCACTCGGGTCGCCGCCTTCGTTGCCACGCACGATTTCTGCACCACTGCGTTCGGCCCAGGTGGTGAGCTGCTCGGCGGCAGCCGCACGGAAGGTGTCGCCCGCCGCCATCAGCACGCTGACGCCCGCCTGCTGCTGGAGTGCCGAGACCTTGCCGATGGTGGTGGTCTTGCCCACACCATTGACACCCACGAAGAGCCACACGTTCGGGCTGTCGGCATCGCCCGGCTCCAGATGCAACGAGCGGTCGGCACCCTCCAGGCGCGACGTCATCTCCGCTTGTAGCGCTGTCAGTAGTTGGCCGGGCTCGGTGATTTCCTTGGCCTTGACGCGTGAACGCAGACCACCCAACAACTCGTCGGTCACGCGTACGCCGACGTCGGCGCGCAGCAGCGCTTCCTCCAGGTCGTCCCAGGTCTCGTTGGTGATGCCGGTGCGCCCAGCGATACCGAGCAGTGCACCAGTGAACGCCGAACGGGCTTTCGACATTCGCGACCGGAAGTTGGGCCGCTCGAACTCCTGCACGCCTTCAACGACGGTGTCGTCCTCGATGACCGTGTCGCCGTCAACCGCTTCAGGTGCGGCTTCAACTGGCGAAGGCTGCGATGGCAGGGCCGGGCGCACTGGCGCGGCCGCTGCTGACCGGCGACGATTGACGAGAACGACGCCGAAACCAAAGACGAGCACGGCGACGATGAGTACGAAATAGATCCACAACATGACGGCTCCACGCTATCCCTGTCGTGGCACGACCCTCAGGCCCTCTGTGTCACGCTTCGTCGCCGCCATCGCTGAGGCGCTGAGCCAGCCACGCCAGCGGGATCGAGACCAACATCACGAATGTGGCCATCACGTTGACCAGCGGCACGTTGTTCGGTCGGCTGAAGTTGGAATAGATCCAGACCGGCAGCGTCTGAAAGCCGGAACCGGCGGTGAAGGTGGTGACCACGATCTCGTCGAAGCTCAGCGCGAAGGCCAAGATGCCGCCGGCCACCAGCGCCGACCGAACCAGCGGGAAGGTGATGTAGCGGAACGTTTGCGAGCCATGCGCTCCAAGGTCGGCCGAGGCTTCCAGCAGATTGGGTGATGACCGGCGCAAGCGGGCCACGACGTTGTTGTACGCCACGACCACGCAGAAGGTGGCGTGGGCAATGATCAGCGAGTGAAAGCCGAACCCGACCTTGAAAGAGAACAACCCGAGATCGATGGTGCGCGAGAAGGTGTTCTGCAACGCGATACCGGTCACGATGCCCGGCAGCGCGATCGGCAACACGAGCAGGAACGACACCGACGTCTTGCCGAAGAACTTGAAGCGGGTCATCGCAAAGGCAGCAAGGCTGCCGATCACGAGCGCAATCAGCATCGCGGCGAAGGCAACCTTGCACGAGTTGACCAGCGCATCGCGCGGACCCTCTGCCTCCCACGCCTTGCCCCACCACGAAGTCGTGTAACCCGACCACCCCGGCCACGACACCGACTTCTGCGGGTTGAACGACAACCGCGCAACGACCAACAGTGGCAGGTACAGGAAGACCAGCGTCAACACCGTCATCGCGCACAGCGACGCTCGCGAAAACCGAGACAGCCTCATCACAGATTCTCGAATGCGCCGAGGCGCTTCATCGCGAACAGGTAGAGGACAACGATCAGCAACGGCCACAGCGTGTACGCCGCGGCGAGCGGCTGGTTGGGGGCACCCAGCGTGCTGTTGATCAGCGTGCCGAACATGAACTTCTCTTTGCCGTTGTTGACGAGCTGCGGGACGATGTAGTCGCCGAGGGTCAGGGAGAAGGTGAAGATGGAGCCGGCAGCGACAGCAGGCAGTAGCAGCGGCAACATCACCGAACGGAACGTGCGAAATGGCTTGGCACCCAGGTCGCCCGCTGCATCGAGGAGCGACGGCGAAAGGCGCTCGATACCCGCGTAGATGGGCAACACCATGTACGGCAACCAGAAGTAGACGAGCGTGATGACGATTGCCGCGCGGCCGTAGCCGGGCGTCCAACCGAACGTGCTCTCCATGAACCCACCGCCACCCTTACCGTCGGCGGCAAACCGACCGCCGGCAGGCGCAACCATGGCCCGCCAGGCATAACCCTTGACGAGATAGCCGGCCCACAGCGGCATCAGCATCGCGACCACCAGACCGCGTCGAGCGCGGCGCCAAGCAATCTTGGAGATGAAGAACGACACCGGCAGCGCAATGAGGAAACAGATCACCGTGACTGCCAACGCCAGAATGGTGGTGCGCGCCATCACCCAGACGACACTGGAGTTGGTGAACGCATCGCTGAGGTTCGTCAATGTCAGCGTGCTGTTGGGCTTCTGCGTCTTGGAATCGAGTTCGTAGAGCGAGCTGACCATCAGCAGCAGCAGTGAGCCGACGTAGACCCCCAGCATCCACAGCAGTGGCAGGCCGAGGGTACTGGCGACGCCGAGGCGACGGCGCCCATGAAAGGCGCGATTGACGCCACGAAACGGGAGGGAAGGCCCGTCGGCCTTCCCTCCCTCGTTCGTGTCGGTCAGGACCTCACCGTCGTTCAGGACCGTGTCGTTCAGCTGCGGAGTGTGGTCCAAGCATCCACCCACTTGGTGTAGGGAACACACTGCACGTCAGTTCTGCCGTCGAGGCACTTCTCGGTGGCGGTGGTCCAGTACCACACGTCCTTCCAGTACGCCTCGTCTGAAGCGTGGAACGTGTCGCAGTGCTCGGCCATCCCATCGAGATCGCACGACTTGGCGTTGCTTGGTGCCTCGCCAAACCACACCGCGACCTGTGAGTTGGCCCACGGTGAGGCAATCCAGTCCATCCACAACTTCATGCAGTTCGAGTTGGCAGCCTGGGCCGACAACATCCAGGTGTCCGACCAGCCGGTGGCACCCTCGACGGGCTTCACCGCATCGATCTTGGCGCCATTGGCCTGAGCCAGATTGACGATGACCTGCCAGGTGGTGCCGGCGAGCACGTCGCCGTTCTCCAACGAGCTCTGCTGCACCGTGTAGTCACCCCAGTACTGGCTGGTGAGTGGCTTCTGGTCGTTGAGCAATGCGATCGCTGCATCGAACTGAGTCTGGTCGAGCGCGTACGGGTCGGTGATCCCCAAGTCGGGCTGAGTGGCCATCAGATACACGGCGGCATCCGCGATGTAGATGGGACTGTCGTACACCGAAATAGCGCCGTCAGCGGGGCCGCCCGGCTCGAACATGGCACTCCACGAATCCGGCGCACCGTCGGCAAACGCTTCGGTGTTGTACACCAACAGGTTGGCGCCGCGACCGTGAGGAATGCCGTAGGGTTTGCCGTCGACGGAGTTCCACGGCTGCAGCTTGAGACCGTCGAAGATGTCGGCATAGCTGGAGTACTCCGCCGTGTCGATGGCAACGACTTCGTTGCCGGCAATGAGGCGCTGCGTGGCATCGCCCGAAGCGGAGACACCGTCGTACTCGCCGCTCTGCATGAGCTGCACCATCTCGTCGCTGGAGGCGCCAGTCTTGACGTTGACCGAGCAACTGGTCATCTTCTCGAAGGGTGTCACCCAGTCGTAGGCCGGATCGGTGGAGCCGTCTTCTGCATACCCGGCCCACGCAACAACGTTGAGCTTGCCTTCGGCGCCCGCGAGCAGGTCGGCGTT
>JBBQMG010000125.1:0-12321 GCA_038328705.1 Acidimicrobiales bacterium | reverse complement strand
GATGGTCGCATCACCGACCCGGCGCACCTGGGTGGCGTGGCCATGATCGGCCAGTCGCCGTGCGCGTGCCAGCTTTCCATCGACGACGCGCTACGAGGGCTCGGCGTGGTCCCCGACTACGTGTTCCGCACCAACGACAATGCAGCGGTGCAGGCAATGGTCCGCGCCGGCATGGGGTACGCGATCCTGCCGCACCTCGCTGTCGACCCGAGCGACCCAGGTGTTGTGATCGCGATGATGGATCCGCCAATCCCGCCGCGGGTGTTGGTGCTCGCTCGCCGACGTGGCCGGACGCTCCCGCCGGCAGCCCAGCACTTCATCGATCTGGCTCTTGCGGTGTGCAGCGATCTGCAGCTGCCTGAATATCAGCCCACTACGGCCGCTGGCTGAGGCCGGCCAGAGAGGACGACGGTCTGCCTGTCGGGAACGAAGCCAACGCTGCGGAAGAGCTTTCCTGATGCAGGGTTGTCCGGTTCGTAGACGATCTTGACCCGCTCGGCACCTGCTGCTGCCAGCCGATCGATGCCGGTTGTCAGGATGTGTCGCGCAATACCCCGCCGTTGATGGTCGTCCTCAGTGCGCATGGGCTCGACGAGACCTGTGGCGGTCACTGGGTCATACCAGAACAGCCCGTAGGCAGCGACGTTGTCGCTCCTGTCGTACACCACCAGGTCGAGGTCGGGGCGATACAGAGAAGTCTGCCGAAGGCGCGCCTGCGGGTCAGGGTGGCCCCGTTTGGTACTCATCATGTGGTGCGGACGCGACATCGTGTCGAGGCGGCTCGCCAACCGATAGTCCGCGTGAAGCAGACTGACCTGCGGTCGAGTGTTTGCCGCCACCCATGCCTCGACCGCGACGTCTTCCTCGACTGTGAAGCCGTGCCCGCGCAAGACCTTCTGCAGGACGTCATCGGCACTGTCGACCTCGAGGCCGACGGCTTCGATCCCAAGCTCACCGGCGTGATCGAGACCCCGCTTCATGACGTGTGCGACCAGGTCGGGAGTCGGGTGGGGCATGAACAGCGGGTCGAGTTGCGTCCGGTTGGCCGACTCGGTTGCGATCACGGCGGCCTGCGGGCGATCGAGGTCGTCGAACCAGAACAGTTGAGGGACGCGGTCAGTCGGACGCGGCCTCTGCGCCCACCACCACTGGAAATCTGCGGCCTCGTACAACCCCGCGGTCGCGTGGGCGCCACGTATGCGCTGCGCGAGTAAAGTCACTGCGTCCAAGTAGTCGCGACCGACCAGATGCTCTTCTCGAAAGTTATTGATCTGACCAGCCCAGACCGGGCTCGCCGGAACCCGGCTCTTGGTCGCGCAGGAACTGTTCGAACTCCGCAGCCAGTTCGTCGCCGCTCGGCATCTCGCTGATGGCGCGATCGAGATCGAGGGTCTGCTGCTCGGCTTGGTCATAGAGCGATTCCAATTGACGCACCATGGCCTCGTGCTCGTCGTTGCCGCCCACCAACACGTTGATGCGTTGGTGCTGGATCTCGGCTTCACTGGCGAGAGCGGAGCCATCGATGGTGACGCCGGTGACCTCGGTGAGGCCATCCAGCAAAGCGGCCGACGCGGCCGGGTAGCTCATCGCACTCACGTAGTGCGGCACCTGTACCCACAACCCCAGCGAAGCGATGCCGGCTTCGGTGAGCGCATGCTCGAGTACGGCGCTCATGCCCGCCGGCACGTCGACTGAGTTCTTCAGGTACGGCAGGTCGGCGATGACGTCGGCTGAGGGCGAGCTGCTGGACAGACGGGCGGGCCGGGTGTGCGGCGAGGCGAATGGATATGAGCCCAGTGCGACCATTTGGTAGACGCCGAGCTGCAGTGCCAGCTGTGTCACGGCACTCGCGAATCCGCGCCATTGCGAGTCGGGCTCTGGCCCCACCAGTGTCAGCACGGGCTGGCCCTTGCTGTCGGAGCCGACCTTCAACTCGATGTCGTTCCACGCCAACTTGGTGTTGACGCCCTCCCGAAGCTCCATCGTCGGGCGGCGAGCGCGGTAGTCGATGAATGTGTCGCCGTCGAAGGTGGCCAGTGTCTTCGTGTTGCACGCACTGTCCAACGCGGCCATCGCTGCCGCAGCGGCGCCACTGGCGTCGATCCAGCCGTGAAGGTGTACCACCATCACCGGGCGGTCGAGTGTGGGAATGTCGCCGTGCAGTTCATAGCGAGGGTTCATGACAGTTGCTCCAACATCTGCTCGGCGGCAGCGGCGGCGGCCTCCACCTGCAACTTGAACGGGTTCAGTTCGGCAGCGTCACGCGCGCCGAGCGCGCCGCCGAGGTAGCGGGCGTAGACGCCCTCGAGAATGCACGCCAACTTCCAGTATGCGAACGACACGTAGAAGGGTAGGTGGGTGAGGTCGCGGCCACTGACCTGCGCGTATCGGTCGGCCAGATGGGAACGGTCGTAGAAGCCAGCCGCGGAAGTTGCTGACCCTGTCCAAGCCGACGCGGCGTCGTCGGGGCCGGTCCAATACACCTGCAGCAGGCCAAGGTCCGCCAGCGGATCACCGAGGGTGCAAATCTCCCAATCGAGCACGGCGACCACGCGGCCGTCGTCGCCGACCATGCAGTTGTCCAGGCGGTAGTCGCCATGCACGATGGTCGCCGGACCTTGCGCAGGTATTCGCCGCAACAGTTCGTCGTGTACGCGATCGACTGCGGACAACGCTCGCGTCTGTTGCTGGTTCCATTGGCCGTACCAGCGCTTCAATTGGCGTGCGATGTAACCCTCGTGGCGGCCCAGATCGCTGAGGCCCGCAGCCTCGAGATCGACAGCATGAATGGCAACCATCGTGTCGACCAACGATTCACTGGCCACCCGACGGGCGTCGGGTGTGAGGACAGCCTCGGCGACGGTTCGATCGCGGAGCACATGGCCGTCGACGAACCCCATCACATAGAACGGCGCCTCGTTGACGGAAAGGTCGTCGCAGAAGCCGAGCGCGGGGGCGACAGGGACAGCAGACGACTGCAGCCCGCTGATGATGCGGTGCTCGCGACCCATGTCGTGAGCGCTGGCCAACACGTGGCCGAGAGGTGGCCGCCGCAGGACGAATCGGGCGCCGTTCGCGCCCGTCACGGCGAACGTGAGGTTGGAGTGGCCGCCAGCGATGACGTTGAACGCGAATGGGCCGACCGCTCCGGCGACATTGGCCTGCAACCACTTGCTGACCGCCGCCACATCGATGCCGTGCACAGTACTCATTGCTCCCGTACGGTACCGCCCTTCGCTGTCGCGTGCGCCGTTGACCGGTATCGTGCCTCCATGGCCATCGATGTCACCGACGCAACCTTCCAGACCGAAGTCATCGGCCGCTCGCACACCGTGCCGGTGATCGTCGATCTGTGGGCCCCATGGTGCGGCCCGTGCCGCACGCTTGGCCCCATCATCGAGAAGGTGGTCGAGGCAACCGGTGGCAAGGTCGTGCTGGTGAAGGTCGACACCGACCAGAACCCGGCCATCTCGCAGGCGTTCGAAGTGCAGTCGATCCCTGCTGTGTACGCACTGAAGAATGGCGCCGTCGTCGATGGCTTCACGGGTGCGTACCCAGAGCACATCGTCCAGCAGTTCGTCGATTCGTTGATGCCCACCGAAGGCGAGGACGCCATGGCCGCGTTGCTCGCAGAGGGCACCGAAGGCTCGTTCCGTGCGGCGTTGGAGATCGAGCCCGGCAACGAAGACGCCATCGCTGGCCTTGCCGAACTTCTCATCGCCCGCGGCGAGAACGAGCAAGCGCTGCAGTTCCTCGCCCGCATCCCCGAGACGGATCGCACCCGCCACATTGCGGCGTCAGCCCGGGTGCAGGTTGCCCCCGACGACGACCATGAGGCCACGTTGACTGCGCTGCTGGATCAGGTGAAGGCCGACGAGGTCGCCCGCCAGCAATACGTCGACCTGCTCGAACTGATGGGTCCCGACGACCCCCGGGTACCCGTGTACCGCAAGAAGCTGACTGCCCGCCTCTTCTAAGCTAAGCGACGAGCGCAGCCACGGCCGCTGCCGCCTCAGCTTCGTCGGCGACGGGTGGTCAGTAACAGACCGATGCCGCAGCAGACCAAGGCCAAGGCCAAGGCCAAGGAGAGGATGGGCGTCGATTGGTTCGACCGGTCGTGGGCAACCTGCTGAAAACGGGCACCGTGGGCAACGCCACGTTGGGCACGGTTGGGTCGGTGACTGGCACAGCCGGCAGGGTGGGGGTCCCTGGTGTGGTGTACTGCGTCACCGGGTCGGCCGTGAGTTGCGGGCCGATGCCCGGTCCACCCGGGTCGACGATCGTTCCGTTCGCCGAGCCGTCGTCGTCACCCGCAGCGCCGTCGATGAAGTGCAGTACCCACTCGGTCGGCGAGATTCGCTGGCCGCCGAGCCCGCTCAACGAGTCGTAGTCCCAGGAATACCACTGCGCGGCCCGACCCCTGGCCGGCGACCCGAACCGGTAGTACCACGTCGCTGTTGCGACCGACGTCGAGACAGCGACCACCGCTGGGCCACCGGGCGTGATGCCCGTCAATTCGAACGCGAACTGCCCAGCAGTGACACTCTGGCGGGCAGCTCAGGCGCGTCCGATGGGCCGACGTTGACCAGCCGTCCGACGGGCGCCCGCCAGCGTGGCCGTGTGACCGTCGTCGGATGGAAGGACGACCTTGTGTGGACTGGCTGGGTCGCCGCCGAGGGCGGTCTGGATCACGTCCGGGACTCCTGTACCTGACGTGTCCGGATACGCATGTGGGGCGACACAGGTGGAGAACTCCGACGTTCTCCCGACCGGCTTGTCAGCCGTTCCACCCTCCTGCACGGTGAAGGTCACCGTGCAGAAGTCGTACTGCAGGTCGTGGCGGTCCTTTGGGGAGAGCACGATGGACGTGCCGTGCGAGCCGTTGATGACTGTGTCGATCGGATGGCGCCCCTCGTCGTCGTTCGGCGCTGTGCAGCTCTCGTTGCCGTAGATGCGGATGATGCCGACGGCGCTCGGGGCATCGGTGAGCACGAACCACCTGCGGTCCAGCCCGCGGACTTTCGCCTGCACCACAGCGAGCTTCGGGGCACCCGGTACTCCGTCGCCGTCGATGCCCTTGCCGCCGTTGTTCCAAGTGAAGTTCGAGAGGATCATCATCCGTGCCGTGCTGGCGACGGCGATGTCGGCACCCACCGAGTTGCGAATATCGTTGTTCACCATCAGGCCGTTGCCGTCCTCGACGCTGACGCCTATTCCGTTGCCGAGCACCTGCCCGCCGACCCCGAACCCGATGTCGTTGTCGTTGTCGTTGATCGTCGCGTACGTCGATGACCACACCTTCAACCCGTCACTGGTGTTGCCGGCGATGCGATTGGAGACGACCTCCACCTCGCCGCGTTGACACCTACGTGGTTGCCGGTCAGCACCCTCGGAGGCAGCGATCATCGTCAACGCCGAACCGGTGGCGTCCAACGCCTTGACGGCGCGCAGCCGGTGCGATTGCTGCCAGGCGAGGTTCGCGTTACGCAGGACCACGTACGAGTTCCACACGTCGGCTTGCGGGTCATGAGGTCGGTGACTTCGCGCACAGGCTGCCGACCTGGGTCCTGGTATGTCACTCCGACGACGAACCGTCCGTCGACTTCTGCGGAACGGGGCGAATCGGCGCGCAGCGTGCACGTTTTCACGCCGGACATGCGACCGTCGACCACATGCACGCCGGCGTTGCTGTTTGGCACGCTCCGACTGGCGAGCGAGGCAGACCCTGCCTCGATGGTGAACTGCTCGCCGACGGAGATGTCGGGCGGCACGCCCAGCCAGACGTCGGGTGGCGTGATCGCAACACAGTCCCTCGGTAGCGTGCCGAACACCCTGATCAGCGGCACCTGCGACAGGGTCCACGTGAAAGTCTCTGCCTGTGAACCAGGCGCTCAGATCGCCGTCGTGGTAAGCGCAGTCGGTGCGGCCGTCATCAGCGGCACGAAGCAGATGACAACCACGGCCGCGATCGCTTGTCGTAACCACCTCGCCCCCTGCCACTCGCCCGCCCGTCTGCCGTCTCCCACCCGAATGCTCATGACGGCGACGGTAGCGATGGGCCGTACTGTGGCGTACCACGACGACTTGAGGCCGAGGCTCTCGTGAGGTCAGCTGGTCATACGCAAGGTCGACAGGGGGTCGTCGTCGGCGGTGAGGCCCAGATCACGGCGTATGGTTGAAAACCGCGTGGCCCATTCAACCGCTTCGCCCTGGCATCCATTGCGATAGAGGAGCAGCGCCGTGCGCAGCACGGCTGCGAAGTCGAATGGGTCGAGCACGAGCAATTGCTCTGTCGCCTGGGCTGCCCGATCGATGTCGTTGCTCGCGACAGCCGCGTCGATGACGATCGACAGCAGTCGGATTGTACGGCGGCGGATTCGTTCTCGCGGTGCAGCCATCCACTCGTCGAAGCGGTCAGCAGGCAGCAACTCTCCGGCGAACCGCATCAAAGCCACCTCGGCGTTCCGCACCTGCTCCTCTGCCGCCGCATTCCCCGCTCGGGCGATGAACTGCTCGAACTCGTGAAGGTCGACGACTGCTCCGGCGGCCAGCGAGATGACTCCGTCGCTGCGACCGAGCACAGGAGCCGCTGCACGCACGCGAGCCAGAACGTTGCGCAGGCGGCGGCGGCCGACATCGCCCGCCGTATCGGGCCACAGCAGCTCGACCAGTTCGTCGACCGGCATCGCGCTGCCGGCGACGGCCAGGATCTTCACCACTCTCGCCGGACGGCCGGCAGGAATCTGAACCTCGATGCCATCCACCTCGACGCGGAAGCCTCCGAGCACGGCGATGGTCAGAGCCGGCCGGGCTTCTCGGTCGACGAGCCGGACGAGCGATGTCCACAGCTCAGGTTCATGAAGCATTGCCAGCTCTGGGTGACCGAGTGTCTCCAACTCGTCGATGACTGCACTCGCCCCGGCACTGGCTGCTTCGAGGTTGCCGCGCCGAGACTGTGCGTGGGCGATGAGTAGCGACGCGCGCCATCGATTCGACGCGTTGCGATACGCATCCAGTCGGTCCAGAGTCAGAAGATGCTCGGCGAGGACGGCATCGCCGAAGCGGGCGGCGAGCGCCCCCGTTGCCGCCTCTGGAATCTCCGGCCAACCCTGCGCCGTCGCCTGTGCGATCGACCGGGTGAGGTACTCCTCGGCGACCTGGTCGGCCCCCACCTCAGCCGCGATCTCGGCGGCTTCGGCGAGAAACTGCGTGCCGGTCGGGTGATCGAACCAGTCGCCCGGGTGGCGCTCTGCTTCGCGCAACCAGCGCAGCGTGCCCTGGACATCGCGCCGCCGCGCAACTACCTTGGCCTGGGTCCACGCCGCGTAGCCGAGGATCCGTTCGTCAGCGTGCGCACGGCCGATCGACCGGGACTCCGTCAACGCTTCGATGGCCTCGTCGTCGCGGCCAAGCAGGGCTAGGGACTCGGCGAGGAACGTCAACTGAACCGCCCGCCGTCGGGTGCCTGGCGGAAGGAGTGCCAGCCCTTCGCGCTGACGTGTGATCGCGACCTCGAAGTCGCCTCGCGGCAGCGCCACGAACCAGCCGAGCGTGCACAATGCGTCGGCGACGCCGACATCGTCGCCGATGGCCCGCATCGCGCCGACTGCTTCGGCGAGGAGGTGCGAGGCCTCGACGAGTGATCGATCATCGCCCCGCCACGCGGTGATCCGGCCGAGGGCGTGAAGGCAGCGACTGCGCGCAGCGAGCTCGTGTAGTGGCGTTTCGGCGAGAAGCGCTCTGCCGCGGCGTTCGGTCTCCTCGACCAGCGAGTCACGGTTGAGGTCCATGACGAAC
The DNA here is from genome assembly GCA_038328705.1 of Acidimicrobiales bacterium. Taxonomy (GTDB): domain Bacteria; phylum Actinomycetota; class Acidimicrobiia; order Acidimicrobiales; family Ilumatobacteraceae; genus UBA668. Next base: position 4,524 of record JBBQMG010000125.1, on the reverse strand, counting down.
TCGGACTCCAACTCGCGCGCGATCATCGGATTGTCAATCGTCACGATGATCGTCGACAGCCTCTGCAGCAGCCGAGTGCGCAGCTCGATGCGTACCCGGCCCTCAGCCGCTCGAGCGAGCTTGATCAGGCAGCGTGGGTGAAGGGCGATGATGGCGTCGGGAACGGCACTCAGCAGCGCCGCCATTTCGTCGACGTCGATCTGATCGAGCTGCCGGTACGCAACATCGGCCAGCAGGCTGCACGCCTGCTCCGGGCGTTGCGCTGCGAGGAGCCCTTCCACAGCGCGGGTCGTTTCCCCGTTTTCGAACGCGGCGCGCAGCAGCGCGACCAACGCCTGCCCATCACGCTCCCCGTCCGTCCCGACCACCACCGAAGGAGCCTACGACGTGTGTGAGCATCGTGCTCCGTCAACTCCAGCGCGTCGTAGCTTCGCGATGAACAGCGATCCGCCGCTGTTGAGCAACTAGTGGTCTGTCTCTGAAATGGCAAGTACGCCCGCGGCGCGTAGATCGGCCGCTTTCGTTCGCTGCGGGTTCTGTGGCACACCACAGACGAACGTACTTTTGTGGTGTGCCACAGACGTTGAAGGACGAGGCGAGACCCGTGGAGACCGATGAGACCTGCATGCCCTGTATGTGCGTTCGATGGCGGTCTTGGCGGATGGGATCGAAGCAGACCCGGTCGACGACCAACGGCTGATCACGCCGTCGAGACAGATCGGCCCGTAGCCGCGATCGATCAGGGTGTTCATCACCGGGATGATCGATTGCCAGGTCAGTGAATCGCCGATCACCGCCAATGGGCCCTTCGCGCCGAACCCTGCGTAGTACCCGACCTTGCCCCATTTGTTGACAGTCTGCTGCAACCAACGGCCTGTCTTGTCGCGTTCAGCGGGCCCGCTGAGGCAGCCGCCTGCGGCAGGGTCCGGGGGCTTCACATTCGAACGGGCAGGCAGCGTCGCTGCCGTGGGAGTGCCCGTGAAGTAGCCGGTGAGATCGACCACGACGTGCGCCTTCATGGATACATAGAGCTCGACGCCGCGTGCCGATGCCGGCGTGATGGCCATGTTCGCAACCGGACGATTGGCGAGCCCGGCGTTCGTTGCGGAAACCGTCGGTGTACCAGCAGTGGCACCCGCCGGCAGCGCCGCCACCCAGCCAGGGCCGGTGGGCAACAAGGTGACGTTCAGCACGGCAACTGCGGCGCCGGGTGCCGCCGCGAATTCAGTGCCTCCCTTGGCGTACAGCGGGGTATTCGTTGCGCGCGTGTCCAAGAGCCGTGTTGGGCTGAGTGCCACCAGTAGACCATCGGCACTGGAGGATGCAGACGGGCCGGTGAAGTAGCCGGAGATGTCGACCAGCAGGTCGGTGCGCGCCTGCGAGACCACGGTGAACCCACCCACCGTCACCGGCACGATGACAGTTGCGGCACGCGGTTGGCCGCCCGCGGGATAGTTGAGCACCGAAGTGGTGGTGGCCGAACCGCCGGCAGCGAAGACCGACAGGAACCCTGCTGCCTGCGGGCCCACCGCAGTGAGGTTGACGGCCAGTGCGATCGCATCGGGCGGCACGGTGGCAGGCAGCGCAACGGTGAAGGGAGCAGCGGCCTCAACGCCCCCAGACATGGTCGACCGGGTGTCAGCAATGCGGGATGGTGTGAGCGGAACGAAGCGCCCTGCGGTCGCGGTACCGCCCGCGGCGGGCGTGAAGTAGCCGGTGGTATCGACGATCAGTTCCGCGGCGGACGACGTGTAGAGGTCGATCTGCCCCAGCGAGGAGAGCGCCAGGATGGTGCTGTTCGCTCGTGTGTCACCAGCGTGGTAGTTGAGGACAGAGGTGAGCGGGGGAGTTGAGGCCGACGCATACGCGGTGACAAAACCGGAGCTGAGAGCCTGGGTGGCGACCACCGTCAGTGCAACGGCAGTTGCCTCGGAAGGCACGCCACACCGACCAGAGATCTGCAGCCGGATCGTGTGCTCATCGACGCGCTCGTCTGCACCCTGACGAGTGTCGATCAGGCGACATGGCGCCACCGATGTGAATGCAGCCGGCCCGACAGCAACCGGGGCGGCCTTGGCCGGTGCGACGGCCCCCACGGTCGTCGCGACCATCACCAACGCGACCCCTGTTGCGCTCACCCGCTGCCACCGCATCGACGGAGAACAGTACTGCACGAACAGCGCGAGGGGCCATGTCCGCTAGCGTCACCGTCCGTGTCGGACGAGGAGCGCATGCTGCGCGTAGGAATGGTCAGTCCGTACAGCCTTTCGGTGCCTGGCGGCGTGCAGATGCAGGCGATGGGGCTGGCGCGCGAGCTGCGCCGAATGGGCCTTGAAGTGCGAGTCCTGGGCCCATGCGACGGACCACCACCAGCCACCTTCGTGACCCCACTCGGCAACAGCCTGCCAACTTCGACCAACGGCTCGATCGCGCCACTTGCCCCGGACCCGGCCTGCGTGCTGCGCACGATGCGGGTGCTCTTCGAAGAGCAATTCGACGTGCTCCACCTGCACGAGCCGTTTGCGCCCGGTCCGCCGATGACGTCGATGCTGCTGCATCCTGCGCCCGTGATAGCGACGTTCCACGCGGCCGGCGACAGCCCCAGCTACCGCTACGGCAGCGCACCGATGAAGGCCGCCGCCAAGAACATCGCCCGTCGGATCGCGGTGTCGAAGGATGCGCTCGCCCTGGTGCAGGAGGCTGTGCCCGGCGAGTACGAGGTGCTCTACAACGGTGTGGAGCTGCAGGAATACCGCGCCGCCAAGCCCTACCCGACAACCGGCCCAACTGTCTTCTTCTGTGGTCGACACGAGGAACGCAAGGGCCTGGATGTGTTGCTCGCGGCGATGCCCTTGCTGGGTGCCGAGGTACAGCTGTGGGTGGGAAGTAATGGCCCGGACACCGATCGCCTACGGGCGCAGACCGCGGTAGACGCAAGGATTCACTGGCTTGGTCGGCTCAGCGACGAGGAGAAGATCGCTCGCCTGAAGGGTGCTGATGTGTTCTGCGCTCCCTCGTTGCATGGCGAGTCGTTCGGCGTTGTCCTGATCGAGGCGATGGCCGCCGGTACCTGCATCGTCGCCAGCGCGCTCGACGGATACCGCAACGTCGCCACCGACAACGTCGATTCGCTGCTGGTCCCGCCGGGCGACGCCAACGCACTGGCAGTGGCAATTGCGGAAGCCCTCCAGAATCCCGAGTTGAGCGCGCGATTGGTCGCTGCTGGCGACCGCAGGGCCGACGATTTCTCGATGGTCGCCCTCGCCAATGCCTACGCGACGATGTATCGCGAGGTGGCGGCACCGCCCAGCCGAACCCGGCGCCCGATGTCACCGTGGCCCTTCATGTCCGGCCCTGTGTCGCCCCGCCAGCGGCGCCACACCCGTATGATGGCGCCATAACGGCGCAGCACCCCAGCGCCCCGACCCCTCGGAGTCACGACAATGGTGTGGATCATTCTCCTGATTGTCGTAGCGCTACTCGCGATCTACGGCATCGTCAGCTACAACAGCCTCATTCGCGGCCGCAACCAGGTCGAGAACTCCTGGTCGCAGATCGATGTGCAGCTCAAGCGCCGTATCGACCTCATTCCCAACCTGGTGGAGACCGTCAACGCTTACGCCGCTCACGAGAAGTCAACGTTGGAAGCGGTCATCAACGCCCGCAACGCCGCCATGGCTGCGCCGGCAACCCCCCACGGTCAGGCCGAGGCCGACAACCTGATGACCGGTGCCCTGCGCCAGATGTTCGCCCTCGGCGAGGCCTACCCAGACCTTAAGGCCAACCAGAACTTCCTCGCACTGCAGGAAGAGCTCAGCGCCACTGAGGGTCGCGTTGCCTACGCCCGCCAGTTCTACAACGACAGCGTTTTGGGCTACAACAACAAGCTGCAGGCATTCCCCACCGTCTTCTTCGCTCGCATGCTGAAGTTCGAGAAGCGCGAGTATTTCGAGACCGACGAGGCCGCCCGCGAGGTGCCCAAGGTCCAGTTCTGAACACGCCATGTTCGAACTGATTCGTGCCAACAAGCGGCGCAGCGTCGCGCTCATTGCCTCGTTCGTCCTGATGCTCGTGCTCGTCGGGGCGGCCTTCGGGCTGCTCATCGGCAACGGCGTTGCCGGCACCCTCGTCGCCCTCGTCTTCGCCGGCGCAATGGCCTTCTTCTCGTACTGGAAGGCCGATGCCATCGCGCTGAAGGTCAGCCGTGCGCACCCCGCCGACCCGGTGGAGTTCCAACGACTCCACAACCTGGTGGACGGTCTGTGCATTGCCAGCGGTCTACCCAAGCCGGGTATCTACATCGTCGATGATCCGGCACCCAATGCGTTCGCCACCGGGCGTAACCCGAAGCATGCTGCCATCGCGGTGACCACCGGTCTGCTGGAGAAGCTGAATCGCGTCGAGTTGGAGGGTGTGCTGGCCCACGAGCTCTCGCACATTCGCAACTACGACATCCTGGTCAGCACGCTGGCGGTCACGCTGGTCGGCTCGATTGCGCTGCTCACCAACATCGGCATTCGCATG
>JBBQMG010000124.1:0-12391 GCA_038328705.1 Acidimicrobiales bacterium | reverse complement strand
ACCGGTGACGTCGCTGAGAACGAGCCAGCGGTCATCGTCCTCGCGTTGCGTCTCGTGCAGGCTCAACGCCGCGCACCAGAACGAAGCCAACACATCGGGCTGTGGCGAGTCGATCGTGACCAGGTCGAACGTGCTGCTCATCGGACGAGCTGCTCCTCAAGCGACTGGCCACAACGCGCCAGCGGCGGCGAGCACCACTTGAAGGAGAACGTCGGCTCCGGCGGTGACGTCCGCTGGCGTCGTGTACTCAGCGATGTTGTGCGACAGGCCGTTCACACTGGGTACGAACACCATCGAGGTGGGGCACACCCTCGCCAGCATCTGGGCATCGTGGCCGGCGCCGCTCGGCATCCGCCTGGTCGAGTGACCCAGTCGTCGTGCGGTTGCCTCCACCAGATCCACCATCGCTGCGTCGAACTCGACCGGCTCGAAACGCGCCAAGGTCCGCCGTTCGATGGTGACACCTTCCTCGAGTTCCAGGTGCTCACACAGTGCAGCGAAGACCGCTTCCGCCTGCTGCAGCAAACCCTCGTCGGTGTTGCGCAGATCGACCGTCATCGTCACCGTCGAGGGCACGACGTTCACCAGGTTGGGGTGGAACTCGCAGCGACCGACGGTGGAAACCTGAGTGCCACCCATCTCCACTGCAATGGCACGCACACCGGTGACGATTGCAGCGGCCACGTAGCCGGGGTCGCGACGCAACCGCATCGGAGTGGTACCCGCATGCGCCGACTGGCCGGTGATGGTCAGCTCTGTCCACGAGATGCCCTGCACGCCGGTGACCGCGCCGACGGTGACGCCTTCGTCCTCCAGCACAGGGCCCTGCTCGACGTGGAGCTCGACAGCGGCGTGCGGCGCGGCGGCCACGGGGCACGGTTGCGACCCGGCATAGCCGATGCGCGTCAACTCGTCACCAAGGCGGGCGCCATCGTCGGCTGCGCGAACATCCAACGCGTCCTCGACTGCCATACCGCCGACGTAGACCAAGCTACCGAGCATGTCGGGCTGAAAGCGAGCGCCTTCCTCGTTGGTGAAGAACGCAACGCTGATGGGGTGCAGCGTCGCGACATCATGCTGCTCCAACGTCTCGAGCACCTCGAGACCCGCCAACACACCGAGATTGCCATCGAAGCGGCCACCGGTGCGGACGGTGTCGATGTGCGAACCAACGACGACGGGCGCAGCTCCAGCATCGGTTCCCGCACGGGTAGCGACCACGTTGCCCACTGCATCCATCACGACCGACAGACCAAGGTCGTGCATCCAGCTCATCACCAGATTGCGACCATCACGATCTTCATCGGTGAGCGCGAGCCGTGCGCTCCCCCGCTCGCCATTCGGGCCGTGCACCGCGCCGATTTCACCCAGCGCCTCCAGCCGCGCCCACAGCCGATCGCCGTCGACCCGTAGTGCCTCGTTGCTCATTGCGGCTTGCCGAAGTTGAAGGTGGAGATCTCGCGCAGCGCCTCGCGAAAACCGCGGACTGCGCCCTCGTACAATTGCTTGCCCAACTCAGGCGTGGCCGCTGTCGGGTCGCCGATGTACCCGTCCGGAAAGAAGTCGTTCGACATCCACCCGAAGCTCACCCGACCACCGAAACGAACGTACTGATTCATCGCCAGCGCCTCTGGCACACGGCGCTCGGCGAGGTCCATGTTCACCAGGTGCGGGGCGAGGTGCAGCATCATCGAGGTCTCGTCGGTGCCTCCGTGCACACCCATCCCCAGCTCGTCGGCGGGCGAGGTGCCACCCTGGTCCGGCGGCACGCCGGGGTGCGTCACGAACGTCATCAGCCCATGTGCAAGGCGCAGCTCACGATTGGCGACGTTCAACAGCGCACTGTTGCCGCCGTGGCCGTTGAGAAACACAAGACGCTTCGCAGGTGTGGTTGCGATGCAGCGCCCGAGATCGTCGAGAACGGCCATGAGTGTGGTCGCGCTGAGCCAAACTGTGCCGGCACTCCACGCATGTTCGTTGCTCTTCGTGTACTCCAACGTCGGCAACAGCCAGACATCCAGTTCTTCGCCCACCTGCGCAATCGCCGCTTCAGCGACCGCCGTCGCGACCACCGAGTCGGTGCTGAGCGGAAGGTGCGGGCCATGCTGCTCGATGGCACCCAGCGGCTGCACGAGAATGCTGCGCTCGGTGAGCAGCGCGGCAACTTGTGGGCCGGTGAGGTCGGGAAAGTAACGAACGCGAGTCACGTGTGCACGCTACCTGCGCGGCCACTTCCACCCGGCAGAATGGGCGGATGAGTGCGACCCAGACTGCCAGCAGCGATTACGACGCAATTGTGGTGGGTGGCGGGCACAACGGGTTGGTGTGCGCGGCCTATCTCGCCCGTGGCGGCCTACGCACCCTCATCGTGGAAGCTCGCGATTCGGTGGGCGGTACCGCCGCCAGCGAAGAGTTCGTCGGCGCAATGGTCAACATCTGCAACTGCGACCACATCACCTTCCGCACGACCCCGGTGATCGAGGAGTTGGATCTCGTACGCCACGGTCTGCGCTATCTCGATGTCGAGCCGGCGCAGGTCAACATGTCGTGGAGCGGCGGCGCCGCCTGGGCCAGCTACCACTCACTGGATCAGACACTGGACTCGATCGGTCGTAACTACCCGCAAGAAGTCGATGGCTACCGCCGCTACGTGAAGGCCGCGATGCCCGCGGTGAAGCTGGTGTTCGATGCGGCCAACGACCCGCCGTCGTTCAGCGGGTTGACCAGGAAGGTTCTGGCCAAGAAGGGGCACGGCGTCTCCACGCTGCTGCGTTGGAGCAGACGGGCCGCTGCCGATGTGATGCGCGAATACTTCACCACCGACGCATTGCAAGGCCCGGGAATGTTGGTGGGGCCGATGGTGTGGGGCATCTCCCCCGAGTTCAAGGGCAGCGGCCTTGGTGCGCTGACCTATGCGCTGCGCCATGTGGGCACGGTTGGCCGCCCGATGGGCGGTAGCGGCGAGGTACCGCGCACGCTACGCGCAGCATTCGAGCTCGCCGGCGGCACAGTACGCACCGGCACACGGGTGGCCGCCATCACGTGTGAGGGCGAGCGTGTGCGCGGCGTCACCCTGACCGATGGCACTGAAGTGACGGCGCCGATCGTCATCTCCGCCTGTAACCCGCACGAGACCTTTCTCTCCTGGCTCACCAACCCGCCGCCGCAGGCACACGACATGGTCAACCGTTGGCGAGCCATCCCACACGACGACGGCTACGAGTCCAAGCTCGACGCGGTCATGTCGTCGGTGCCGCACCTGCGGGCTGCCCAGCAAGCCGGCCTCGATGGCGATCTCACCGCCACATACGCGATCGCACCAACCCTTGCCGACATGCACCGCGGGTATCAACTGATGGCGTCCGGCGGCGTGCTCGACCGACCAGGCCTGATCGCCAACGTACCCTCGGTGGGCGACACCACCCTCGCCGCCAAGGGCCGCCACATCCTGAGTCTGGAGACGCTCTACACCCCGTACGGGCTGCCGGGCGGCTGGGCCACCAGCGGTGAGCCCGCTCGCTGGCTCGACCTCTTCGCCGATCTCGCCGAGCCCGGCTTCAAGGACAGCATCGTCGAGTGGCGGGCCATGACGCCCGATCGCTACGAGCGCGAGTTCCACCTACCACATGGACACGCCACCAGCTTTGCGGGTGGCCCGTTGGCTGCGCTGCACAACAAGAACCCGGAGCTGACCCGCTACGAGACGCCTGTCAAGGGCCTCTACATCACCGGCGCGGCCACCTTCCCGGGCGCCGGCGTGTGGGGTGCCAGCGGCCGCAACGCCGCGCAGGTGATCCTGCGCGGCGTCTGACAGCCTCAGCCGGTCACCCTCCACCCATTTGCGCGCGCAACAAGTTCCTGGGTGGTGGACGTCCCAAAGTTGGATCTGGGTGTGTCCAGTCCCGGTTTACGGAACTGACGACACCCGGGTCGTGCGTGGAGCAAGTCGCCCAGATCCTCGAGGCACTCATCGACACCGGTGTTGAACGCCGACGATCTGACCAGCTTCTGCCCGGCACTGCGGGCGACGGGTGCAGCCCAGGACGTCAGGCGTCTTTGACGGACCAGTCGCGCTTGGCCACCGGGTCCTGGTCGCTCCACGGGAAGTTGATCCACTGGTCGGTGTGCTTCCACACGTACTCGCACTTGACGACCGAATGGCTCTTCTCGTAGAGGCACGCGGTGCGCACTTCGGCAACCTTGCCCTCGCAGAACTCCATCACGCTGCGCAACGTGTGGCCGGTGTCTGCGACGTCGTCCGCAATCAGGATGCGGGCATCGCTGACGTCCACGAAGTCGGGAGCCGGTGGCAGGATGCGAGGCACCTCGAGGCGCTCGTCGACACCGGTGTAGAACTCGACGTTCATCGTGTAGACGTTCTTCACGCTGAGGGCATATCCGAGGGTGCCGCCGATCAACAGACCGCCACGGGCGATCGACAAGATCATGTCTGGCTCGTAGTCGTCGGCGACCATCTGAGCAAGCGCACGAGACGCCTCACCGAAAATTTCCCAGGACATGATTTCACGTTCGTTCGACACGTCCTGCAACCTAACCGATGACACCACCGACCACGAAGAGCGCCACACGGTGACACCCGCTACGGAAGGCAGATGTCGTTGGGGCGCACTGGAACGCGCGTGAGATCGCGTCCGATGGCGTCGCGAATGGCGGCGACGATGGCTGGTGTCGACGAGATGGTGGGCGGCTCGCCGACGCCCTTCGCACCCAGTGGCGCCATCGGATCGGGCTCCTCGATCAACGAGATGGCCACGTCGGGCATGTCGAGGAACGTCGGCAGTAGATAGTCGGTGAAGCTGGCGTTACGCACGTGCCCGTCGATCTGGATGATCTCCTCCATCACCGCGAGGCCTAGTCCCTGCGCAATGCCGCCCTCGATCTGGCCAACGACGCTGAGCGGATTAAGTGCCCGCCCAATGTCTTGCGCAGTGGCGATCTGCACGACCTTCACCAGCCCCAACTCGACGTCGACATCGACCACGGCGCGATGGGCGACGAAGGCGAACGCGGTGTGGCAGTTGCCCTGGCCGAACTCGTCGAGATCCTCTGTCGGGCGGTGGTGGTGCTCGAACGTCTGGTCCAGTTCGAGCCCCGCTGAAGCATCGGTCACCGAGACACGAAGACTGCCTTCGGCGTCGACGACATCGCGTCCATCGATGGTGAGACGCAGTGGGTCGATGCCGTGCATCTGGCCGACATGTTGGAAGAGCTGCTCACGGACAAGCCGGCAGGCACCGTCGACCGCTCCCCCGCTCATCCACGTCTGCCGCGAGGCGGATGTGGACCCGGCGGAGCCAACCGTGGTGTCGATTGCCTCGATGATCACTTCGTCGACGCCAAGGATGCTGCGCACAATCTGCCCGGCGATGGTGACGAAACCCTGTCCGACTTCGGCCGTCGCGAACTTGACCGAGGCAACACCATCGGCCAGCCGCACACGAGCCGTCGAGTAGTCGTCGAACGCTTCGCTGTACATCAGGTTCTTGATGGCGACGCCCCATCCGATGCCACGCCGGATGTGGCTGACGTCGGCCGTCAGCCCACTGCCACCTGGCAGTCGCAGCGGGTCGAGGTCGTGACCGCCGACAGGCTGCGAGGGCAACGGCAGCGCCGCAGTCTCACGAATGCAACGAGCGACGGGAGCGACGTTCTCGATCACTTGGCCGGTGATCAGCCGGTCCCCGGTCTCCATCGCGTTGAGCAGACGAATGGCGACCGGATCGGAACCGACCGCGACGGCCAACTTGTCCATCTGGCCCTCGTGCGCAAAGCAGGCCTGCACCACGCCGAACCCGCGCATTGCGCCACACGGCAAGTTGTTGGTACGCACCGCCCACCCGTCGACGGTTGCGTTCTCGCACTTGTACGGGCCTTGCGCGTGGGTGATGCCGTTGATCAACACCGCGGAGGAGGTGGACGCATAGGCGCCGCCGTCGAATACGAAGCGCGCCTCGACGCGCAGAATTCGACCGTCGTAATCGGCGTGGTGCCGCATCCAGATGGTGCACGGATGACGGTGAACGTGCCCAAGGAAGCTTTCCTCACGGCTGTACGCCATGCGCACCGGCCGCCCAGTACGCAGTGCCAGCAGGCAGGTGTGAACCTGCAGACTGATGTCCTCTCGTGCGCCGAAGGCACCGCCGACACCTCCCAGGGTCAGGCGCACTTTGTCCTCGGGGAAGCCAAGGCACGCGGCAATCTGCTTCTGGTCTTCGTGCAGCCACTGGGTGGCAACGAACAGCTCGATGCCGTCGCCGCCACTGTCGGGCAACGCCAGCGCCGCCTCCAGCCCCAGGAACGCTTGGTCCTGCATTCCCAACTCATAGGTGCCTTCGACGATGACTGGGCCCTGAATGGTTTGGTCGCCGCGGACGATGCGCTGGTGACGGATCACGTTGCCGTCGGGATGGACGGGTGCATGCGACCCATCGATCGCGCGCTCGGGGTCCACCAGCGGTGGCAGTACCTCGTACTCGACGACAATCGCAGCCAGCGCCCGGCGACACGTTTCGGGATGGTCGGCCGCAACGGCCGCGATCGGCTCGCCGACGAAGCGAACGACATCGACGGCGAAGACGGGTTGGTCGTGACTGATCAACCCGTACGTGGACTTACCGGGGACATCGGTTGCCGTGATGACCGCCTCGACGCCGCTGATCTTCCACGCACCCGAGAGATCGATACTGATGATTCGTGCGTGAGGGTACGGCGACCGCAGCGTTGCTCCCCATAGGAAGCCGTCGGCGCTGAGGTCGCCGGAGAACGCGAACGTGCCCTGCACCTTGGGCACCCCGTCTGGTCGAGCGATGCTGTCGCCCAGCCGACCGCGCAGCTCGCTTCGGGTAGGGGCATCAGTCATGATTTGATACCGCCATCGATGCCACGACCATTGACCACGATGCGCGCCACTGCGACCCGTTGCACCGCATCGATGATGCGGCCATAACCGGTGCAGCGACAGATGTTGCCGGACAGCTCCTCGCGGATCTCCATCTCTGATGGCGCGGGTGAACGCTCCAGCAAGGAATGTGCGGCCATGATCAGACCGGGCGTACAGAAGCCGCATTGCACAGCACCCGCATCGACGAATGCCTGCTGCACATCGCTGGGCGAGCCCACCGGCGCCACACCCTCGATGGTGACGATCTGCTGGCCCACCGCGGCCGCAGCCAGTACCAGGCAGCTGCACACCAACGCGCCGTCGACCAGGACGCTGCACGAGCCGCACTCCCCTTGCTCGCACGCGCCCTTGCTGCCCATCAGCCCAAGACGCTCACGCAGCACGAACAGCAGGCTCTCGCCCAGCCATGCATCGGCGACCTCGCGCTGCTCACCATTGACGTGAAGTGAATAGATCTGGCTCTCAGCCATGGGGAAACGCCCTTCGTAGGAGGCGGCCGGCGAGCACACCGACGGCGTGACGGCGATACGCGGCAGACGATCGATGATCGTCGATGGGTCGCGCTGCAGTTCGCACGAGCCCGGCGAACTGATCCACGACGGAATCTGCCGCCGAGCCTGCGGCGAAGTCGACGTGAGCGGCAGCGAAGGCTTCCGCCTCGGGACAACGCAGAATTGTCGGACCAGCCGAGCCGAGTGCTACTCGGACTGTCCCAGCGTCGGAGTCGGCGACGAGGGCGGCGCTGGCCACTGCGATCACCATTGCGTTACGAACGCCAACCTTGCTGTAACCCTGCCAGCCACGCACGACCGGCACCGTGACACCGGTGATCAGTTCCCCGGGCAGACGCGCCGTGCGCTTCGGGCCAACCATGAAGTCAGCGAACGACAGCGTGCGCACGCCAGTGAGCGAAGCAAGGTGGATCATTGCGTCGAGCGCCGCCAAGACCGGCAGACCGTCACCAGCGGGCGAACAGGTACCCAGGTTTCCGCCGATCGTCGCCGCATGGCGGATCTGTGGCGAGCCGACCGTGCGGGCAGCCTGCGCAAGCGCTGGTACCCACTGCGCGATTGGCTCGCGAGCGATCTCGTCGTAGCTGATGCCGGCGCCGATGTGCAGCAGGCCAGCCACCGCGTCGTGCGACCAACTGCACAGCTCGGGGACGCGGCTGACAGCAATGACAGAAGGGACCTGCCGATGGCCACTGTTGAGTTCGACCATCAGGTCGGTGCCGCCCGCCAAGACAGTCGCTTCGGGGCTGTCGGCCAGCGCCTGCAGCGCGCTGTGCAAGGAGGTCGGGATGATCACGGACATAGTGGAGTGACTTTACAATTTGTCAAGCGCTGCGCGCCGTATCTCGCAATCTCTTCACATCGCGAAACAATTGCAGAGTAGGCCGCGCCATGGAACGAGCTACTGAACGAGCTACTGAACCAGCTACCGAACGACAAGCCCTTCCATGCCGTCCTCGGGCGGGGGCAGCTCCGGGTCGAGCTTCTCCAGATGATGCAGCAGGATCTTCGCGACGGCGAGGTTGCGCACCCAGTTGCGGTCGGCCGGCACCACGTACCACGGCGCCGCAGTAGTCGTCGTGCGCTCGATGGCATCCTGGTACGCCTTCTGGTACTTGGGCCACAGCTTGCGATCATCCAAGTCGCCAGCGCGAAACTTCCATCGCTTCTCGGGGTCGTCGACGCGCTCCTGCAATCGGACCCGCTGCTCCTCCTTCGAGACATTCAGGAAACACTTGACGACCGTGGTGCCCTCGTCACCGAGCAACTCCTCGAAGCCACGAATGTGGTCGTAACGCTTCGACCAGACAGAACGCGGCGCAAAGTTCTTCACTCGTACGACCAGCACGTCCTCGTAGTGGCTGCGATTGAAGATCCCGATGCGCCCTTTCGCGGGCGCCTCCGAGTGCACACGCCACAGATAGTCGTGCAGTACCTCGGGCCCGCCGGGCACACCAAAGTTGGACACGTGAAAACCCGCCGGGTTGAGCCCCGCAAGAATGTTGCGAATGGTGCCGTCCTTGCCGGCGGCGTCCATCGCCTGCAGGACGAGCAGCACACTCTGCTTCTCCTCGGCGTAGAGGCGCTGCTGCAGCACATCGAGGCGCAGCTTCACCCGATCCAACTCGACTTTGGCCTGCTCCTTGTGCCACCCAAGGGTCGCACCTGGGTCGTGCGACGCCAGCGAGAACGGTTTGTTGGGTGCGACTCGAAGGGAGGCGATGAAATCGTTGGCCATACGGCCGACGCTACTTCAACTCTCGCGAGACGTGTCGGGCGCGTACGGGCAGTGCCGACACCCGCTCTCGCAGCAGTAGCCGCGATCAGCGAGAAATGCCGCGGTGAACACCGAATTGCCCGTCGCCGGGTCGCGATACACCGGCACTCCAGCAGCGACCGCCGCCGCGTGAAGCGCCATCGCGGGCTCGAAGCTGCGGTGTCGAATTGAATACCGATGCAGCAGCGGAACAGTCAAAAAGTGCTCACGCAGTCGCCGCATTCGTCGACGGTAGCTCCGTGTTGCCTACGGCCACACGGTTGTGGCTAAGGTGCGTTCACCGAGGTGTGATGGGGGTCACACCTGTGTCCACCGCGCCTCGGTCACGACGTACTCACGCACATACGAATTGGGGGAAGAGAATGGGTCAATTGAGCACTCAGTCACGGCGCAAGCCTGGCCGCCTGCTGGCCGTTCTGGTCATCAGTGCCGGGTTGATCGGCGCCGCTTGCGGCGGCGACGACACAAGCAGCAAAACCACCGATGGGACATCGCCTGGCTCGGAGACCACTGGTCCCGGAGGCAGCGACACCACCGCCGCGGTCGCAACGACGGCACCGCCGCCGACCACCTCTGCCGAGATGCAGCCAGTTCCCGGTGGCAAGGTCGTGATGGGTATCGAGGCCGACACCTCCAGCCCGTGGCGCCCCTCCGAGATGGTCTGCGCAATCGGCTGCTATCAAGTCATTCGCAACATCTACGACTCGTTGGCCATGGCCAACGACGCCGGCTCATGGGGCCCGTACCTGGCGTCAGCTCTGACGCCGAATGACGACTTCACCCAGTGGACGATCACCGCCCGCGATGGCGTCACGTTCCACGACGGCACTCCGTTCGACGGCGCCGCCATCGTGGAGAACCTCAAGCGAGGCAAGGAGGGCATCCTCACCGGGAACGCCCTGCGCCCGGTCGACACCATCGAGGTCGACCCCGCCGATCCGATGTCGGCCATTGTCTCCATGAACACCTCGTGGGCAGCATTTCCGTACACGCTGGCCGGCCAGGTCGGCATGATGGCTTCGCCCACGTGGCTCGCCGCCAGCGACACCGACGACACGCTGAAGTCGAAGCCGGTTGGCACCGGTCCATTCGTGTACGCTGACTACAAGGCCGACGAGTCGTTCACGATGACCAAGAACCCGGACTACTGGAACGCCCCGTACCCGTACCTCGACTCCATCGAGTTCCGCGTCATTCCTGATGGCCTGAACCGTCGCGACGCCCTGAAGAGCGGCACCGTGGACCTGATTCACACCACGAACGGCGAAACGATCAGCGAGTTCCGCGACAGCACGGACTTCCCGATGGTGGAGATCGCGAACAACGCCGAGACCAGCTACACCCTGCTGCACGTGACGCAGGAAGGCTCGCCGCTCACCGACGTTCGCGTCCGTTGCGCCCTTGCCTATGCGTCCGACGAGCAACTGCTCATCGACACCATTGGTGCAGGCGTCCAACAGATCGCCTTCGGTCCGTTCTCGCCCACGCAGGTCGGCTACCTCGCCAGCACCGGTTTCCCGGAGGCGCAGGACATGGCCAAGGCGCAGGAACTGATCGCGGCGTACAAAGCCGATTTCCCCGGCCCGCTCAACCTGTCGCTGGCCACCACTCAGGACCAGACCAACCTGACCATTGCACAACAGCAGCAGCAGTGGTGGACGGAAGCAGGCGTGGACAACGTCACGATCGACCAGATCGACCAGGGCAACTACATCGTCACCGCCCTGCTCGGCAACTTCCAGGTCTTCCAGTGGCGTAACCACGGCGGTTTCGACCTCGACCAGCAGTACATCTGGTGGCACTCCAAGGCAGCGCCGCCCGTCGGCGAACTGGCACTGAACTTCGGTCGCATCCGCGACACGCAGCTCGATGCCTTGCTGGACGAGAACCGGGCAAGCGCCGACCCGGCCCGCAAGAAGGAAATTGCCGAGGAAGTCAACCGGCTGTTCGGCACCCAGTGCTACGACCTCTGGGGCAGCTACACCGTCTGGGGCATCGCCGGTAAGTCGACAGTGCACGGCGTGAACCTGTTCGCGCTGCCCGATGGCACCGAGGCTCCGTTTGGTGCGGGCATCGCCGGCACGTTCTACCCAATGACCCTCTGGGTCGAGCAGTAATCATCCACTAGCAACTCCTCAACAGCAGAAAGGGACCACCGCCACGTCATGCGATATGTGACCCGGAAACTCGCACAAACCGTATTCGTCGTGGTGGTGGTCACCTTCCTCACCTCCATTGCACTTCGCTTCCTTCCCGGCGGCACCGACGTCATCGTCGCTCTGAAGACCGGGCCCGGCGCCACGCCAGAACAAACAGCAAAGGTGCTGGAGGAACTCGGCCTCAACAAGTCGCTCCTCGGTCAGTACGTCAGCTGGGTCAGGGACTTTGTGACTGGCAATTGGGGAACCACGTTCCGCACCAACCAGTCCATTGCAACCGAAGTCAAGCGGGCAATGCCCATCTCGCTGTACTTGATGATCTACGGACAGATCTTTGCCCTCGGGCTCGCCGTGCCGACCGCCGTATGGTCGGCCTACAAGCAGAACTCACGCTTCGACCGTGCGGCCACCACCTCGGCGTTTGCCATGCTCAGCATGCCCAACTTCATCGTGGCGCCAATCCTGATCCTGTTCTTCAGCGTCAACAACAAGTGGTTCCCATACCCCTCGCTCTACACCAGCCTGTTTGATTCGCCGATCGATCACTTCAGGGCCTTTGCGTTGCCGACCGTCACCATCGCCATTCCCCTCTACGCGGGCTACATGCGTGTGCTACGGGCCGACATGATCGGCACGCTGCAGAGCGACTTCATCACCACCGCTCGCGCCAAGGGTGTGGGTACCGGCCCGATGTTGTTCAAACACGCTCTGCGCCCCTCGCTCTTCTCACTGGTCACGTCCGCGGCAGTGAACATCGGTGCGTTGATGGGTGGCGTCGTAGTTGTCGAGCAGGTCTTCTCGCTCAACGGCATGGGGCGGCTCACCGTGCAGAGCGTGATCGGCCGCGAGTACCCGACCGTGCAGTACAGCGTTGTGATCCTTGCGCTGATCTACATCTTCATCAACCTGATGGTCGACCTTGCCTATGCCTGGATCGACCCGAGAGTCCGTGCCAGCCGGGCGCTGGGGTAAATCACATGACCGACATTGAAGTCATCACCGACAGCGACGCTCCCGAGGT
>JBBQMG010000123.1:0-12408 GCA_038328705.1 Acidimicrobiales bacterium | reverse complement strand
AATGTCCTCGCTCCACAGCATGGTGAAGTACGGGTCGACCATCTTGTCGCTGGCGGGCAGATTCATCCAGATCTGGAACAGCTCGACGGTGTTCGGGCCATCGGTGTCGAGCAGCGGGAACATCTCGCAGTGCACGACGCCACTGCCGGCGGTCATCCACTGCACGTCGCCGCGGCCGAAGCGTGCAGCAGCACCGAGCGAATCGCTGTGGTCGATGAAGCCCTTTCGCGCGAACGTGATGGTCTCGAAACCGCGGTGCGGGTGCTCGGGAAAGCCGGGCACGGTGCTGCCGTGGTACATCCGCCAGCCGTTGAGCGGCTGGAAGTCATTGCCGATGGAACGCCCCGCCAACGACCCCTGCGGACCGAACTCGGCGTTGCCTTCCGGATAGAGATCGAGGTGATGCACGCAGAACAGAAATGGGTCTGCAGTGGCCCACTGGAAACCGATCGGAACCCGCTGGAGCACCATTGGCTGCACAACTGACAGCTGATTCATCAGGCCGAGCGTACGCCCGTCACGATGAGCAGCAACACGAGCGTGCCCAGTGCCACGCGGTAGATCACGAACGGCATGAACGACCTCGTGCGGATGAGCTTGAGAGTGCCCCACACCGCCAGCCAGCCGGCGAGACCCGAGGTGATGATGCCCACGACCATGGGTAGTGCGAGGCCGTCGGGAATGCCGTCTCTCGCGAGTTTGGCCATCTTGTACGCGATCGCGCCGGCGGTGACAGGGATCGCCATCAGGAAGCTTGCCCGCACTGCCGCGTCGCGAGTGAAGCCGATGAAACGGGCGGCCGTCATGGTGATACCACTGCGCGAGGTACCGGGGTTCAACGCCAGCACCTGGGCAACTCCGACCTTCAGCGCGTCCTTGGTGGTGTAGTCGTCGAGCGTTCTCGTGCCTGCTCGCCGATCGGCCCAGGCGAGGAGCAGCCCGAACAGGATCAACGAGACGGCGATCAGCACGGGAGTACCCAGCTTCTCATCGATGTACTTCTCGCCCACAGCGCCGGCGGCCGCGGCGGGCACCGACGACAGGACCAGCAGCCACGCAAGGCGACCCATCGGGTCCACCGGCTTCTCACGTTTGACCACTAGCCGGAGGCCTTCCCGCACGTACACCACGAGGTCGCTCCAGAAGTACGCGACCACCGCGACCAGTGTGCCCAGGTGCAAGGCGACGTCGAACGCCTTCTCGATCTGCGGGTCGCCGGCAAAGTCGTTCCAGCCGAACAGCCACGGCACCAGCAGCAAGTGCCCGCTGGAGGAGATGGGAAGAAATTCGGAAAGGCCTTGTACGAGGCCGAGCGCGATGGCATGGAAGATGGGCACGGCTGTCAGTTCTACTCGTTGGAAAGGCTGGGAATGATTCGCGGCTTCCACGGACGATGCTCGTCCCAGTGGTGGCCAACGATACGGCCCTCGCGCAACTTGGCGAGAAAGTCGGCCGGGCCGTCGAAGTCGGGCATCTCGATGTATGCACTGCCGAGCGCCAGCGGCACGTGTGCATCGCTGCCCGCACCACCGGCCAGGTCGAACTCGGCAGCGAACGCGGCAGCGCGCTCGTTGAGGGTGCGCAAGCCGGTCTTCGCATTCAGCACCTCGACTGCGTCGATGAGGCCCGCCTGAGCAAGTTCGTACAGCGCCGGTTCTGCCATGTTGCGGCGCATCGCGTCGAACGGGTGCGGGATGTAGACCACGCCGCCCTGATCACGTATTGCCCGAGCCGCCTCGGCTGGCGGCGTGCCCGGCGCAATTCGCTCGGTGAGGAACAGGCCGATGATCTCACCTGCGTGCGTCGTCAGTTCCTCGCCGACAATGACTCGACACGGCAAGCTTTTGGTCAGCTCGGCGGCACCCCGTACTGCGTTGTGGTCGGTGACGCACAAGACGTCGAGGCCCGCTTCGACGACCGCCCCCTCGACCTCGTCGGGTGTCGTCGTGCTGTCACCGCTCCACATCGTGTGGCTGTGCAGGTCGACGCGCACCAAGCCAGCGGCCAGTGGCTGCGCCAGGTGCGGGTGTCGAGCAACGGCGGCTGGCTGCGGTGTCGGCACGAGTCGGAGATCAGGCGCCGGAGAGGGTGATGTCACTGATCACCAGGCTGACGCCGGCAGCGCGCATGGGGAGCCAGTCGACGTCGCCGCCAACCTCCACCACGTCGAGCAGCATGCGCTGAAGAGTAGAGGCAATGGTGAACTCGCGGATGGGCGCACCGACGACGCCGTTCGTGATGACCAGGCCGGAGGCGCCAACCGAGAAGTCGCCGCTGATCGGGTTCACGCCGCTGTGCATACCCTGCACGGACTGGATCAGCACGCCGTTGTCCACGTCGGCGACCAGCGCAGCCTGATCGCGAGCACCGGGCAGCAGATGCATGGCCAGACAACCGACGCCAGGCGTGCCCTTGAACCCACCGCGAACAGCGTTGCCGGTACTGGCGCCGCCGACGCGTCGTGCGCTGTAGCTGTTGTGCACGAACTTCTGCAACACCCCACCATCGATCAGCACGTTGCGACGAGCGGCAAGGCCCTCGCCGTCGAGGTCGGTAGCGGTGTAGGCCAACGTGTTGGTGGGGTCGTCGACCAGCGTCAGCAGCGGGTTGGCGACCTGATCGCCGAGGCGATCCTTGAACAGGCTGCGGCCCTTGGCCACGGCCTCGCCGTTGAGCGTGCTGGAGATGACGCCGAGGAACATCGCCGTGACGTACGGGTCGAGCACTACCGTGACCCGCTGCGACGCAGGCTTGGTGGCGCCCAGCAGGCGGGTTGCCCGGTCGGACGCTTCGCGGGCGGCCTTGGCCAGGTCGAACTGTTCGGGCGAACGGCCGACGCTGAAACCGAAACCAGACTGCGTTTCGTCGCCATCGTCGGCGAGCGTGCTGATGGAGACGTAGCAGCCGTTCTCGCGACCGCTGCGGCGGATGCCCGTCGTCGTCGCCACCGCTGATTCGACAGCCACGTCGGCATAGTTCGAGTCATCGACGCGAACCCGAGAGTCGACACCCAAGGTCAGTCGTTCGAGCTCCTTCGCCAGCTCGATCTTGCGATCAGTGGCGTAACCGGCAAGCTCGTCGTTCCACAACTCCTGGGCGACCACGTCGACGCCATCGGGCTCGGCGAGGCCGGCCCACTCGTCGCGAGTGCCGAACTCCAGGTTGTCTCGAGCATCAGCCAGCACTTCCGCGATCGCAGCCGGGTCGAGCGTGCCCGCATACGCAAAGCCGGTGCGACCATCGCGAATGACGCGAATTCCGATGCCCTCGCTCTGCGCGCTGACGAAGTGCTCGACCGAACCTTCGTAGACGCGGATGTCTGTTTCGTTGTCGCGAGACACGAACGCTTCCACCTGCTCACCTGGGCGGGCCTGGGCGATGACGCGGTCGGCGATCTCCTGCAGCACTTCGCTCATGCTGCGGTGCCGCCGATGGTCATCGACTTGACGCGTAGCGTCGGCTGGCCATCGCCCACCGGCACACCCTGGCCGTCCTTGCCGCAGGTACCGGGGTTCCCCATGGCGAAGTCGTTGCCCAGTAGGTCGATGTCCTTCAGCACTTCCGGGCCATTACCGATGAGGTTGCCCTCGCGCAGCGGCTCGGTGATCTCGCCGTCTTCGATCAAGTACGCCTCGGTCATGCCGAACACGAAGTCGCCGGTGGCGGTGTTGACGCTTCCACCGCCCAGCTTCGCCACGTACACGCCGTACTCGGTGGCGCGCACGATGTCGTCGGGCTCTTCGGTGCCGTTGAGCACGTACGTATTGGTCATGCGCACCATCGGCAGGTGCTGGTAGCTCTGTCGGCGGCCGTTACCGCTCTGCGGGCGGCCCTCGTTGCGGGCACGCAGGTAGTCCCACATGTAGTCGGTGAGGATTCCGTTCTCGATCAGCACGTTGTACTGGCTGGCATGGCCCTCGTCGTCATACGCGATTGCGCCCCACTCGCCGGACATCGTGCCGTCGTCGACCAACGTCACCAGCGGCGAGGCAACGAGTTCTCCCTGCTTACCGCGGTAGACGCTGCCGCCCTTTGCGATGAGATCGGCCTCGAGGCCGTGGCCGCACGCCTCGTGGAACAAGACGCCGCCGCTGCCCTGCTTGATGACAACGGGGAGCGCCCCGCTGGGCGCCGGCCGGGCGTTGAGTTTGGTGATGGCGATGCGGGCCGCGTCGCGGGCGAGGTCTTCCACATCGACCTGGTTGAACAGCTCGAAGCCCATCGTCTGTCCGGCGCTCTGGTAACCGGTCTGCATGCCGCCGTCACCGTCGGCCACGGCGGTGACACGCACGAGCGTGCGTACCTGCTGGTCGGTGACGAACACGCCGTCGGTGTTGGCGATGAGCACATGCTTGCGGCTGTCGCCGTAGCCGGCGCTCACCTGCACGATCGAGGAACTCGCACCGCGGGCGGCTTCGTCCATGCGGAGCAAAATGGCGACCTTGTCGGCCTTGCGAACCTCGTCGGGGAACAGGCTGACAGGGCTGACCACGCGCTCGGCGCCACGCGTCAATGCGATGGTGCGGGTGCCACCGTCGCCTTGGCTGGCGGCCGCTGCTGCAGCCTCGGCCGCCGCGCGCAGGCCTGTCTCGCTGAGATCGGCGGTGTGGGCGAAGCCGGTGGTATCGCCCTTCACCACTCGGATACCGGCGCCACGGTCGCGACCGCTGGTCACCTGCTCGACGCGGCCATCATCGAACGCCACCGATGTGGACTGCTTGTCCTCCGCATACACCTCGGCGAAATCGGCGCCCGTACGCACCGCCGATGCCAGTACTCGTTCCAACACGTCTTGGTCGATCACGAGTCGAAGCCTACCGACGCGGGTGCGCTGTGAGTTCGCCGTGCTGGGCCTGACGGCGTAGCGTTTCTACTTGTGAGCGAACCGGCGAAAGTGACTGTTGGACTGAAGGGCGTGGCCTCGATGGTTGTCGGCGAAAGCGACACTGCCCTCGCCGTCGGCTCCGGCACGGTGCTGGTGCTCGCCACGCCGCGCGTGATCGCTCTGTGCGAGCAAGCGACGTGCGCTGCGCTGAACGGGTATCTCGCTGATGGTTGCACGACCGTTGGTATGCGAGTGCAGCTGGACCATCTACGGCCCACCGCCATCGGGGGCACCGTCGAGGCGGAAGCGGTCCTGGAAAAGATCGAAGGACGAAGGCTCACGTTCATGGTCTCGGCGTCCGATACCAAAGGGCTGGTGGCTGCAGGAAAGGTCACCCGCGTTTTGGTGGAGGTCGACCGATTCATGGACAAAACACAGTGAAACTCATCGCTACTGCGCTGCTCGCGGCGACAGGGTGTCTTGCGCTCTCCGGCTGCCCGGCGAAGACGGTGCAAGAGGGCGCGGCCAAGATCGACGACGCCACCGGCATCCAGTGTGTGACCGAGCGCGACATGATGCGTCAACAGGTCGAGGCCTACACGATTCTCACCGGCGCGCCGCCGATCAACGAAGCAGCACTGGTGCCCAACTACCTGCGCGCCGAGTCCACCCTCATGGACCTCGATGCTGCCGGCAATGTCGTCGCCGCCCCCGGCAGCGGCTGCGCCTGACCCCCTCCCCCTGAAGCTTCGGCGCTGGCGCGCCGCAGGTGGATCTACCAACGCCAAAGCCCGCCGACCACACCAGCTTCGGCGCTGGCGCGCCTCAGGCGGGCCCGCCAACGCCAACTTCTTGAAGGCGCTGGACGTACAGGAACACCAGGTCGTCAACCACTCCGGCGAGGTCGGCGGCGATTGCCCTGTCGGTGACGCGCTCCACGACGGCACCCGTCAGTCGCACCCTACGATCCCGCTCCTTGTCGTACGCCACGGCTGAAAACTTCGAGTGCCAGGTGTGATGGTCGACCTCTACGTAGAACCCCGCCGTCGGGTCTCCCAGGTCTGGGTGCACCGTTCGGCCATCGAGCAGGAGCACCGACGGCTGACGGACAAACGACCTCAGGCCTCGTTGGCGCAACGCCTCGAGGAGTACCACCTCATCGTGAGAGTCTGCAGCGGGTCCATCGCCTCGATTCGCAATCACCCGAGTTGCCCGGGCTCCACCTGGTCGACCGGACACTGCCAGACGTACGACAGTTGAACGAAGTTCCGCCATGTTCGCCAACTCCAGGTCGAGAATCTGCTCGCCGATCGAGATGAGCGTGAGATCGTCGACATGTTTGGCCTGGTCGAAGAAGGTGCGCGCAGCCGTGGTGACACGGATGCCGTCGCCGCGATCGATGATGTCCTCCTCGGGCAGCGACTTCGTGCGATGAACGATGACTCCACGGCCCAGCGGTTTGGTCACTCGGTCGGTGGTGGCATGGAGGCGCCTGGAGTTGCAGCGGCGCAGGCTCGACAACGACCCAGCGCTGCAGCACGAGATGACCAATGAGAGATCAGCCGCGCAGACAGCTGCACATCTCGCCTCGAAGTCAAGTGGCGTCGAGGCCAAGTGGTATACGCCCTCAAACACTTCCTCGAGCATTCCCAACTGCAACAACGAGCGACGTTGCGTGGAGGAGAGATCCAACACACGCAGGTCGACTGAGGATGCAATGCCGTGGTGGTCTCGAAACCACCTGGCGAGGGGCAAAGAAAATGCAGACATGACGACTCCCGAGAGACACAGCGGACTTGGGGGAAGCCGTTTGCACCATACCGTTGCCGCTCCCGTCGGCCACTCAGTCCAGCTTTGGGTGTGGGGCGCCTCCAGGGGTCACTCCAGCGCCGAAGCAGCCTGGGCCCTTGCGACTCTGGCGCTGAAGTGCCCACAGGGGACGCCCCAGCGCCAAAGCTGCTGACTTGGGATTCATCCTGCTCCCATTAGGCGAGGTTGCTGGTTCTTGGGTAGATGTCGCCGGGGTCGGTGAGGACGTTGACCATGTAGGGCACGCCGCTGGCGAAGGCGCGGTCCATCGCGGGGCCGATGTCGGCGGGGTTGGTGACGGTTTCGCCGGCTCCGCCAAGCGCCTTGACGACGTTGTCGTAGTGGAGACCAGGCTGCAGATCGCACGCCATGTCCCAGCCGTAGATCGCCTGCATCGGGTGCTTCTCCAGACCCCACACTCCGTTGTTGCCAACGACCATCACGACAGGCAAATTGTGGCGCACCATCGTGTCCACGTCCATGAGGCTGAAGCCGGCCGCGCCGTCGCCGAGCAGCAGGACGATCTGGCTGCTGGGGCGCACCGTGCGAGCAGCGATTGCGTAGCCCGGGCCGTTGCCGAGGCAACCGTATGGCCCGGTGTCGAGCCAACAGCCAGGTTCGAAGACTTCCACGAACTTGCCCGCGTAGCTGGCGAAGTCGCCGCCATCACAGATCACCACGGCGTCGCGCGCCAGGCGCTGACCGAGCTCGCCGTAGATGCGGCTGGGCTTGATCGGTGCGCTGTCGTTGGCGAGCGACTCGGCGTCGGCGGCACGGGCCCTCTCCTCCGCCGCACGCAGCTCGGCTACCCAAGCGGACCGGTCGATACGTGGCCCTGGCCCGTCGGCAAGTGCACGCAGAACGAGGTTGCTGTCCCCGGCCACCGTCGGCACGTCGATGTGATGCGCTCGCTGCTGATCGCTGTCGACGACGTGCGCGACCTGCGCGTTGGCGAAGCGACCGAAGCCGAGGCGGAAGTCGAGCGGAGTACCCCAAACGACCACAAGATCGGCGCGCGCCTTGAGCAGACCGCGGGTGCGAAGAAATGCCAGTTCGTGGTCGGCGGGAAGGGTGCCGCGCCCCAGACCATTGAAGAAGCACGGTACGCGTAGATGTTCTGCGGCCCCTCGCAGTGCGTCCCACGCGCCGTCCCAATACACGTCGCTGCCAACGATGAAGGCGGGGCGTTCGGCGCCCGCGATCAGTTCCATCAGCCATGCAACGTCGTCGTCGTTCGGTGCTGCACCGAGGCCGACGCACTCATCGACGACGGGGATGTCGCCGGCGGAGGGGCCGAAGACATCGAGCGGAAAGTCGAGGAACGTCGGGCCGCGATGCGGCTGCATTGCCAGTCGAGCAGCGGCGTGCACCATCGCACCGGCCTGCGCGGAGTCGGTGACGGTGGCGGCGCTCTTGGTGATGGATTGCAGTACGGGCACGTGATCGAACTCCTGCAGTGAGCCGCTGCCCCACCGCATCTGCGGAGCGCGTCCGCCGAGTACGACGAGCGGTGAGCCGTTGAAGTGGGCGGACGTCACCGCCGAGATGCCGTTGGTGACCCCCGGCCCAGCGGTCAGTGCGGCGAAGCCCGGCTTGCGAGTGAGCTTGGCGTAGCCCTCGGCGGCGAACGTCGCGGTCTGCTCGTGGCGGGTGTCGACCACCTTCATGCCCTGGTCGCGCGCGGCGTCGTAGAGCGGCCAGATGTGCCCGCCATTCAGGGTGAACATGGTGTCGGTGCCGAAGGCCATCAACGCAGCAACTGCCTGCTGCCCCGCATGACCGTCGATGTGCACCGCAGAGTCGTCGTTGTGAGTGTCGCTCGCGTCGTTCATGGGCTCAGTGTTCCAGAATCCCAGCACCGGCTCGCCGTCAGAACGAGTGGTAGCCGCCGTCGACGGTGATGACGTCGCCGGTGTGATAGCTGCTGGCCTGGCTGGCGAGATATACCGCAAGGCCGGCGAAGTCCTCCGGCTTGCCCCATCGGCGCATTGGCACACGCGGCAATACGTTGGCGACGAACTTGTCCCAGCTGAGGGCGCCGGCCGTCATGTCGCTCTCGATCCAGCCCGGCAGGATCGCGTTGCAACGAATGCCATGTCGCGCGTGCTCGACAGCGATGCCCTTCATCATCGAGATGAGCGCACCCTTCGAGCCGCCGTAGTGCTGTCCGCGCTGCTGACCGTACTTGGCGGAGCCAGACGTGGTGAACACCACCGAGCCGCCCTGCGGCGACTGCGCGACCATCTGCTTCACGGCCTCTTGCGCAGTGAAGAACGCTCCGTCGAGGTTCACGCGCATCACGCGATTCCACTCGTCTTCGCTCATGCCGACGAAGCTGGGCGCCTGCCCTCCGACGCCGGCATTCACGAAGCACGAATCGACGCGACCCAACGCCGCGACCGTTGCGGCCATCGAGTCGATGACGGCTCGATGATCACCCACGTCGCAGACCAGATCCAACACTGGACTGCCCAGCGCACGCAGCCGTTCCGCGGCAGTCGCGTTCTTCAACGGATTGGTACCCCAGATGGCTACCGAAGCACCCTGGCCGGCCAGCGCTTCGGCCATACCCAGGCCGATGCCGCTATTGCCACCCGTGATGAGGGCGACCTGTCCGGTGAGATCGAAAAGTGCAGTCATACGTGCCTTTTCAGTGGGGATGAGCGTCGGCGCCCATCACCAGTTCCATCAGCGCGGTGAGATTGGGACCGCGGCGCAGGTGATGGCCGCCATCGGTACTGATGCACTGGCCGGTGATCCAACTGCTCTCCTCTCCCAACAGGAAGCGGACAGAGTTGGCGATGTCGTCGACGGTGCCCAGCCGACCCAGTGGCATCTGGTCGAGGTAGTCGGCCACGATGTCGGGGCTGCCGGTGAGCCCCACGGAGATGTCGGTGGGGACCAGGCTGGGGCGAACGGCGTTAGCCCGAATGCCGACCGAGCCGAGTTCGTCGGCAGCCTGCTGCACCAACATTTCCAGCCCGGCCTTACTGACGCAGTACGGCGTCATGTAGCGGTGGGTGCGCGGTGCCGCAATCGATGAGATCGCCACGATTGCTCCCCCGCCCGAGCGAGCCAGGTGCTTGGCTGAGTGCTTGATGGTGAGGAACGCTCCCGTGAGATTGACATCCATCACGTTGTTCCAGTCCTCCAACGTCGTCAGGTGCAGGGGGGCGGCTGAGCCCGCTCCGGCATTGACGACCACCATTGTGAAACGGCCGACCTCGCCTGCCAGCGCGCAGGCCGCCTGCACCTGAGCCTCGTCGGTGACGTCGCAGACGATGGTCTGCACGCTGGCACCCGCAGCTCGCAGGCTGCCCGCCGCGGCCGCCAACTTCTCGGCGTTGCGCGCTGCCAGCACGACCGTTGCGCCGTCGCGTGCGAGCTGCGTGGCGCACGCCAATCCGATTCCACTGCCGCCACCGGTGATCAATGCGGACTGCCCATCGAGACGTGTCATGTTCAGTTCCTAACCGATTGCTCGCCTCATCGACGTGGCGGAGCGACGTATCTGCTGGCCGAGCGCGCGGCTCTCTGTAGGCATCGGCGCCTCGTCGATTCACCAGCAGGGAGCCCTCTCAATGACCACGACCAAGCACAGCTCTGCAAGTCGCACGGCAAGTCGCACAGCCGCGCCGAAACCCACAATTGCGAGGAAGTCGACCACCAAGCGCACACGCACCAAGGAACACGCCGCTCCACTCGCAGACATCGGCGTACCCAACCCATACGCGCTCGCCGAAGTCGTCGCCCGCCGGCACATCGACTGGGCCTCGGTGAGCAACCCACGGGCACTTCTCGAGGAGATCTTTCAGACCCCGTATGGCGACTTGTTCGACCCGGCCAACGGCTCGCCGCTGTACATCGGCCAACATCTGCGAGCCGACGGCTCGGTGGTTCGCACCAGGCCATCACCAACGAAGAACAGCAAACCGCTGCTGGCACGTGACGACGACCTCCAGAGCATCCACAATCTCGCTCAACTCACCGAACGCCTCGGGGCCGCGCGTCTCGCGGACATCCCCGTGAGGAATGTTCTGGCGGCTCGAAACGGTCTCCAGATCCAGCTGGGCGAGACCATCGCAGAACGTGACTTTCGTTGGGAGAAGATGTTCGACAAGGGAATTCTCGACATCCTCTTTCCCGAACGCGCCGGCTACCACCCGGATGGGTTCACCTGGCAGGACGCCGGGCGTTTCTACAACGAGACCGCAGAGTTCTCCGATCCGGTTCAGGGCGCGGTCGGCGACTGCTACTTCATCGCGGCACTGTCGTCGGTTGCATGGTCGATGCCGTTCGTCATTGCCGATCAGACGCGGGCGACGGGTGCCGACAACGAACTGTTCAAGCATCAGATCGGTTTCCACGGCGCCAGCGGTCTGGAGCACGTCGAGGTCACGGACCGTGTTCTCGTCAACGGCTGGGGGGGCGTCGACTTCTGCAGCTCGAAGGAGGCAGGGGAGATCTGGCCGGCTGTCTACGAAAAAGCCTACGCCAAGTGGCGGCTCGACGAAGCAAGTGACTTTCCTGCAATCCCCAGCATTGCCGGGGGTGATCCGTCGATCGCCTGCGCACAGATCACCGGGCTTGCCGACTACCGCAACTGGCACCAGTTCTTCAGCGCCTCGGACATCTTGCAATTGGTGAAGAACCACACGACCAATGGCCGCACGACCACACCGATGATCGCGTGGACGTACGGGACGGCCGCAGAAGGCGACCAGGGCGACATCGCGTACCGGGAAGCCACCGTCGTCGCCGGGCATGCCTACTCCGTCCTCGGCTGGCTCACGCGCCGCGAGTTCTACTTCGAGCGGTTCGACCTGTCGGGCATCACCATCCCCCAGTACCTGCCGACCGACTGGCCGGTACCAGACCCCGGCCCACTGCACTTCGCCGACGTCGGATCGGCACCGCGCTTCATGAACGGATCGTTCGCGATGAGCGACACCCTGGCAGGCGCACGGAGCAGGAACGTCGACTATGTGGTGCTGCGCAATCCGTGGGGCAGCACCGCAGGCACGGGTGCATCAGTGGCCGGTGGCGGCCACCAAGCGATCGACGTCGACTGGTGGCGCACGATTCCCCTCGGTGCCGACGGTGTGTTCGCCATGGAGATCAACGCCTACCACCGGTACTTCGCCGGAACCGGAGGAGCCCACTGATCGGCACCGATCTGTCGCAGGGCTGTGGTGTACATCACGTCTCCTTGATACCGCTGTGAGTCACCAGCAGCGGTAGCGTGGGGTCGCCATGGCCCTGCAGCAAATACGGCAACCGTCCGACCTTCGCCAACTGAGCTACCCGGAGCTGGACGACCTCGCCGGCGAGATACGCGACTTCATCGTGCAGGCGGTCGCCGAACACGCCGGTCATCTCGGCAGCAACCTCGGCGCCGTCGAGCTGACACTGGCCCTGCACCGTGTGTTCGAGTCCCCCACCGACGCGATTCTGTGGGATACCGGCCACCAGGCGTACGTCCACAAGATCGTGACCGGGCGTCAGGCACAGTTCGAGCAACTGCGCCAGGCAAACGGTCTGTCCGGCTACCCGAACCGTGAGGAAAGCCCTCACGACTACATCGAGAACAGTCACGCCAGCACGGTGCTGTCCTATGCCTACGGAATGGCGGTTGCACGCGAAGCCGGCACCGACCCTCATCGCCACATCGTCGCGGTCATCGGCGACGGCAGCATGACCGGCGGCATGGCCTACGAAGCACTGAACAACATCGGCCACAGCGGGCAACGAGTCATCATCGTCCTCAACGACAA
>JBBQMG010000122.1:0-12457 GCA_038328705.1 Acidimicrobiales bacterium | reverse complement strand
CAAGGGACGCCCCGCCAAGTAGGAGCGAACTCACACGTGGGCTGATTGACTTCCAACATGTCGATGCATTCGCGGACGCTGGATCGCGCTGGGCGGTTGGCAGACGAACTGGTCGTCGACGCGCTGTTCATCGTGCGTCGCAAGCCGTGGCACTGGTCGGCGGTAGCTGCCGGCGTTGCGATCGGTGGGCTCGTTGGTTTCGGATTCGACAACGTCGTGGGGTTGCCGGGCATCCTCACCGTGTTCGGCGTGCTGATCGGCGGAGGGCTCGGACTCAACGCCGGGTCCGACTTTCGTTTCATCGGACGCTCGGCCACTCGAATCTGGCTCTTCGAGTCGAGCCGCGTGATCGGCCTGCCCACCGAACTGGTCGGTGAAGTCGATGCCACCGCTGTCACCTTCGCCTCCTCAGGCCCGGCTCTGAGCCTGACCATCGATGGCGAGCGCCATGTCATGGCCCGTCAACACGCCGAGCGACTGCAACGAATGCTGCTCGCCGACGCTGCGTACGGGTCAGACGGCTAGCTCGCACCAGTGCGAGTACTTGGCTTCCTGACCGCGGACGGTTCGGGCGTAGACCTCGGCGATCGCCTTCGTCATCGGGCCGGGGCAGGGCACCTCGCGATCGTCGACCGAGTTGACCGAGCTGACTTCAGCAGCGGTGCCACACACGAAGATCTCTTCGGCGATGTACAGATCGCTGCGGGCGATGTTGTCCACCCGCACCTCGTACCCGAGGTCGTTGGCGATCGCAGTCACGGTGTTCTGCGTGATGCCTTCCAGCGCTCCTGCCGATGTCGGCGGCGTCAGAATGATGCCATTGCGGACGGCGAAGAGATTCTCGCCGGTGCACTCGGCGACCAGGCCGTTGGGAGCCAGCATGATCGCTTCGTCATAGCCGGCCTTCAGCGCCTCGACCTTGGCGAGCGAGCTGTTGACGTAGTTGCCGGTTGTCTTCGAGGCGGGTGGCATCGTGTTGTGGTCGTGGCGGGTCCACGAAGAGATCTTCATGCGGACGCCCTTGTTGACCGCGTCGTCGCCCAGGTAGGCGCCCCACGGCCAGCACGCAATGGAGACATCGACGTTGCAGGGCAACGTGTTGAGCCCCATCTCGCCGTACCCGTAGTACGCGATCGGGCGGATGTAGCAGCTCGGCAGACCGGTGCTGGCAACTGTTGACTTGACGGCGGCAACCAGTTCCTCGACGGAGTAAGGAATCTTCATCCCGACGATCTTCGCCGAGTTGTGCAAGCGAGCAATGTGCTCGGTGAGGCGGAAGACTGCCGGACCAGCAGCTGTCTCGTACGCACGAATCCCCTCGAACACGCCCGTGCCGTAGTGAAGGGTGTGGGTCAACACGTGGATCTGTGCATCCGCCCAGTCGACGAGCTCGCCATTCATCCAGATTTTCGGGGTCGTTTGAATGGGCATCGGGTCAGCCTGCCACGCGAGCTGCGATTTGGGAACCGACCTCGGTGGTGCTGCCGGTAACAGCCTCCTCGCACGCAGCGCGGATGCGGTCGGCGGCAGCGGTTTCACCCAGGAAGTCGAGCATCAACGCCGCGCTCAGAATTGCAGCGGTCGGGTTGGCCTTGCCGGTACCGACGATGTCGGGGGCCGAGCCGTGGACCGGCTCGAACATGCTGGGGCCGGTGCGTGCAGGGTTGAGATTGGCGCTCGACGCCAAGCCGATGCCACCGCTGACCGCGCCGCCCAGGTCGGTGAGAATGTCGCCGAACAGGTTGTCGGTGACGATCACGTCGTAGCGCTGCGGGTCCTGGACGAAGTAGATGCAGGCCGCATCGACATGGTTGTAGGCGGTGGTCACCTGCGGGTAGTCGGCAGCGACGGCGTTGAATGCCCGCTGCCACAGATCGCCGGCGAACGTCAGCACGTTCGTCTTGTGCACCAGCGTGACGTGGTTGCGTCGCGTTGTCGCCAGCTCGAATGCGTAGCGGCACGCCCGCTCGGCGCCCATCCAGGTATTGACCGAACCCTGCGTTGCCACCTCGTGAATGGTGCCCTTGCGCAGCGAGCCGCCCTCACCGACGTACGGCCCTTCGGTGTTCTCACGGATGACCACGAGATCATGCTCGGTGGTGCCGCCGGGCGCAGTGCCATGAAACGGCCGTTGGTTGATGTACAGGTCGAGAGCGAAGCGCATCTTCAGCAGCAAGCCGCGCTCGATGACGCCGGGCGGCACCTCCGGCGTTCCGACGGCGCCGAGCAAGATGCAGTCGAAGTCACGCAACTGGTCGAGTACCTCATCCGACAGAATCTCGCCATCGCGCAGGTACCGCGCACCACCGAGATCGAAGTCGGTGGTCTCGATTTCTACGCCAGCGGCGCGCACCACCTTCAACGCCTCGGCCGTGACCTCAGGCCCGATTCCGTCGCCACCGATGACTGCAATTCGATGTGCCATACGGCGAGCACCGTATCGCCTGGCGATGCCACCGTCCGAATGGACTGGTCAGTCGAGTGGGCGGCCGTGGCGGTGTCGGGTCCAGCTGATGGATTGCTCGCGCACCCATCGCCGCAGTTCGACCATCGGATCGGCGACGGGTTGCACCAGATCGAGTTCGACACCCGCCAGCCGACATTCGGCGACTTGATCGGGCGACAGCGAGCCAATCACACGCACCCGTTCCACCGAACCTGTCGCGGGTGTGACCACCATGATGAGTGGCGCGCCCGCGACACGTTGGGCGATTCTGGCGATTGCGACGGCAGCTTGGTCGGCGTCGGCGGCGACGAAAAGGCCGACACTGGGCAGCGGGCGAAAGCGCAACACGTTGCGTTCACACGCGAGGTTCGACGGGTCGTGCCCGACGGCGAAGTACTCGTCCCACACCCGCACGAAGTCGGCTTCTGTTGCCGCCACACCGCCCTGCGACCAGGTGCCGAAGGCTTCGACGTAGAACGGACCGCCAGCCTTGGGTCCGCAGCCGACAGAGGATCGCTTCCAGCCTCCGAACGGCTGCCGCTGGACAATCGCACCGGTGATGTGCCGGTTGATGTACACGTTGCCGACTTCGACGCGATCGAGCCAGCGCGCGATCTCATGCTCGTCAAGTGAGTGGATGCCGCCGGTGAGGCCGAACTCGCCGGCGTTCTGCAGTTCGATGGCATGGTCCAGGTCACGCGCTCGCATGACCCCAAGGACCGGCCCGAAACACTCGGTGCGATGGAACCACGACCCGGACGCAACACCCAACCGAACTCCCGGCGACCAGAGGTGGCGCGCTCCGTCGAGGCAGCGCGGCTCCACCAACCACTGCTCCCCCTGTTCCAGGGTGGTGAGTGCTCGTAGCAACTTCTCGGACGGCGCGCCCACCAGCGGCCCGGTCATGGTCGAGAGGTCGTCGGCAACCCCAACGCGAACGCTGCGCACCGCGTCGGCCAGCCGAGTCATGAACGCCGGGTCGTCATAGACAGAAGCCTCCACAATCGCAAGGCTGGCGGCGGAGCATTTCTGCCCTGCATGCCCGAACGCGGAACGAACCACATCGCGGATAGCGGAGTCCTCATCCGCGGCAGCGGTGATGACGAGCGCATTCTTGCCACTCGTTTCGGCAAGGACGCGAATCGACGGCTTCCATGAACGGAACAGTTGCGCGGTCTCGTACGCGCCGGTCAACACCACCGCGGCAACGTCGTCGTGCGTCACCAGGCGCTGGCCGACTTCGTCGTCGGGGCAGGCCACGACCTGCACCAGCTCTGCCGGCACGCCAGCGCGCCAGAGTTGCTTCGCCAACTCATGCGCCACCTCGCGCACCTCCGGTGCCGGCTTCAGAATCACCGCGTTGCCAGCCGCGAGGGCAGCGCACACGCCACCCGCCGGAATCGCGTACGGAAAGTTCCACGGCGAGGCGACAAGCACCACACCATTGGGCACAAACGTGAGACCCGACGCGACCCGTTCCTCGATGGCATGTGTGCACCAGCTGTAGTAGCGGGCAAAGTCGATGGCTTCCGACACTTCCGGGTCGCCCTCGGCAATGGTCTTGCAGGCCGTGCGCGCCATCAATGCCAACGTGCGGCCACGGCTGCGTTCCATCTCGTCAGCGACTGCGGCCAGCAGTGACCGGCGCTCGGCAAACGGGGTCGCCGACCACTGCCTGCCAGCAGCCGCAGCGGTCGCCACAGCCGCATCGATCTGCTCAACCGTGTCGGTCACGTCGACCACCGCCACGTCACACGCGGCCATCGCAGCTGCAATCCACGACCGATTGGCAGCCTGCGTCCAGTCAGTGTCTGCGCAATTCTCGAAAGGCTCTGCGGTGCCGAGGGCAAGGGCCGCCGATCGGTCCTGCGTGCGCCGGCTGGCCGGGACCACTGAGCCAGCGGCACGCATCGCAGCTTCAAAGCGAGCTCGCTGGTCGCGCCACTCCTCCGACCCAGGCCGCAGCGTGAACAGCGCACGGAGAAAGTTGTCGGGCGACGTGTTCTCGTCGAGTCGACGTGTCAGGTAGGCAATGCTTGCGGCCAGGTCATGCGGACGCACGACGGGCGCGTACAGCAACACGTCGCCGGCAGCGGCCCGTACGGTCCGCGACTGGGCAGGCGCCATACCTTCGAGCATCTCGATGTCGAGCCGGTCGCGACCCGGAAGACCCAACGCCCACGCAAGATCGAACAGGTTGTGGCTTGCGAACCCCACGCGGACAGCATCCGTAAACTCGGGCGACAGGGCCAACGTGACCAACTGCTTGAAACTCGCGTCCACTTCCGCCTTCGTGAGGAACGGTGCCTGCGGCCAACCGTGCAGTTCAGCTTCCACTCGCTCCATCGCCAGGTTGGCGCCCTTCACGATGCGGATCTTCAACATGCCGCCGGCTGCGGCCTGGCGAGCGACAGCCCACACGCACAGCGAAGCGCAGGAAGCATGCGAGTCAGGAAGGTACGCCTGCAGCACCACACCTGCGTCCAGTCCTGCGAACTCCGGCTCATCGAGCACTCTGGTCAGCGCCGCGATCGTCAACGGCAGGTCGCGGTACTCCTCCATGTCGAGGTTGATGAACGTTCTCGGGCTGCACGACGCCGCATCGCGGTAGAGGACCCGAAGGCGCTCACAAATGCGATCAACGCTGTGGTCGAAAGCGAGCACGTCGAGGTTGGCGACCACTGCGGAGATCTTCAGCGAGACGTAGTCAACGTCGGGCCGCACGACGCGCGCACGAATCATCGCCATCCGCTCGTCGGCCTCCGCATCGCTGAGGATTGCCTCGCCGAGCACATTCACGTTCAACCGAAAGCCATCCCTGGCCCGAGCAGCCGCATGCCGAGCGAAGGCTGGGTCGTCCGCCGACAGCACGACACCGCTACTCTCGCGCACCATTCGCGACCGGACCAACGGCATCACCAGCCACGGAAGCAGAGGAGCCAGCGCAGCGCCGGCATGCAGTAAAACTCGGTCAACACGGCCCAGTGACGACGGCACGCCGATGTCGTCGACGATCGAGTGGAACCTTGCCGCAGCGCGCCGCGGCAAGTCGAACCGCAAGACTTCATCGGTCAGCGCGAAGGTGAGTTCGCGCAGCGCAGCGTCCTCCACCACTCCCGCCAACCGCGCCTGTTGCCGACGTTCCGCCCGACTGGCCGCCGCCAGTGAATCGACCAGCAGACGCGCAGCGAGAGCGACGGCCCGTGCTGCGTCGTGTGCCGTCGTGTGCCTTTGCTCTGAACTTGCGGGAGTGATGGTTGCCACCCTTTCATCAAACGCCCGCGGGCTAGCACCGTTCGGTTCCGCCAGGCGTCGCGTTCGTACAACGCGCGGCGCGACACAATGTCGATGTGGATCGAATCGTCGCCGCCCTCAACGAAGCGTTCGCCGGCGTGCCGCATACGATGTTTTGCGTCAAGGACACCGACGGCCAGTACCTGGCCATAAATCAGGCCTTCGCCGATCGGGCCGGGTGCCGCCCAAACCAGATTCTCGGGCGTACGGCCAGCGACGTGTTCCCGGCCGATCTCGTCGATGCGTACGAGGCACAGGACGCTGCCTTGCTCACCACCGGTGAGCCAATCCGCAACGAGTTGGAGATGATCCTTCGCCCGGACGGTTCGCGCGGTTGGTACGTGACCAGCAAGACGCTGCTACGCGACGAGCAGGGCGAAATCACAGGCATCGTGGTCGTCAGCGACGACCTGCGCCGGGGCGCCGACGCTGCGCAACACCACCAGGGCCTGCAGAGCGCTATCGACCTGATTCGGCGTGAGTTTGCCGAGCCGCTGAAGGTGGCTGACATCGCAGCTGCGGCGGCGCTCTCCCCCGCCCAGCTCGAACGCGCTATGCGCAGGGCTCTGGGCGTCTCGCCGAAGCAGTTGCTGATCCGCACTCGCATCGATGAAGCGGCCCGCCGCCTCGATGACACCGACGCCACGTTGGCCACGATCGCCGGCGCCTGCGGCTTCTACGACCAGAGCTCGTTCACCCGCCAGTTCCAGCGCGCAGTCGGCATCACACCGGGCGCCTATCGAGCGCGCCAGCAGCGCAGATAGGCTCCTTCCCCCTATGGCTAGTACCCAACTCTCACGGTCGGCGTTCGATCGCCTGCAGGCAGAGCACTACGACCTCAGCACGCGCGGCCGCATCGAAGTCGCCCAGAAGATCGAAACTGCGCGCCTGATGGGTGACCTCAGCGAGAACGGCGACTATCACGCCGCGAAGGACGAGCAGGGCCACATGGAGGGCCGCATTCGTCAGCTCGAGCACTTCCTCGAGAACGCCGAGATCCTCGAAGGTGGCGACGAAGGCGTGGTCGCCCCGGGCACCATCGTGACGATCATGTACGAAGGCGATTCAGCCGACGATGCCGAGACGTATCTCGTGGGCCACATGGAAGAAAAGACCGGCGCCCTGGACATCATGAGCCCGCAGTCACCCATCGGCGCCGCGCTGCTGGGCGCGGCCGAAGGCAGCTGGGTGGAGTACCAAGCACCGAATGGCGTGCTGCGCGTGCAGGTGCTGAAGGTGGCATTCGCCTGAGCTGTGTGCGCAATCTGACAAGGACGATGCAATAGTGGCGATTCGTGACGGGAAGGCAGCCGACGACGTGCCCCTCCTGCCGCCAGGCGCGGCGATGGAACTCCCTGGGCGTGGAACCACCTTCGTGCGCACGATGGACGGCCCACCCAACGCACCAACGGTGTTGTTGCTGCACGGGTGGACGGCCAGCGCCGACCTCAACTGGTTCACCTGCTACGGCCCGTTGTCGCGGTACTACCGAGTTGTCGCACTCGACCACCGCGGCCACGGCCGCGGGATTCGTTCGAACAAGGCGTTCCGCCTCGAGGACTGTGCCGACGACGCGCTCGCGGTGTGCGATGTCTTGGGCATCGACAAGGTCATCCCGGTCGGCTACTCCATGGGCGGGCCCATCGCCCAGCTGATCTGGCGCCGGCACCCAGAACGAGTGCGAGGGCTGACGCTGTGCGCAACCGCGCCCTACTTCCTCACCTCTCGCGAGGAGCGGCTGGGTTTCATCGGCCTCTCGGGTCTCGCCACGCTGGCCCGCCTGACTCCGGCGCAGGCCCGCCAGTGGCTGACCGAGCAGTTCTACCTGCAGCGCAAGAGCGACGAATGGGAGCCGTGGGCCATCCAGGAGGCCGCGTTGCACGATTGGCGCATGGTGCTCGGGGCCGGCCGTTCGATTGGCAAGTTCAACTCGCGCGACTGGATCGCCGACGTCGATGTTCCCACCTCGGTGCTGATCACGATGCGCGATCGCGTTGTGCCCGTGCGCCGCCAGGTGCGACTGTTCGAGAGCATTCCGAAGGCCGAGGCCTTCCGCGTTGATGGCGATCACGACTCCGTCGTCGCGAATGCCGATCGATTCGTTCCAACACTGCTGCGGGCCATCGGCTCAGTGGTCGAGCGCAGCTGATGCGACGGCTGCTGCGCGTGTTCGGAGTTGTTGCAGTTGCAACAACAGCCGCTGCCATCCTCAACCGACGACGTGCCGTCGCAGCCTTGCGCACCGGTCGCGGCCAACGAAACGCTGATCTCGCCAGGCTGGGTGTCAGCGTCGGCGCCAACTACGCAGGTACCGCAGCGCGCAAGTTGTTTGCCAACGCTGAGCGGCGCATCGAGCTCGACGAGAGCCGCGAGCTGCGCACCGCCGAAGCCGTCGCTGAGCGGCTGGGCAACATGAAGGGCGCGCTGATGAAGCTCGGTCAGATGGCCAGCTACATCGACGACGCGCTTCCAGCGCCGCTTCGCGACGCATTGTCGCAGCTGCAGTCCAATGCGCCCCCGATGAGCCCCGAGCTTGCGGCGCAAGTCATCACCGACGACTTCGGAGTCGGCCCCGACCAACTGTTCGTCACTTGGGACCCACATCCGATCGCGGCGGCCAGCATTGGCCAGGTCCATCGGGCCGTGGCCATCGACCCAGCCACAGGCGCCGAGCGCGCGGTGGCCGTGAAAGTGCAGTATCCAGGCGTCGCGGAGGCCGTGGGTGCCGACCTTCGCAACGCCGACTTACTCGGCATGCTGCTGCAGCAGGGCTTCGGTGGGCTGAACCCCGACGACATGGTGGCGGAAGTGAAGGAACGCCTGAGCGAGGAACTGGACTACCGGCTGGAAGCCCGCAACCAGCAACTCTTCGCCGACTTCTACCGCGGCCACCCGTTCATTCATGTGCCAGATGTGTTGCCCACCTTCAGTAGCGCCCACGTGATCACCAGCGAGCTGGTCGATGGTGCGACATGGCAGCAAATGTTGGAGTGGTCACAGGCTGAAAAGGATCGCATCGGCGAGGTGCTCTTCCGTTTCGTCTTCCGCAGCCTGTACCGGATGCACGCGTTCAACGGCGACCCTCATCCGGGCAACTACCTCTTCCATCGCGATGGCCGGGTGACGTTCCTCGACTTCGGCCTGGTGAAGCACTTCAACGACAGCGAGATGACGACGTTCATCGAGATGGTGAAGTCAGCGGCCTTCGATCACGATGTTGTGCGGTTCCGTTCAGTGGTCGAGAACGCTGGGATGCTGCGACCAGGCTGCCCCAGCCCCGACTCCGAAGTTGGTGAGTACTTCAGCCAGTTCTACGAGAGTGTGCGCGACGACTGCGATGTGACGTGGAGCTCCGAATACGCCAGCCGCATCGTGCGTCACACGTTCGACCGCACCAGCCCCATCGCCCAGTACGCAACCGTTCCCAAGGCATTCGTGTTCATCCAACGGATCAACCTCGGCCTCTACGCATTGTTGGGCGAGCTGCAGGCAACGGGCAACTATCGGCGG
Organism: Acidimicrobiales bacterium; assembly: GCA_038328705.1. Taxonomy (GTDB): domain Bacteria; phylum Actinomycetota; class Acidimicrobiia; order Acidimicrobiales; family Ilumatobacteraceae; genus UBA668. The sequence continues at coordinate 3,207 of JBBQMG010000122.1, read as the reverse complement.
ATCGCCGAGGAGCTGTGGCCGTTCGTTGCCGGGTCACCCAGCACGCCGTTGGCAGAGGCTGAGGGGCCTTGGCTGCAGGCGCTTGCAACCGAAGCTGCCGACGGCCCCTCCGCCTGACCGACAGATAGCGTCACCCGAATGCGTGCTCTGCGACCCACGGCCGTCGTCGTGTCCTGCTTGCTCCTGATCTCCGCCTGCGGCGATGCAGCTTCCACGAGCGACACCGTCAACTCCGCGACTGACTCCAGCGCACCTGCCATCACGCTCCCGCTGGAGAAGCCGACGGTGTCGGTGCCCAGCGAACTACCGACCACATTGGAGATCACGGACATCGCGGTCGGCACCGGCCCGCAGGCTGCCACTGGCGATGCTGTCATCGTCCACTATGTCGGCGTTCGTACGGCCGACGGGGCCGAGTTCGACAACAGCTTCGACCGCGGGAAGCCACTGGAGGTCACCCTCGGGGCCGGCGGCGTCATCGACGGGTGGGAGCAGGGCCTTGTCGGCATACAGCAAGGCGGTCGACGCCAGCTCGACATTCCGGCAGAGCTCGCATATGGCGACTCGCCCCCCGGCGGCGGCATCATCGCACCCGGCGATGCGCTGTCCTTCATCGTCGTCGCAGTGGCTGTGCTGCCGACGTCCGACGTGGCCGACGAGCCGCAGATCACGCTCGAGCCAGCCGACAACATCGGCGCCATCAAGTCCACGGAGTTGGTCGAAGGCACCGGCGCATCAGCGGCTGACGGACAGACTGTCGCGATTCGCCTCGTCGCCTTCCGCGCCGACACCGGCGAGAAGTTGTCGTCGAGCTGGGGCGAGCCGCCGCTGACGTTCCTGTATGGGGCCGACACCACCGCCTACGTCGGCATGCTCGCCGCGGTCAAGGACATGAAGGTCGGCGGGCGCCGCCAGGTGCAGATCCCCTTCACGCTGATGTTCGACAGCCTTGGCAGCGAAGGATTGGGACTGCCCCCATCGATCGACATCGTGATGGTCATCGACCTTGTCGTTCTCTACTAGTTCGTCGAGTTCGTCACTCGGCCGCCCGACCTCACGAGGCGGACGCGAGCACGATGAAGTCCGGGTCGTTCTCGAAGCGGATAACGGTGACGCCGACGTCGTCCAGTACCAGTTCGACCACCCTTGCCCGCCGGCGCGGCGAGAACTGACCTGGCCGGGTCAGCCCGGCCGCAGCCATCGGTCGCCACTCGACTGTCACCAGGGCTGCTGCATCGAATGCCACTACCGCAGAGGCGTCGGGGTGACCAATCACACTCTCGCGGTCGTCGGCTTCGGCGATGAACGACACTCGTGCAGCCATCGGATCGCCCGTGTCCAGACTGTCCGGGTCGATCAGTTCCAGTCCATAGAGACGGCATCCACGAAGGCAGAAGCCAACGGATTCGTGCAGGCGGCTCTCGAACCACTGCACCAACAGGACCGGAAGGACGTCGTCATCGTTCACACCCAGACTGGGCATGGTGAGTTGACGAATTCGGCAAACAAATCCGAGAAGTCAGCGCGGAAGCGCAGTTGCCACCGCCACAGCGGCGACCTCCACCGCTGCGCCGAATCGCTCGATCGGTTTCCGGCTCAGTCGTTCCACCGGCCCGCTGAGGCTCACGGCGGCAATCACTGCTCCCCCGCGGTCGAGTACAGCAGCACTCACCGAAGCAACACCAGGCTCACGCTCTTCCACGCTCTCGGCAACTCGCACACCCGGATCAGCAAGCACCCTGCCGGCGGAGCCGAGGCCGATGGGCAGCAACGCACCCTCGGGAACGATCCATCGCAGCGCATGACTGGACTGCAGCGACACCACACACCGCCGGCTGTCTCCCTCGCGTACGTACAGCTGCACGCTCTCGCCTGTCTGGTCGCGCAACGCGGTGAGCGCAGCGGTGGCGAACTCGGCCAGCGGGAACGCCTCGGTTGCTGCCCGCCCCAGGTAGATCAACTCGAAGCCGAGACAGAAGCGGCCCTGTGGATCGCGGCGCACCAGATGATGGTGCTCGAGTGCAACGGCGAGCCGGTGCGCCGTCGCCCGTGGCAGCCCCGTCGCTTGCTGCAGATCGACCAGGTCGAGTGGCCCCGCAACCAGCGCCTGCAAGATGAGCACACTCTTGTCCAGCACGCCCACGCCACTGCTCTCGACGCTGGAAAGCCCGTTCATCACGGGAAGGATATCCCACCAGCTGGGATTCTGTATCAGGGGCGCGCTCCGTGCGGGGCGACTACCCTCCCCACCATGCAGCATCCAGGCGGGGCAGCACGGCATCGCGACACGACGCTGCCCTGCGAATCGGCACAGCCGTGATCAACGCCTCGTTCGGCCGCGCCTATCAGCGACTGTGGTCGGCCAACGCGCTCTCGGCTGTCGGAACCGGAATGACCACTGCTGCACTACCGCTCCTTGCCTCGATCAAGCCGCCCAGTGAACTCGTGCTCGGCTCCATCGCCGCCGCCGGCCTCCTGCCGGGCGTGCTGTTGGCCGTGCCCGCCGGACTGATCGCGGATCGGTACGACCGCGGCCGGGTACTGGTGGCGGCAGATCTGGCTCGTGCGGCGGTGGTGATCGCAGCCGCAGTTGCATTGCTCGTGGGATCGCTGCCCGGCATCGTGCTCGCCGGCATCACGTTCTTGATCGGTGCCGGTGAGACGATCTTCATCACCTCCTCACAGAGTGCGATCCCCTCATTTGTCGGCGAGACACATCTCGACGAAGCAAACGGACGATTGCAGGCCGCGGACGACGTGGGACGCGAGTTCGTCGGACCACCACTTGGCTCGCTGATCTTTCGACTTGCGACGTGGATGCCATTCGCCGCCGACGCCGTCTCCTATCTCGTGTCAGCGGCGTTTCTCGCAGGGCTTCCCAAAGCGCCCCCTGTCGAGCCGACCGACGTGCAGCCGCGGCCCACAATCGCACCGGCGTGGCAGTACTTCCGCAGGACGCGCACCCTGGTGGTGCTGGCCTGCTCGATGTTCACATTGTCACTGTGCGGCTCGGCGGTGCTGGCCATGTTGGTACTGCTGGTGCGCCGTCAGTACTCGCTCGATGGCGGATGGTTCGGCCCTGCGCTCACCGTGATCGCGTGCGGCGCAACACTGGCAGGCGTCATGGCCGGTGGTTTGCGGGCGCGCCTGTCGGGACGGGTCGCAATGGCTGGGGCTGTAGCCGTCAATGCGGCGTCGTACGTACTG